>JAQGHY010000285.1 GCA_028291455.1 Rubritepida sp. | reverse complement strand
CGTGCAGATGGGTGGAGAGCACGCCGCGCTCGCCTTCCTCGGCACGCAGCAGCACCGCCCCCGCCCCATCGCCGAAGAGGACGCAGGTGGAACGGTCGGTCCAGTCCAGGATGCGCGAATAGACCTCGGTGCCGATCACCAGGATGGAACGCGCCTGGCCGCTGCGGATCAGCGCATCCGCCACCGACAATCCGTAGATGAAGCCGGTACAGGCGGCCGAGATGTCGAAGGCGAACCCCCGGGTCATGCCGAGCGCCGCCTGAATATGCGCGCCTGTCGAGGGGAATGCATTGTCCGGCGTGGACGTCGCGACGATGACGGCATCCACCTCATCCGCCGTGGTACCGGCCTGGGCCAAGGCGCGCCGCGCGGCCTCGGCGCCGAGCGAGGTCGCGGAATCATCGGGGCCCGCCAGATGCCGCTGGCGAATGCCGCTGCGGTCGCGGATCCACTCGTCGGTGGTGTCCAGGCCGAATTTCGCGGCCAGGGCGTCGTTATCGAGGATATTCGGCGGCAGATACCCGCCGCAACCGACGATCATGGAACGAAGCGTCACGGCAAAATCAGTCCTGCTGGGCTGCGATCGGGGGAACGGCCAAAGGGGCGGCAGCATGCGTCGCCAGGCGCGAAAGCCCCTCGCGAATGCTCTGGGTGAAACCGTGCGTCACCATGTCCATCGCCACGTCCACGGCATGGGCAAAGCCGGTCGCATCCGTGCCGCCATGGGATTTCACGACGACGCCGTTCAGACCGAGGAGGATGGCGCCATTGTAGCGGCGCGGGTCCATCCATTCGCGCAGCCGCTCGAGCGCCGGGCGGGCGAGGAGGTAACCCACCCGCGCCGGGATGGTCGAGGTAAAGACCTGGCGCAGCAGGTCGCGCATCAGCTTCAGCGCGCCCTCGCCTGTCTTGAGCGCGACATTGCCGGTGAAGCCGTCGGTGACGACGACATCCACCGTGCCGGCCGCGATGTCGTGGCCCTCGATGAAGCCGTGGAAATTCAGCTGGGCATGCCCGTCGCGAAGCACTTCGGCCGCCTGGCGCACGCGGTCGTCGCCCTTCAGCTCCTCGGAGCCGACGTTGAGCAGGCCGATCGTCGGGCTGGGGAGGCCGAGCACGGCGCGTGCGAAGGCATCGCCCATAATGGCGAATTCGATCAAGTTGCGGGCGTCGCACTGAACATTGGCGCCGAGGTCGAGCATCACAACATCGCCGCGCGCCGAGGGCGTGATCGCGGCAAGCGCCGGACGGCCGATCTCGGGCATGGTCTTGATGACGATCTTGGCGAGCGCCAGCAGCGCGCCGGTATTGCCGGCCGACACCACGCCGGCGGCCTCGCCGTTCGCCACGGCGTCGATCGCCAGGCGCATGGAGGATTTCCGCCCCTGGCGCAGCGCCACGGTCGGCTTCATGTCGCCGGGAATGGCGTCCGGTGCATGGCGGATGACGCAGAGCTTCGCAGCGCGCGGGCGCCGGGCCAGCGCGTCGCGCAGCTTCGCTTCATCGCCCACGAGCAGAAACTGCGCCTGGGGATGCCGCTCAGCGGCCAGTTCAAGGCCATCCAGAATGCAATCGGGCGCGTGATCCCCGCCCATCGCATCGATGGCCAGGGAAAACCGCCGGATGCTTCCGTCGGCGGGTACCGCCATATTCACGGATGGAGGGCCCCGCTGCTCCGCACGCTAGCTGTGGACCACGCCCTTCAGCGAGTCCGCGGCCGCAACTTCACGGCCGTCGTAATGACCGCAGGAGGAGCAGACATGGTGCGGGCGCTTGAGCTCGCCGCAGTTGGAGCACTCGATGTGCGCTTCCTTGACCACGGCGTCGTGGCTGCGGCGCATGCCCTGACGGGAGGGCGAAACTTTTTTCTTCGGGACGGCCATGGAGGCAGCCTTTCAACGGAATATTTCTGGGCGCGGATTGCCCGAGCGGATTGCCCGAGCAGAACCCACCGCGGCGGGCGTGCAACGGCAGCGAGGGGCGCGATTAGCACCCTCTCTCTCCCTCGCGCAAGCTAGTCTGGGCGCTTGAGCTTCAACAGAGATGCAAAGGGGCCATGCGGGCCGTCATTGGCATACTCGGCGGGGAGTTCGGCGCCCGGCGCGCGCGGGTAGGGATCGACGGCAAGCGAGAGCTGCTGGGCCAACGCCTCGCCCAGGTCGGCCGCGCCCTGCTCCGTCTCGATGTCGTCAGGGTCGTCCTCGCCGTCGCCGGGCTCCATGCCCTCGGGCAGCAGCCGCCAAGCGACCGGCTCCTCCACCGACTGCCGGACCGGGACAAGGGAAATGCCGCAGGGTTGGTCCAGCTCGGCGGTCAGCCGGCCGCTGACGAGCACCACGCCGTCCGGTCCCGGCTTTAGATGGAGTTCGGCGACCAGGGCGTGCAGTTCCAGCAGTTCAAGGCGCTTGGCGAGTGCGGCGCGTTCGGCCGGACTGGCCTCCAGGCGCAGCGACTGGCCGCCGAGCGGTACATGGGCCAGCGGCAGCTTGTGGGTGAACTCGGGAATCATACGAAACGCACCTCGCCTTTGGCCATGGCCTCGACGGTCTGGTCCGCCAGGACCTTATCGAGACGGATGGCGTATTGAGCCAGCGAATCGGCCGCGCCCTCGGGCACCGGCTCCTTCACCCAAATATTGCGCGAGAGGGCTTCGGCCAGGGCCGGCGCGTCGCCGGCGTCCAGCGCCTCCGCATAGGATTGGGAGCGGCCGTGGAAGCCTTCCCACAGCATCTTCACCCGCTTGCCGACGCTGAGGTCGCCGATCCCCATCTCCCGCAGATTGACGTCCATGTCGGAGAACATGGCGTCGAACACCGCCTGGGCCAGCGCGTCGCCGGTGCGGTCGCCCGCCATGCGCAGCCGCCGGATCAGCAAGGACGTGTGCAGCGCCACCAGTTCGAACCGGCCCGCAGCGGTGTCGGGGACGCCCCTTTGCGCATAGAATTCGGGCGCTCGCGCCATGCCCACGGCCGCGCCGTAGAGGATAAAGCCGGTCCGCTCGTGGCGGGGGCGGCGGAAGAGGCCGAGAAGGCCCATGGCGAAAAAGTTCCTGGAAGGGCGGCCGAGAGGCGCATTGACCGAAGCGGCCGGGTGTCGTTAATCCCGGCACATGGCCCGTCATCCCGCCTCGGTCAACATCCGCAACCGCGTTCTCGCCGCCGTGCTCCTCACCGGGCCGGCGCTGGCGGGCTGCGCCTACCTGCCGCCAATGCCCGAAAGGCCGCGCAACGTCTTCTCGACGCCCATCGTCAATCGCGGCAATGCGGTGAGCGACGAGCAACTGGCGCAGCTGACGCCGGGCGTTTCGACGCGCAGCGACGTGCAGACCCTGCTCGGCAGCCCCAGCCAGTCCGGCACCTTCTCGGACGACGTCTGGTACTACATCAGCGGCCAGACGCAGCTGCGGCCCGCGCAGAACCTCGCTTTGCGCGACCAGCACGTCGTGGCCGTCAACTTCAACCAGCAGGGCACCCTGACCGAGGTCCGCAAGATCGACGGCGCGGACATGCCGCGCGTGGACTTCGTCAGCCGGGAGACGCCGACGCCGGGCAACGAGCGCAGCATGCTCCAGGCCCTCTTCGGCAATATCGGGCGCTTCGGACCTGGTGCGCTCCCCGGCGGTGCCGGCGGCGGCAATACGGTCCCCGTGGCCGGACAGGGCGCCAATACCGGGCGTCAGTAACAAAGCCTTCTTACCGAAAGGCTTGCTTCCCCTGGCTTTTGCGTCACATTGGAGGTTTCTCCTCGCGTTTGGCGAGGGGAAACACTTCCAGAGGAGCGCTGAAGCGTGATTCCCGCCCTGATGCCGACCTACAACCGTGCCGACCTCGCTTTCGAGCGGGGCGAAGGCGCCTACGTGTGGACGGACGACGGACGACGATTCCTCGACTTCGGCTCCGGCATCGCCACCAGCTCGCTCGGCCATGGCCATCCGCACCTGGTGAAGGCGATCGCGGAGCAGGCGGCGAAGGTGATGCACGTCAGCAACCTCTACCGCGTGCCCCAGGCCGAGAAGCTGGCGGCGCGGCATGTGGCGGCGTCCTTCGCGGATTCGGTCTTCTTCTGCAATTCGGGCGCCGAGGCGAACGAAGGCATGGTCAAGGCCGTGCGGAAGTACCACGCCGAGAACGGCCATCCGGAACGCTTCCGGATGATCTGCTTCGAAGGCGCCTTCCATGGCCGCACGCTGGCCATGCTGGCCGCCACCGGCAACGAGAAGTACCTCGCGGGCTTCGGCCCGGTGGTAGAGGGCTTCGACCATGTGCCCTTCGGCAATATGAACGCGGTGCGCGACGCCATCGGGCCGGCCACGGCCGGCATCATGATCGAGCCGATCCAGGGCGAGGGCGGCGTGCGACCTGCCGACCTGCGCTTCCTGAAGGAACTCCGTTCCGTTTGCGACGAGTTCGGCCTGCTTCTGGCGCTGGACGAAGTGCAGACCGGCATGGGCCGTTCGGGCAAGCTCTGGGCGCATCAATGGGCCGGCATCGAGCCGGACGTGATGAGTTCTGCCAAGGGCATCGGCGGCGGCTTTCCGCTCGGCGCCGTCCTGGCGAAGGAAGCCGTGGCCAAGCATCTCAAGCCTGGCACGCACGGCACCACCTATGGCGGCAGCCCGCTGGCCTGCGCAGCCGGCAATGCGGTGCTGGACGTCGTGCTGGCCGAGGGTTTCCTGGCCCAGGTCGACCGCGTGGCGCGTCATCTCTGGCGCGGCATGGTGGCGCTGGCCGAGCGCCATCCGACCGTGGTGGAGCATGTCCAGGGTGCCGGGCTGCTGCTGGGCCTGAAACTGCGCCCGGAGATCGTCAACAGCGACATGCAGACAGCCTGTGTGGCCCAGGGCCTCCTCACCGTGGCCGCGGGTATGAACGTGCTGCGGGTGGCACCGCCCCTCATCGTCACCGAGGTCGAGGTCGACGAGGCGCTTGCCATGCTCGACCGTACCTGCCTCGCGCTGACGCCCGCCAAAGTGATGGCGCCGGCGAAGTGAGCGCAGTGCTGAAACCCATCGAGGGAAGTGGCGCGCCGCGCCACTTCCTGGAACTGATGGACCATGATCCGCAGACCCTGCGCCGCATGCTCGACCTCGGCACGCGCGCCAAGCGCGGTGAACTCGTAGGCAAGCCGCTCGCCGGCAAGCACATCGCCATGATCTTCGAGAAGCCCTCGACGCGCACGCGCGTCAGCTTCGAAGTGGGCATTCGCCAGCTGGGCGGCGACGTCGTGTCGCTGGCGGGCAAGGACACTCAACTGGGACGCGGCGAAACTCCCGCCGACACCGCGCGAGTCCTCTCCCGCTACGTGGACGCGATCATCCTGCGCACCGACAACGTCTCCAAGATGCGCGAGCTCGCCGAATACGCGACCGTGCCGGTGATCAACGGCCTGACCGACGTCTCGCACCCCTGCCAATTGATGGCCGACGTGATGACCTTCGAGGAACATCGCGGCCCGATCGCCGGGCAGATCGTGGCCTGGACGGGCGACGGCAACAACGTCGCGCAATCCTTCATCCAGGCGGCGGCGCGCTTCGACTTCACGCTGCGCGTGGCGACGCCGCCTGAACTGGCGCCCAAGCCCGAGCTCATCGCCTGGGCGCGCGGCCAGGGCGCGCGGGTGGAGTTGACCAGCAACCCGCAGGAGGCCGTCGCCGGCGCCCGCTGCGTGGTGACCGACACCTGGGTCTCGATGAGCGACGACAGGACCAGCGCGCGCCAGCGGCACAACCTGCTGGCGCCCTATCAGGTCAATTCGGCGCTACTGCGGCATGCGGCGCCCGATGCCATCGTGATGCATTGCCTGCCTGCGCATCGCGGCGAGGAAATCACCGACGAGGTGATGGATGGGCCGCAAAGCGTCGTCTTCGACGAGGCCGAGAACCGGCTGCACGCGCAGAAAGGCGTGCTGCTCTGGGCGCTGGGGCTGGCCTAAGGCTGCGCAACTCGGGGTGGATCAGCCCGCAAGAAAGGCCGTATCGAAGATTTCGGAGAGGCCTGCCTGCTCCGTCGTCGTCAGGCAATCGGGCTCACCCAGTGCCGCGCGGAGCAATTCATCGGATCCCGGAGGCAGCACCAATCCCAGCGCGGCGAGGTCGGCCGCCATGCTTTCCCCTGTCTCCAGGTATCGGTTCGAAGCGCGCAGGTCAGGCGCGCCGCGTAGCTTCACCAGCAGAATGCGGCCGGTCATGGGTTCCGTGCTCGGCGACAGAAGTGCCACTCCGCATTGCACGCCGCCGATCACGGCGGTTGGCAGACCTGGCAGGGAAAAGCTCATGAAGAGCGGCAGGCCGGTGGCCATTTCGTACAGCGGAAGGCTCAGGGTTCGGCCGGCGATCGCCGCTTCGCCGCGGTAGAACGAGGCACCGATGGGCAGGTCCTCGCAATACTCTGCCGATAACGAAGCGCTTCGGGTGCGGCTCAGCCTCATCGAGCCACGCAGGACGCGGCCCCTGAAATGCGGAGACCACGCCATGGAATAGACCGCGTAGAGGCCCGTGATCTCGCTTTCCAGCGTGCCGGCGGACTTGGCATCGGCGCGCGCCAGCGGTCTTGCGCCAGGACGGGCCTGCAGCTCGCTCTCGAATTCGTCGAGGCTGCAGCCGGCGATCCAGGCGCCTGCCCGGGCGAGGCCCAGCACCTTGGCCCAGTCCTCATACACCTCGGCGAAGCGCGGAACGGCCTTGCCCTGCATCCACTTCCTCGATCGCTGCGAATCGAAATAGGTCGTCGGATTGACCGCTCGGAAGCGCCCGCAAAGGTCCTTGTGGCTGCCGCACCCCAATGCCTGGCTCGTCAGTGACAGCTTTGCGGCAATCTCGACCGGTGAAGGCATTCTTTCGTCGGACCCCATTTAGGCTCGCACGGCACCCGCTGCGCAGAACTCAGGCCGCAGCGCGTGCTGCCGTGACTGGCCGGAGAATGCAATAATTTATCGCTAAGATGAAGGGCTGGAATTCCCATGACGTTCCCTGGAATTCCACGCATTCCAGACGTCGCCCGACGCGCCGAAGCGCAAGGTGCTCCTCGAAAAACTTCGCTGGTGAATTGCTCATGTCCGACTGGTTTCGCAAACAGCCCAAGATCGGCACGCGCATGCCGGCCCTGCCTAGCCTGCCGTCGTCCCCGTGGACAAAAGCCACGACGCCCACCCAGCTTCCGGCGAACATGCAGACGACGTCCGCCAAGGTCGTGATGCATCACTTCGCGCGCAGTGAGGTACGGACGCTCAACAAGCAGGAGAGCCAGTTGCACGCGCAGGTGGTCACCAAGCTGCGCAGCATGTCCGAATTCTCAACCATGCCCGACGCGCAGATCGCCGAGGTCATCAAGAATATAGCCCACGCGCTGCAATCCGCGCCTCTGACCATCAATTTCAAGACCATAGGCTGGTTCGACAACCCGAATCATCACCGTGTCTACAAACAGATGTACGAGCGGGGTGACCATGTGGCCCCCGGCCCCGATGGCACGGCCGAGCGCAGGATCGCAGGGAGCGAAGCGAACAAAGCGGGCAAACGCGACGAGGTCGATACCACGGTCTCGTTCGGCCCGAACATCGCCTCGGCCGCAAGGCAGGGCATTGCGCGCTTCATGGGAACCGGCGGCGGCGAGCGGCGCGACGACGTTGGCAGTGTCGTGGTGCCCAATGCGCAGTTCAACTCGAAGGCCCGGCAGGTCTTCGGCGCGCTCAACTTTGGCCGGCGGACATTTGGCGCCAACTTCGGCTACGGCCACCATCAGTTCGTGCTGAAGGAACGCCTCAAGATCAACGCGATCTATTACATGGGCGACACCTTCACCCCGGGCATAGATCACAACAGCCGCGTCACCTACGGCTTCCTGCCGGCGCTGATTCTTCACGCCTCACGCGACGCCCTGAATGACATCATCAACAGCTGCTATCGCAGCATGGTCTTGAGAAACTCGCAGATGCCAGACGTGATGGTGGAAGCGCATATCTACGAGCGGGTCGTCTTCAGCCAGACGGTTGAGAAGTTGGTCATGAATCGCTTTGCTTTTCTATCCGACATCCGCCAGCTGATGTTTAACGGAGGCCGCACCGACCTCACTGTGGAACAGGCGGAAAACAACGTGAAGATCTTCGCGAATGTCAACAAGATCAAGCTGGAATGGTTCGGCGTCTGATGCTCCCGAGGGCGACGTGAGGCGCGGTCCGGCGGCATTTCATCATGGCCGGGCCAGCCTCTAGTTGCTCGGGCCTCAATCGATACTGAGGTTCAGCCGCCGCACCATGTCGCGCTCGTAGAGCACCCGCTCCTGCGCGAAGGCCAGGTATTCCTGCGGCCCCAGATATTCGTCCGGCAATTCCCATCGCCGTGCGATCGCCTGGGTCAACTCGTCCTGCAGCGCCTTCTTCATCGAGCGGTGCAGCAGGTTCACGATCTCCGGCTCCATCCCCTTGGGTCCGACCACGCCATAGGGCGAAGTCACGCTCATGCCGAAGCCCAGTTCCAGCAGCGTGGGTGCGTCGGGCGCCGACCCCAGCCGTGTCGGCGTCCAGGCCGAGAGGAGCCGGAACTCGCCGCTTTCGACCTGCGGCCGCCAGCTCTGGGAATCCGCCACCACGTCGATCTGGCGACCTAGCAGCATGGTCACGCCCTCCTGCGCGCCGCGCGTGGGAATATGCTCCATCCGCCCGCCGCGCCGGGTGAGGATTTCCTCCATGGCCAGATGGTTCGTGGTCGCGATTCCGGAGGTGGAATAGGTCAGGTCGCCAGGTCTCTCCCGCGCCTCGTTCATGAGGTCGTCGAAGCTCCGCCAGCGGCTGTCGGCGCGCACCGCGGTGCCGAAAACGAAGCCGGTGATCTGCATGATGTAGGAGAAGTCCGTGACGGGGTCCCAGGTCGGTTGCCGCGTCAGGAAGGGGTGGCGCAGGATCGAGAGGTGATGATGCGCCAGCGTGTAGCCGTCCGGCCGCGCCTGCTGCGTCAGGAAGAAGGCGGCGCGGGTGCCCCGGGCGCCCGGCATGTTCTCGATCACGAGGCTCTGCCCGAGGTCGCGTCCCATGATGTCGAACATCTGGCGGTGCAGCGCGTCGAGGCTGCCGCCAGGCGGCCAGGGGATGAGGAAACGGATCGGCCGGTTCGGATAGCGTGCCTGGCCGAAGGCAGGCGTGGCCAGCGGCAGCGCGGCCAGCAGGGTACGGCGTTTCATGGTGATGCTCCCGTATTCCGGGGGGTCTTCGCCCCCTGCCCCCATCCTACGCAGGACGGAAACGGGATCGCTACAAGTTCAGTCCATCTGGCCTATGGCGCTCAGCAACCGGCGCACCTGGTTCGCGACCCGTGCGAATTCCACGCTCTCGGACATGTCGAGCGTGCGCGGGCGTGGCAGATCGACCGTGATGTCGCCGATGATCCGTCCAGGCCGCGGACCCATGACCAGGATGCGATCCGCCAGATAGACCGCTTCCGAAATGCTGTGGGTGATGAGCAGTACGGTCTTGCGTTGCTCCATCCAGATGCGCTGCAACTCGTCGTTCATGAGTTCGCGCGTCATCGCGTCGAGAGCCCCGAAGGGCTCGTCCATCAGCAGCACTTCGGGATCGTGGACAAGCGCGCGGCAAAGGCCGACGCGCTGCTGCATGCCGCCCGAAAGCTCGTAGGGATGGCGGTCAGCGAACCCGGAGAGGCCGACCAGCTCGATGAGCCGACGCGCTTTTGGCATATAGGTCGCCATGTCGAGCCCGCGGATCTCGATCGGCAGCAGGATGTTGGCGAGCACGTTGCGCCAGGGCATGAGCAGCGGGCTCTGGAACACGACCCCCACCTCGGGCGAGGGGCCGGTGACCGGTTTGCCATTGAGGCGCACGACGCCTTGCGTCGGCTGAAGCAGCCCGGAGATCAGCTTTAGCAGCGTGCTCTTACCGCAACCCGAGGGGCCGACGACGGCAATGAACTCGCCCGGCCGCGCGGTGATGCCGATATCCTCCAGCGCCGCCACGGAGCCGCGGCGCGAACCATAGGAGAGATGGACGCCCTCCAGCCCGATCACCGCATCCGCGGTCATGCTCATGCCGGCAGGAAATCGTTGGTGTAGATGGAGCTGGCCGGCACGGTCTGGGTGAGGCCCCCGGTGCGCACCAGCAGGTCCACGCAATTCACCCAATCGGCCTCGGAGGTCCAGCCGAGGGGCCGCCCCTCATTGGCCGCCGTGCGCAGCCGCGGCAGCGTCTCCATCCATTGCAGCTTCACCGATTCCCGCCGCGTGGCCGGAGCGCGGGACATCCGCATGGCGACGTCGGTCATCGGGTCGAAATTCGCTTCCAGCCGGCATTCCTCGATGGCGCGCAGGCTCGCCCGAAGGAAACCGCGCACGAGGTCCGGCTGGGCGGAGAGCGTGTCCTCATGCGCGAGCAGCGTCTGCGAGAGCGACTGCACGCCGAAATCGGCGAAGGGCATGATGTGGATCGGCCGCCCCCGGCCTTCCCGCGCCGCCACGACCATATCCATGGGCGAGCCGATGACCGAGCTGACGATGCCGTCCACCTGCCCCTGGTAGAAGACGGTGTTGCGCGCCGCGACGCTCACGATGCGCTGCGTCACCTGGTCGGGCCGGATATTGTTGGCGTTGAGGAAGAGGTCGAGCGTGGTCTTCTGGTCGGCCGCCGCGCCGATGCTGCGGCCGACCATGTCCTGGGGCGCGCGCATCGGCCGCTCTGCCCAGGAGATGATCGCCGAGCCGCCATTCTGCACCACCACGAAGATCGACTTCGTCTTCACGCCGCGCGCGACGGCATTGGCGAGGACGACGGCATCGGCCATGCCGAAAGTGTCCTCCTTCGCCTGAACCAGGCTCACCGCACGCGACGAGCCGGAGCCGTCGCGGACCTCGAGGTCGATGCCTTCCGCGGCGTAGTAGCCCTTGTCGACGCCCCAGTAGAAGGGCACCTGGTAGCCGCTCAGCGCCCAGTCGAGCCGCAGGCTGGCGCGCGTCCGCGTCTGGGCGCGCACAGCCGGCGCGGCGAGGATCGCGGCTGCGGCGCCGAGCAGCAGGCGGCGGTGCGAGCCGGTCTTTGCGTGATCCATCGTCGGGTCTTTCCTTGTCATTGCTCGGTGCGGATGGAGACGTGCCAGGGGATGAGCAGCCGTTCGAGCTGCACCACCGTGACGAAGAGGCTGATGCCGATGGCGACCAGGATCATCAGCGCGGCCCAGACCAGCGTGCCGTCCAGCGTTGCGGTCGAGGTCAGCAGCAGGTAGCCCAGCCCCACGTCGGAACCCACGAACTCCGCGACGATCGCGCCCACCACCGCCGAGCAGATCGCGATCTTCAGCCCCGCGAAGATCTGCGGCAGCGCCGTGGGGATGCGGACCTTCAGGATGGACTTCAACCGGCCCGCGCCCATGGAGCGCACGAGGTCGAGCATGTCGTTCTCGACCGCCTTGAGCCCGGAAATGGAGGACACGACGACCGGAAAGAAAGAGATCAGGAAGGTGATGGCGACCTTGGGCTCCAGCCCGAAGCCGAGCCAGACGATGAAGAGCGGCGCGATGGCGACCTTGGGAATGGTCTGGGAGCCCACGATGATGGGCATCAGCGTGCGCTCGATCGTCCGGTTCAGCACCACGGCCAGCGCCAGCCCGACGCCTAGGACCGCGCTGAGCAGGAAGCCCAGCATCACCACCTTCAGCGTCGCCCAGCCATGGCGGAGGAAAAGGTCGTGATCGGCCACGATGCGGTCGGCGACGGCACCTGGCGCGGGCAGCAGGTATTCCGGGATTTGGAAGTATTTCACCGATCCCCACCACAACAGCAGCACGCCCAGCAACAGCAGCAGCGGCAGCAGGATGTTGAGCAGCCGCCCGGCATCGAAGCGGGGCGGAGCCACGGCGGTCGGGCGCGTGGCGATGAGGGGACCGTCGCTCATGATGCCAGATTCTCCTTCAGCGTGCGGCCTTCGTAATGCGTGCGGAAGCGGCCGCGCCGCTGCAACTCGGGCACCAGCAGGTTGGTGAGGTTCCAAAGATGGCTGCGCGGTCCGCCCTGGCTGTGGCCGAGCATGAAGCCGCCGCGGCTGCCGGTCGCCTCGAAAACCTCCTCGAGCCGGTCGGCCACCTGGCTCGCCGTGCCGGTGCGGGTGCTGGCATAGCCGGTCGCGGCGCGCAGGCCGTGATGGAAGAATTCCTTGCGCGTTATCTCGCCATCCTCGCCGTGCTCAGCGATGAGCAGGCCGACGAAGCCGACGGGGGAAGCATTGGCGGCGATGATCCGCTCCTGCAATTCGCGCAGGGTGAAGCGCTCCGGCAAAGTGGACATGTCGAAGCCGCTATTGTGCGACAGCCAGACGCCGACGGCCTCCTCGGGCACGGATTCGATGATCCGCTCCTTCATCCGCGCCGCTTCCTCGGCGGTGTCGGCCACCATGACCTAGGTGGCCCAGAAGATGCCGACCTCCTCCGGATCGCGCCCTTCGGCGAGGAGCAGCTTGTCCAGATCCACGCGCTGCTGGGCCATCAACGGCAGGGCCTTGGAGGCACCGAAGACATGGTCGGCCACATGCGCGGCGGCCTTTATCCCGCGCGGCGAGCCGCCGGCCTGGATCATCACCGGGCGCCCCTGCGGCGAGGGCAGCGCGTTCAGTGGGCCGCGCACCTTGAAGAAGCGGCCGGCATGGTGGATCGGCGTCACCTTCGCGGGATCGGCGACCTGTCCGGTCTTGCGGTCCCAGATGAACGCGCCGGGCTCGACGCTGGCCCAGAGCGCCTTGCAGACGTCGACGAACTCTTCCATCCGGTCGTAGCGCGTGCCGTGCTCCACGAGCCCGTCATGGCCGAAATTCTGGTAGTCTGAACGGCGCTGGGAGGTGATGACGTTGAAGGCCATCCGCCCGTTGGTGACATGGTCCAGCGAGTTCAGCAGCCGGGCCGTGTAAAACGGGTCCATGAACGTCGAGGAGTAGGTGAGGCCGAAGCCCACATGGCTCGTCACCCGGGACATGATGGCGATCCAAGGGCTCATATCCATGCGCGGCCAGGCGACGCCCCAGCGCGCCGCGTCCTCGATATCGTCCTTCCAGGTGTTGGGGATGCCGGTGCCGTCGCCGAAGAAGATCATGTCGAACAGGCCGCGCTCGGCGCTGCGGGCAATCTCCTC
Source organism: Rubritepida sp. (assembly GCA_028291455.1). Lineage (GTDB taxonomy): Bacteria > Pseudomonadota > Alphaproteobacteria > Acetobacterales > Acetobacteraceae > Roseococcus. The sequence continues at coordinate 4,021 of JAQGHY010000285.1, read as the reverse complement.
GAAGAGGCCGGGATCGGGATAGTTCGGTCCCACCCAGCTTCCGGGATCGCGCCAGAGTGTTTCGACCTGGGTCCAAGAAACGTCCAGGGCAAGATGCATACGCTTCGGCATCGCAACTCCTGCGTCCGGCAGCAGAGGCCGCGGCGCGATGCCAGGAGATCACGAGGAAAGCCGGCGGGGGGACAAGAGGTGCTGGTAAAATGCCGGCATCAACCTCCGATTGCACAACATCCGTGCGGTATAATGTCCGGCTGATTAGACATCGCGCGAGAACACGAGAGGGCTCGCGAAGCCAGCCCGTCCACCCTAATCCATCCTGATCCCGAGCCGGTTCACCATATCCCGCTCATAGCCCGCACGCCGGATGATGAAATCGGCGTAGTTCTCGCTGTCGAGGTAGACCAGCGGCATGTCGAACAGCCCACGGACGCGGGTGTTCTCCGGGCTCATCAGCCCATCGCGCAACGTGTCGTGCAACACCCGCACGATGCCGGGGTCCATATTCGCCGGCCCGCTGATGCCGTAGTTCGAGGTCACGACCATGTCGTAGCCCAGCTCCTTCAGCGTCGGCACATTCGCGAAGCGCGGCACGCGCTCGGCCGTCCAGACGCAGAGCAGGCGCATCTGTCCCGCCTCGACATTCCCCGCCCAGGTGCTGCTGTCGGCGATCATGGTCACGCTGCCGCTGAGCACGGCCGTCACGCCTTCGCTGGAACCGCGGAAGGGCACGTGGGTGAGCTCGATCCCCTCGCGCGCCGCGATATCCTCCATCGCCAGGTGGTTCGTGGTCGCGGTGCCCGAGGTGGCGAAGCTCAGCCGCCCAGGATTGGCGCGGGCATAGGCGATCATCTCCGGAAAGGTCCGGAACGGGCTGTCAGCCTTCACCGCCACCCCGTACAGCCATCCGCAGAGTCCGATGATATGCGTGAAATCCGTCGTTACATCCCATTGCGGCGCGCGCACGAGGAAGGGCCGGCGGACGACGGAAAGATGCATCTGGCCGATCGTATAGCCGTCCGGCCGCGCCTCCTTCGCCAGATGCATGGCATGCAACGTGCCGCCGGCTCCGCTCCGGTTCTCCGAGATCACGGGCTGGCCCAGGGCCCGGCTGGCCTGATCGACCAGGCTGCGGAGTTGAACGTCGGAGCTGCTGCCGGCGGTCCATGGAATGATCAGCCGGATGGGTCGGTCCGGATATCGCGGCTGGCCGAAGGCCGGCGTGGCGAGCGGCGGCAGCGCAGCCAGAAGCATGCGACGTTTCATCGATTTATCCTCCCCGATCGAGGGTCTTCACCCCCGAGCATTCCCGCCGGAACCGGCCGGCTATTCCATCCGGATGCCCAGACGCGCCACCATGTCCCGCTCGTAGCTCGCACGACGGATGATGAAGTCCTGGTATTCCTCAGTGCTGAGATAGACGAGCGGCATGTCGAACTGCCCGCGGACTCGGGTGTTCTCCGTGCTCATCAGGCCTTCCTTGAAGGTGTCGTGGAGCAGCCGGACGATGCCCGGATCCATCCGAGGAGGGCCGCTGATCCCGTAGTTTGAGGTGACGACTATGTCGTAGCCCAACTCCTTCAGTGTCGGGACACTGGGAAAGCGGGGTGCGCGCTCGGCCGTCCAGACGCAGAGCAGGCGCATCTGACCCGCCTCGACATTGCCCGCCCAGGTGCTGCTGTCCGCGATCGCCGTCACGGCGCCGGAGAGCACCGCCGTCACGCCCTCATTCGCTCCCCGGAAGGGCACATGCGTCATCTCGACGCGCTCCCGTCCCGCGATTTCCTCCATCGCCAGATGGTTGGTGGTCGCGATGCCCGAGGTCGCGAAGCTCACATGGCCGGGATTGGCGCGGGCATGGTCGATCAGGTCCTTGAAGCTTTGGAACGGGCTGTCGGCCCGTACGGCGACGCCGAAGAGCCAGCCGGTCATGCCTATGATATGCGTGAAATCCGTCGTCGCATCCCATTGCGGGGTGCGCACGAGGAACGGCCGGCGCACCACGGAGAGGTGCATCTGGCCCAGCGTATAGCCGTCCGGCCGCGCTTCCTTCGCGAGATAGACGGCGTGCAGCGTGCCGCCGGCCCCGCCGCGGTTCTCCGTGATCATGGGTTGCCCCAGCGCGCGGTTTGCCAGTTCCGCGATGCTGCGCAGCTGCGCGTCGGCGCTGCCGCCGGCCGGCCAGGGAATGATGAGGCGGATGGGGCGATCGGGGTACCGCCCCTGCGCGCTCGCAATCCCCGGCGCAGCGAGCACGCCGCCCCCCAGGATCAACGCGCCGCGACGAGAGAGCCCGTTGGCCGGCTGGCTCATGAAGTATCCTCCCTAAACTCGGCGCATCTTACGGCGCCGTCATCTGCCGATTGGGGCATGGAAGCCGGGTTCTTGCCAAGCGATTTCCACTCGCGCTCAGACGAGCGCCAGGCAGTTCGGCGACCGGCCACGGCGCCGAGCATGGCGGCCAAGACCAGTTTGCGCATTGGCGTTTCCTCTCCCTACCTCCACATGTTGTCAGTGACGCCCGGCTTGCGCATGGCCCCGCCCCGCGTCAGTTTGCGCCAGCTTTCGTTAGAGGAATTCTCATGTCCGCCACTGTGTCTGACAGCTTCGACGTCATCGTCATCGGCGCCGGCCCCGGCGGCTATGTCTGCGCGATCCGTGCGGCGCAGCTCGGCATGAAGGTCGCCTGCGTCGAGAAACGCGGCACGCTCGGCGGCACCTGCCTCAACGTGGGCTGCATCCCCTCCAAGGCGCTGCTGCATTCCTCCGGGCACTTCGAGGAGGCGAACCACAAGCTGGCGGCGCATGGCGTGATCGTCTCCGGCGTCTCGCTCGATCTCGCCAAGATGCATGCGCGCAAGGGCGAGGTCGTCAGCGCCAACGTCAAGGGCGTCGAGTTCCTGTTCAAGAAGAACAAGGTCACTTGGCTCAAGGGCACCGGCAGCATTGCCGGCCCTGGCAAGGTCGCGGTGGACGGCAAGGACTACGCCGCCAAGCACATCATCATCGCGACCGGCAGCGAGAGCGTTCCCCTCCCCGGCGTCGAGGTGGACGAGAAGCGCATCGTCACCTCCACCGGCGCGCTGGAGCTGGACAAGGTCCCCGGCCATCTCGTGGTGATTGGCGGCGGCGTCATCGGGCTGGAGCTCGGCTCCGTATGGAAGCGGCTCGGCGCCGAGGTGACGGTGGTCGAGTTCCTCGACCGTCTGACGCCGGGCATGGACAACGAGATCAGCAAGCAGTTCGAGCGCGTGCTCTCCAAGCAGGGGCTGAAGTTCAAGCTCAAGACCAAGGTGACCGGCGCGACGCTGACCAAGGACGGCGTGGAGCTCAAGCTTGCCTCCGCCGCCGGCGGCGCCGAGGAGACGCTGACCGCAGACGTCGTGCTGCTGGCGATCGGCCGCCGCCCCTTCATGGGCGGGCTCGGGCTGGAAGCCGCCGGCGTTAAGCTCGACGAGCGCGGCCGCGTCCATGTGGACCAGCACTTCGTCACCAACGTCCCGGGCATCTACGCCATCGGCGACTGCATCGCCGGCCCGATGCTCGCGCACAAGGCCGAGGATGAGGGCATGGCCCTGGCCGAGATGATCGCGGGGCAAAAGCCGCACCTCAACTACAATGCCATCCCGTCGGTGGTTTACACCTCCCCCGAGGTCGCCTCCGTCGGCGAAACCGAGGAGCAGCTGAAGGCGCGCGGGGTGGCCTACAAGGTCGGCAAGTTCCCCTTCACCGCGAACGGCCGCGCCCGCGCCATGAACGAGACGGACGGCTTCGTGAAGATCCTGGCTGATGCGAAAACCGATCTGGTACTGGGCGCGCACATCCTGGGCGCCGACGCCGGCACCCTGATCGCGGAGATCGCGCTGGCCATCGAATTCGGCGCCAGCAGCGAGGATGTGGCGCGCACCTGCCACGCGCACCCCACGCTGAACGAAGCGGTGAAGGAAGCCGCCCTCGCCGTCGAAGGCCGCGCAATACATATTTAGGCGCCCTCAAGCGCCGGGCGCGCGCTCCGCGCGCTTGG
>JAQGHY010000259.1 GCA_028291455.1 Rubritepida sp. | reverse complement strand
CCGTGGCGAGGAAGGCCGCGATGGCGAGGCCGAGGCGCCGGACCGGGCCACGCCGGCGCGCACCGCTTGCCCCGGCCGAGACCCCCGAGAGGCCAAAGATCGCGTCGTAGACGATGCAGGTGGCCAGCGCGGAGGCGATCATGATCGCCGCGAGCGCCGCGCCGAAGACCATGTTGTCCATCTGCATGACCTGCACGATGATCGCATTGCCCATCATCGTCTCCCGCGGGCTGCCGAGCAGCGCGGGCGTGATGAAGTAGCCGAGCGATGCGATGAAGACGAGCAGTCCGGCCGAGGCCACGCCCGGCATCGAGAGCGGGACGTAGATGCGCCAGAAGCCAGCCACGCGCGGCGCACCCAGCGTGCCGGCGGCTGCCCGCAGGCGCGGGTCGATCCCCGTCATGGTGGCGAGCATGGTGATGACGGCCAGCGGCAGCAGGCTGTGCGTCATGGCGAAGAGCACCACGCCGCGGTTGAACAGCAGGTCCGGCGCGTCCAGCCCAAGTCCGCGCAGCGCGCCTGCCACCACGCCGTTGCGGCCCAGCAGCACCAGCCAGGCGAAGTTCTTCACCAGCGCGCTGGTCCAGAAGGGCAGCAGGATGAGCAGGCTCATCATACGGCGCCGACGCGCCGGCATCTCCGCGAGCCAATAGGCCAGCGGATAGCCAAGCAGCAGGCAGAGCCCGGTGGTCTGGGCCGCCACCGTGAAGGTCTGGCCGACGATCCGCCGCCAGGAGGGGGTGCCGAAGGCGCGCTCATAGGCCTCCAGCGAAAAGCCGCCCGTCTCGGCGTCGGTGAAGCTGACGGAGAGCAGCGCAAGTGCTGGCAGCAGCAGCAGGGCCGCCAGGAAGAGAAGCCCGGGCAGCGCGAGCCAGAGGGCATCGCGCCGCTTCGCGGTTATCGCCGTGCTCATCACTCAGCCCAGCAGGAAGTCCTGGAACCGCTGCTGCACGCGGCGGCGGTTCGCTGCCCACCACTCGGGATTCGCAGGGACGAGGCCGCGGATGTTCGCGGGCGAAGTCGGCAGGATGGCCGCTCGCTCCGGCGTGATGAAGTTGAACGCCGCCTCGTTGGTCGGGCCGTTGGCCACCTCGGTGGAATAGGCCGCCTGCCGCTCGGGCTTCATGCAATAGGCCACGAAGCGCCGGGCGAGGTCGACCTTCGGCGTGCCCTTGAGGATCGACCAGCCGTCGGCGGAATAGAGGCCCTGGTTCCAGGCCATGCGCACCGGCGCGCCGGACGAAATCGCGGCATAGGCGCGGGCGGCCCAGGTGTCGCACATGTCCACCTCGCCACTCTGCAGGATCTGCGTGTTCTGCGCGCCGCTGGTCCACCAGACGTTGATGTGCGGCTTGATCTGATCGAGCTTACGGAAGGCCCGGTTCAGGTCGATCGGGTAGAGGTCCTTCGCCGCCACGCCGTCGGCCATCAGCGCGGCCTCGATGACGCCGGTGAAGTTCCGGTACAGGCCACGGCGGCCCGGGAATTTGGCCACGTCCCAGAAGTCCGCCCAGTTCTGCGGGCCGTTCTCGCCGAACTTGTCGCTGCGGTAGGCGATAACGGTCGAGAAGACCGAGAAGCCGAACCAGTAGGGCGTCAGCATTCCCTCCACTAGGCCGGGCACCGGCGCGATGTTCAGCGGCTCGGCGTACATCCTCGGCGCGGTCAGCGTCAGCAACTCCGAGGGCGTCACCATGCTGATGTCCCAGATGAAGCTGCGCGTGTCCACGATCATCCGGAACTGCTGCGAGGGATCGGCCTCCTGCGAGACCAGGTTCACGCGGATGCCCGTCTCCCGCTCGAAGGGATCGGTGAAGGCGTTCTTGATCGCGACACCCGGTGCGCCGCCGACATTGCTGGCGGCGATCTCGTCGGCGGCGAAGGCGCGCTCCATCGTGAAGACATAGGGCGCGGCAAGGCCCGCCGTGGCGAGGGCGGCCCCGCGGAGAACGGAACGGCGGGAGGTCCTGTCGGGGTTAATCATCTGGTTTTCTCCTTCTGGGATCATTCGGTCAGCAAGCGGGCGCGGCCGGCGGCCCAGCCGAGGGACACCTCGTCGCCGATGGTGGGTACGTCCTGGCCGGCGGAGCGGCGGACGACCAGCGTGGTGCCGGAGGGCAGCGTCACCATCAGGCGGAACTCGGAGCCGGCATAGACGGACTCCGTGACGCGGCCGTGCAGCGGTCCCTCCAGCTCGACATGCTCCGGCCGGATCGCCAGCGCGGCCTCGGCACCGGGCGGGAGCGGAGAGGCGTCGGGCGGCAGCGGCAGCACGCCGTCGGCCGTCTCCAGGACGCCGGCGCCCACATGGCCGCGCAGCACGTTGGAGATGCCGATGAAGTCGGCGGCAAAGAGGCTGGCCGGGTGCTCGTAGATCTCGCGCGGCGTGCCGAGCTGCACGATCCGCCCGTGGTCCATCAGGCAGATGCGGTCGGAGAGGGCGAGCGCCTCCTCCTGGTCGTGCGTGACGAAGACGATGGTGGCGCCGGTGTCGCGGTGCAGGCGCTTGATTTCGATCTGCATGGTCTCGCGCAGCTTGCGGTCGAGCGCGCCGAGCGGCTCATCCATCAGGATCAAGGCGGGCTCGTAGACGAAGCAGCGGGCGAGCGCGACGCGCTGCTGCTGGCCGCCGGAGAGCTCGCCGGGCAGACGGTCGCGCAGGGCGCCCAGGCTGACCATCTCCAGGGCCGCGTCGGCGCGGCGGCGCAGCTCGGCCGCGCCGATGCGGCGCATCTGGAGGGGAAAGCAGACATTCTCCTGCACTGTGAGGTGGGGGAAGAGCGCGTAGCTCTGGAAGACCACTCCGATGCCGCGCTTATGGACGGGGGTGTGCGTCTCGTCGCGCCCATCGATGAAGAGCGCGCCCGCGGTGGGCTCGACGAGCCCGGCGACGAGCTGCAGCAAGGTGGTCTTGCCCGAGCCGGAGGGGCCGAGGACGGTGAGAAACTCGCCGGGCGCCACATCGAGGTCGAGCGGCAGCAGGGCGTCGGTGGCCCCGTAGCGCTTGGCAATGCCGCGGGCGGAGAGCTTCGCGTGCAATCCCTGGTTTGCGGAGGTGGTCACGATCTTCCCGACATTCGCGTTCATGCTTCGGCCTCCGTCCGTCGGTCGAGGGGCGGCTGGGCCCGGTCCGCCGCGTGAGGCGGCAATGTAGGCGAGCGTGCGGGATTGGGCAGTGGGTTTGACAGTGGAAAACGTCAGCTCGGGAGTGGCGCGGCGGTAGATCGTCGCCGATCGGGGAGCAATTGCACAAAACTATGCCACGTCTGGCTTTGGCCGCGAACCGCCGCAGGCCAACCTCCGCCAAGGCCAGGACGATGGTGCAGCTTTGGGCACAAGCCAAACCTGCGCCGTAGTCTCCCGAGAAATGGCACCAGTTCAGGGGAGCTCGTCAGCCGGGTAACGGTTCCTCGGTGGCACCAGCCCAAGATGATCCCGTAGCGTCGGCCCCGTGTACTCAGATCGGAACATGCCCCGCGCACGCTGTTCTGGCGGGACGAGTCCCACAAACCGGTCGAGGCCCAGCGGCAGAACGGGTGGGCAGATGTTGAAGCCATCCGCGCATCGCCCTCTACCCATTCCTGCATGTCATCCACGATGTCTTTCGGCGTGCCTCTGAGAAACCGTCCGCCGAACACGGGAGTAAGTGTGGTGTAGAGCTGACGGATCGTCAGGTTTTCGCGCCGGGCGCGCGCTCGCGCGGACGTGTTCCCAGCAGCAGATTTGCGCCTGAGCAATGCCTTGGCAAATCCTCGAAGCCTCCGCTAGCGGTGTTGAGCGGCCCTTGGGCCGTTGATGCGAAGACGGCCACACGTTTCGGGTTTTTGTCGCAAGAACAGCCCTTACGGAGGCCACAAAGGTTCGACTAAGGAAGCGCGAAGCCAATGCTAATCGAACCCGCGGCACCGCCGGCTTGGTCACGGCCTCCTATCACCAGCAGCTTGCCGCTCCCGCCGCCTGGGGCCGTGAAGGGGACTTCGATACTGGCGCCTGAAAGCAATAGCCCGAACCGGCCACTCAATGCCGCGTCCTTGTCGAAGATCAGGCCGACGTTCACGTCCCGTATGGCGTTGAATTTGAAGGTCTTGCCGAGTCCCAGCAAGCCGAGGCCCTTTGACAACGGCAAGATGATGCCGGGCACCACCTTGTCGACACCGTCATAAGCCGGGCTTCCGTCAGAATTGAGATTACCAATGGTGACCGGTTTGTCGGTGGCTACGTTGGTGGACCCTGGCGCCGTAACCTTGCGGGAGAGCCCGTCACGGATCCCCTCTGCAATCTTCCGTTTCAGCGATTCGTCGAGCAACCCAGCTATAAGGCTCACCGTCTGTGGGGCCGTCGCTTGTGGCCGCAGCTTCTGGCTGAATGAACCAAGCGTCCGTGCTAAATCGCTATCGAGGCCACCGAAGAGAGGCCCAAGCAGCATAGGTGTTGCGTTGAGAGAGGGCAGACCAAACCACTGCTGTTGCGCCTGAAACAGCAAATCTGGGTCGAAGCGCAGGGTGAAATCACCTAGCCTCGGCTTTGCTTTGCGGCTCGGGCCGAGGGGCGGCGAAGTAAGCTGGTAGCCGGACATGTTTTGTTGCCCCTGCCGAACACCTTCTTCAGAGATTAGCCTCCAGTAACCGAAGACCGTGCATTAATTTTCGCGAACTGTCGGCGGATCATATTGGAGAAGCGGCAATCCGCGCGGCGGACATGCCGGGCGCGGACGACCGGATGATGCGCATCTTTGCGGCGATGGCGCAGAAGGAGCGGGAGTTGATCAGCGGACGGACGAAGGCTGCGCTGGCGGCGGCGAAGGCGCGTGGGTCGGCGCTCGGGGGTGATCGCGGTTATCGGCCCGTTGTGGCTCCGGATCCGGCCGCTGCCGCGGCGGCAAGGCGGCTAGAAGCTGGATGGCCCGCCAAGCACAGACGGTAGGCGCAGGACGGGGCTTCGAAGGTTGAGAGGATGCGGTGGTCCGCTTGGAGTACAAAGCCGCTGGCGAGCCCGGGTCTGACATCGGGCCGAGAGCATGCTTCTCCTAAGGGGGATGAAAGTGCAGTAGATGCACCGCGAACGTTGCAGTCAGGATCGTGATGGGGAAAGGGTGAGGGGGGGCTAGTCGATCTGCCGCGCTCTAACGCCTTGAACTGATTGCTAATTTTGGCTCAGGAAAAGCCTGGCGGAGAGGGTGGGATTCGAACCCACGGTAGGCTTGCACCCACTCCGGTTTTCGAGACCGGCGCGATCGACCACTCTGCCACCTCTCCGGGGTCGGCGGGCGTATACGGTGCTGCGGCTTTCCACGCAACTCACCCCCACAGCGACTTGACTTTATCACCCTCCCTCCCCTAAACCGCGCCTCCCGGGCGGCGCATGCGTGTCGCCCGTGGTCGTTCGTGGGGGTTACTCCCGGCCAGCGGCCATAACCTTTTAGTTTGTACGGGCAACGCCGCCTCGCGGCAGCCCGAAGGGCGCTTGTGATGACCTTCGCAGTGATCCGCACTGGCGGAAAACAGTACCGAGTGACGCCAAATGCGGTGATCACCATCGAGAAGCTGGAGGCCGAGCCCGGCTCCACGGTCACCTTTCATGAGGTGCTCGCCCTGGGCGGTGAGGCTGGCTTGCAGCTTGGCGCTCCTATGGTGCCGGGTGCGACCGTCACAGCCATCGTGCTGGAGCAGAATCGCGGCGACAAGGTGATCATTCTCAAGAAGCGCCGCCGTAAGAACAGCCGCCGGAAACGCGGTCACAAGCAGATGCAGACGGTTCTCCGCATCGGCACCATCGCAGCCGCAGCCTGAGGAGCGACAGATATGGCACATAAAAAAGCAGGCGGCTCTTCGCGCAACGGGCGTGACAGCCCGGGTCAGCGGCTTGGCGTCAAGAAGTTCGGCGGCGAGCATGTGCTGGCCGGGAACATCCTGGTTCGCCAGCGCGGCACCAAGATGAAGACGGGCCGCAATGTCGGTCTCGGCCGCGACCACACGATCTTCGCCCTCATCGAGGGTCACGTGAAGTTTGAGCGCAAGGCCGAAGACCGCGTCTACGTCTCGGTCGAGCCCATCGCCCTCGCCGCTGAATAGGCTTCGCCTGACATCGGCGTGACCAGCGGGGGCCTTCACGGCCCCCGTTTTCGTTTCTGCTCCCGCGCATGCTTCCCAGTATAAGGGAGGCCTGCTCCACCCTTCCGCCGTGCCGGTCGGGATGGAGTGGCGGCATCCTGCACGGCGGCACAGAAATTCCATGAAATTCCTCGACGAAGCCAAGGTGTTCATCAAATCGGGCGACGGTGGCGACGGCGTCATCGCCTTCCGGCGTGAGCGCTTCATCGAATTCGGCGGCCCCGATGGCGGCAATGGCGGCCGCGGCGGCAATGTCTACGCCGAAGCCGTGGACGGGCTGAACACCCTCATCGACTATCGCTATGCCCAGCATTTCAAGGCCCGCAAGGGCGGCAACGGTGCCGGCAGCGATCGTACGGGCGCCGGCGCTGACGATGTCGTGTTGAAGGTTCCCGTCGGCACGCAGATCCTGGGCGAGGACCGCGAGACCCTGATCGCCGATCTTGATGAGCCCGGCAAGCGCGCTTTGCTCGCCCAGGGCGGCGATGGCGGCTTCGGCAATGCCAACTTCAAGAGCAGCACGAACCGCGCCCCCCGCCGCGCCGATCCGGGTTGGCCGGGCGAGGAGAAGTGGGTCTGGCTGCGGCTGAAGCTGATCGCCGATGCCGGCCTGGTCGGCCTGCCCAATGCGGGAAAATCCACTCTGCTCGCCGCGTCCTCGGCCGCGCGGCCCAAGATTGCGGACTATCCCTTCACAACCCTGCACCCGCAGCTCGGCGTCGTGCGCTTGAACGCCACCGAAGAGTTCGTGCTGGCCGACATTCCCGGCCTGATCGAGGGCGCCAGCGAAGGGGCGGGCCTGGGCGTGCGCTTCCTCGGCCATGTCGAGCGCTGCCGCGTGCTGCTGCACCTGATCGACGGCAGCCAGCCCGACCCTGTCGCCTCCTACCGGTTGATCCGCAACGAACTCGCGGAATACGGCGGCGGGCTCGCGGAGAAGCCCGAGATCGTCGTGCTCAACAAGGTCGATGCCATGACAGCCCAGGCCAAGGCATCACGGCTGAAAGCGCTCGAACGCGCTTGCGGCAGCGACGTGATGCTGGCCGCCGGCGCCACTGGCCAGGGCGTGCCCCAGGTGCTCCGCGCCGTGATGGACCGCGTCAGGATGAAAGACTGAGCGCACCCGGCCACGGCCCCCGCGATTGACCCGCGGGGCTGCGCTCGGGCATCTGGTCCGGGCGGAGGCGGCCATGCCCTATGACTTCATCGACATCGGTTGCTCCAAGGGCGGATCGCTGGCTTGGGGCGCGGCAAATTTCGGCGGGACCGGCCTCGGCATCGATCTGGATGAGCGCAAGGTCCAGGCGACGCTGGCGGCGGGCCACCATGCCATCGTCGCCGACGCGAGGCATCTCGACCTTCCCGACAATGCCGTCCGCTTCGCGACCCTCTCCGATGTGCTCGAGCACATGCCGGATGGCGAAATCGCGGAGAAATGCCTGGCGGAGGCCTATCGTGTCGCGTCGGAGTTCGTGCTGGTGCGGGGGCCGAATTTCGACCGTGGCGACTACCTCGCTAAAAATGCGCTGAAGAAGTACTTCGCCGACTGGCGCGGCCACACATGGCATCACCAGACGGAGGATTTCGTCCGGCTGGCCCAACGTGTCGGGGCCCGCGAGGTGCTTCTCCTCAGCCATGAACGGATCCACAGTAGCGAGCACCCCGACATCCTGCCGGCCTCGGCCCCCCAGGACCAGGGCCGGTACGACCCTGCCGCGCACGGGCCCAAGCCCTTCATCACCTTCGGCCGGAAGATCTATTCCCGAATCGTGATGGTTCTCGGCAAGGTGCCGGAGGCGAACCTGCAGCGGATAGCCCTGACCGCCTGCTCCGGCCGGGTTGTGAACTTCATGCCGGCAACCGGCGGCCCCGCGGAAGTCTCCGGCTATTCGAGCCCGCGCTCAAAGGGGCCTCACGAGGCCTGATTACCGCCTTCTGAAGCGTTCCACCGCGCTCACCAGCGCCGTGCGGATACCCGGCTCCAGCGCCGAATGCCCCGCGTCCGGCACCACCGTCAGCCGCGCCCGCGGCCAGTTCACCGCGAGTTCGAAGGCCGTCTCGGCCGGGCAGACCATGTCGTAGCGGCCCTGGATGATCTCGGCCGGAATCTGCGCGATGGACTGCATGCCCGCGAGCAGCCCGCCCTCGCGCAGGAAGAGCTTGTGAGCGAAATAGTGCGCCTCGATCCGCGCGAGGCCGAGGGCCGTGCGGTCCTGCGCGAAACTCGCCACCGTCTCCGGGCTCGGCAGCAGGGTGGAGCAGCTGCCCTCGTAATGGCTCCAGGATCGCGCGGCGAGCAGGTGCACCGCCGGATCGGGATCCGTCAGCCGGCGCAGATAGGCGCCAAGGAGATCGTGCCGCTCGGCCTCGGGGATGTGTTCGGCGAAGGCGGCCCAGGCATCGGGGAAGAAGCGGCGCAGCCCGTGCAGGAACCAGTCCACCTCCTCGTCGCGGCCAAGGAAGACGCCGCGCAGCACGCAGCCCGTCACGCAGGCGGGATGGGCCTGGGCATAGGCCAGCGCGAGGGTAGAGCCCCAGGACCCGCCGAAGAGCAGCCACTTCTCGATCCCGAGAAACCGGCGAAGCGTCTCAATGTCCTCCACGAGATGCGGCGTCGTATTGGCCTTGAGCTCACCCAGCGGGCGCGAGCGGCCGGCGCCGCGCTGGTCGAACACGATCAGGCGCCAATGCGTCGGGTCGAAGAAGCGGCGATGCACCGCCCCTGCCCCGGCGCCAGGCCCGCCATGCAGGAAGAGCACCGGCTGGCCCCGTGGATTGCCCACCTGCTCCCAATACATGACGTGCCCGTCGCCCAGCGGGAGCAGTCCGGTTTCGAAGGGTGCGATATCGGGGAAGAGGTCGCCGCGCGGCATTGGTTCTGGGATCCGGTTCTTGGGCGAGTGAAGCTAACTTAGGCGAGACGCGCTGGCGCTTCCAGAGTCAATCCGGACGACGCTCCAACAGCATCACGCCATCGAGTTTCGGCGCTTCAGGCCAGTCCACCACCTGCTGTTCCAGGCAGGCAAGGCCCAGACGATCCGCCACATGGAGGAACACCGCCAGGCTGCCGAAATTCCGCCAATGGGTGTTCTGGTGATAGAATCCGCCGGGATTTTGCATGTTGTTGGAGACGTGCAGCAAGGCCCGTCCGCCGGGCCGCAGCACCCGGCGCGTCTCGCGCAGGTAGGAAATGACATCCAGAAGTTCGAAATGCACCATCGCGTCGTAGCAGAAGACGGCCGAGTAGCCCCCGTCCTCGCAGCCGGGCAGGTCGTTGCCGGAATTTACGACGTAGCGGACGTTCTCGCGTGCGGAAAAGCGCTCGCGGCAAAGCTCGATATTGCGTGCGACCAAGTCGACCAGGGTGATTTCGCCGGCCTCGTCCAGGATGCGCTCGGCGTGCCGGCCACGCCCGCAGGCAAGTTCGATCACCCGCGTCAGGTCCAACTGCCGGAACATCGGCAGGAAGGCGCTGCCAGGCGCCCAGAAGGTGTCGAGCCAGCCTTCCGCATCCTTGTAGTAGGGCGCGTCCAGCCAATCCTGCGCGATCGCGCTGCGCATTTCGGCGTTTCGGTCGCCCATGACGTGGTTCCTCTTGCCGGCGAAGGTTATGGCCGATGACCGGGTGGCGAAAGACCGGAAGGGCGGCCGATAAGATCCGTCGCTTTGCCCCTTCGCCAAACGCCATCTCTTCCCTACCTTAGAGGAATGTCGCAACCCCGGAACGCACAGAGCTCCACCTCGGCCGCCCCACGCGGCGTGATCTGCGGCGTCTGCGGCACGGAGAGCCGGCAGCAGGCCTTCCGCGCAGGCGCGCCCGAACAGGCCCCCGACCTGGACCTACGCCCGGGCCAGCCGGTGCGCGGGACCATGAACCGCTGGCTGCAGCAATGCCCGCATTGCGGCTATGCCGCGCCCGACATCGCCCAGGCCCATCCGGCCGCCGCCCAGGCGGTGGGGGCTGCCAATTTTCGCGCGCTGCTGAACGACGCCAGCCACCCCCCGCTCGCACGCCGCTTCCTCGCCTGGGCGCTTGTGCTGGAGGAGACGGGCGCGCTGCATGCTGCGGCGGAAGCCACCCTGCACGCAGCCTGGACGGCGGACGATCTCGGCAAGGCGGAGCTGGCGCGGAGCTGGCGGCTCGAAGCGGTGGCGCTCTGGCGCAGCGGCCCGGCACTGGACGCCGAGCAGACGGTTCGCGTAGTGGACGCGCTGCGCCGTGCCGAGGAATGGACCGACAGCGCCACGACCGCCCGCACACTTCTGCGCGACGATCCGCCGGAAGCGGTGGCACAGGTGCTCATGCTGGAACTGCGGCTGGTCGACGCGGAGGATACGGCGCGCCATAGCGTCGCCACCGCCCTGCCCCCGCCTGCACGCCGGCCGCATGTCTCGCATCAGCGGAGCGTCAAGCGTGGCGAAGGACTGCGCGGCTGGCTGAAGCGACTCTTCGGGCGTTGAACTTTCGGCGGCCAGCGTCCAGATAGGGTTATATTATAACTCTGGATCAAGCCATGCATCGCCGCGCTCTTCTGGCCCTCGCCGCTGTTCCCGTTGCGGCCCAGGCGCAGACGGGGCCCACGGCTGTGGCGTCCTTCTCCATCCTGGGCGACATGCTGCGCCAAGTGGCGGGCGAGCGCATGCCGGTTCAGGTTATCGTCGGTCCCGATATGGACGCGCATCACTTCCAGCCCCGCCCCTCCCATGCCGAGGCGGTGCGCCAGGCGCAGCTGGTGGTTCGCAATGGCGCCGGCTTCGACAGCTGGTTCGACCGCCTCCTGGGCTCGACACGGTTCCGTGGGGCGACGGCGACGGCCACCGATGGCATCGCGCTGCGTAGCACCGCCTCCGGCCAGGATCCGCATGCATGGCAGGATCTCCGCCTGGGCCTCCAATATGTGCGCAACATCGAGGCGGGGCTGATCCAGGCCGATCCGGCGGGCAGCGAGCATTACCGCACCCTTGCCGCGGCCTATGCCGCACGGCTGGAGGCGCTGGACGCCTGGGTACGCGTGCAGATCGCCGCCGTGCCCGCGGCACGGCGCGTGGTGGTCACCAGCCACGACGCCTTCGCCTATTTCGGCGCAGCCTACGGCGTGAGTTTCCGCGCGCCTCAGGGCATGGCGATGAATGCCGAGCCCTCGGCCCAGCAAGTGGCGGCGCTGATCCGGCAGATCCGCGGCGAGGGCGTCACCGCCGTCTTCATCGAGAATATCGCCAATCCCGCGACGCTGCGCCGCCTGGCGGACGAAGCCGGCGTGCGTATCCGCGGCCGCCTCTACACCGACGCCCTTTCCGCAGCCGTTGGCCCCGCCGCGAGTTATGAGGCCATGGTCCGGCACAACGTCTCACTGCTGGTCCCGGCGATGCTCGGTGCGGGCTGACCTCGCGGCCCTGAGGGTCGAGCAGACGGCGCTGGCCGCGCGCGTGGTCACGCATGATGCGCTGCCAAAAACGCCGCGCTACATCGGTGGAGTGGATGTGTCCTGCTCGCGCTTCGACCCGACGCGGCAGGTCTATGCGGCCATCGTGGTGCTGGAGTGGCCGGGGCTGACCGAGGTCGCACGGGCCGGCATCACCGCCAGCGCCGACATGCCCTACATCACCGGCTTCCTGGGCTTCCGCGAGGTTCCGGCGGCGATGCGAGCGTTCGAGGCTCTGCCCATCAAGCCCGAGCTGCTGTTCGTGGATGGCCAGGGCATCGCGCATCCCCGGCGCTGCGGCATGGCCGCGCATCTGGGCGTCAAGCTCGACCTGCCGTCGATCGGCGTGGGGAAGTCTCGATTAGTGGGTAAGGTCGACCAGCCCTTGGGCGAGGCCGTGGGCAGCACCGAATACTTGCGAGATCGCGGCGAGGTGGTGGGCGCGCTGCTGCGCTCCCGGGCCAAGGCGAACCCGCTCTATATCTCGATCGGGCACCGGATCTCGCTGGAGACGGCGCTGCAATGGGTCCGCGCCTGCGGCACCGGGCGCCGCTTGCCCGAACCCACGCGCCTCGCCCATGAGGCGGCCGGCATGGTGCGGCGGGCCGCGCTGGCGTAACTACGAGGCCATGCAACGTCTCTGGATCAGTGCGGCGGGGGTCTCCGGGCTGCTCGCCGTCGGCCTCTCGGCCATCGCCGCCCATGCCGAACTCGATGCCCGCGCCAT
>JAQGHY010000241.1 GCA_028291455.1 Rubritepida sp. | reverse complement strand
AGCTTCCCGCCCGGCAGGAGCAGCGCGCCCGAGAGCGGAAAGACCGCGATCTCGGCCGGGAGATGCTCCGGCATGGGCTGGAAGGGATCCATGGCCTACCTGAACAGCAGCGCGGACAGGCCGCGCCGGGCCTTGAACGCGGCGGGGTCGGAAACGCCCCAGGCGTCGAAGAACTTCAGCAGTTGCTTGCGGGCGGCCTGCTCGTTCCAGGTGGGGTCGCGCTTGATGGCTTCGAGCAGCTCCGCCGCCGCTTCGGACCGCTTGTCTGCGGCGTTCAGCGCCACGGCGAGCTCGATCCGCGCCTCATGGTCGTCGGGGTCGGCGGCCAGCCGGGCCTCGAAGCTGCCCATCTGCGACTGCGCGGCGCGTCCGGCCTCGGCAAGCTCGATCTGCGCGCGGATGGAGGAAATCTCCGCATGCGCCTTGAGCTTGTCGCTCAGGCTGTCGAGCATGTTCTTGGCCTGCTCCTCCTCGTCCAGCGCGATCAGGCAGCGGGCGAGACCGGCCAGGGCCTCGGCGTTCTCGGGCTCCTGTTGGGCAAGGGTGGCGTAGATCTCCAGCGCGCCGGCGAAATCCTGCTCGTCGAACAGCGCCTTGGCCTCGCCGAGGAAGTCGGCGGTGGGCATCTGGCCGCCGGCGACCTTCAGCACGTTCTCGATGAACTTCTTCACCTCGCTTTCGGGCAGGGCGCCCTGGAAGAGATCGGCGATCTGGCCCTGCCAGAAGGCGGCGACGGTCGGCACCGACTGCAGCGGCAGGCCCATCTGGGTTAGCTGCTGGACGAGCTGGGCGTTCTTGTCGATGTCGATCTTCACCAGGCGCACGCGGCCGCCCGCGGCACGGACTACCCTCTCGAGCGCGGGCGTCAACGTCTTGCAGGGGCCGCACCAGGTCGCCCAGAAGTCCACCAGGATGGGGACCTCGCGGGAGGCCTCCACGACGTCCTTCATGAAGGTCTTCTGGTCCCCGTCCATGACGGGGTCCGGGGTAGCCGGCTGGTTGGGGTCTAGGATCACGTCCATGGCATTCGTCCTGGCAAGCGTGAGAGATGTTATCGGCCGGGCATAAGACAAGCGGTGGCAAATGTCTCGCGCGTCAGTCCGCGAGGGGGAGCACCGCCACGTCGTGACCGAGCCCGCGCAGGAATCGCAGCAGATCCGCGGGCCGGATGCCGGTGGAGGCGGTGTTCACCAGAGGGTGAAACCAGACGAGCCCCGCTGCATCAGCCAGGGCAGCATCGAGCAGCACGCGGATCTCACTGGGCGCCGCATTCACCAGCCCGAACGGCGTGACGCTGCCTGGGGTGACGCCGAGCGTGGCCTGAAGTGCTTCGGCGGAGGCCATCGTCACCTTGCCCCAGCCGGCGGCGCGGGCCAGGGCGTTGACGGAGACCTTTCGTGCCTCCTCCAGCACGGCGAGGGCGAAGGGGCCGCCGCCCTTGGCCGGTGCGAGGAACAGGTTCTTCGAATGCCCGCCCGGGAGCTCGCCGCGCAGGGACTGGGATTCGGCGACGGTGAAGACGGCGGGGTGATACACCGTGCGCGTCTCGATCCCCGCAGCCGAGAGCCGCGCCAGCAGCCCCTCGGGCGTCTCCATCAATCCAGCCCGATGTCGTTCGAGTCCAGGCAGGTCGGATGCATGGATATTCCTTAGCGCGTTCGCGCCATCATGGGCGGTGCGGCGCCCCGCGCAAGCTGCCGGGCCAGACTGGCTTCTCCGCGGCCTTGTGGCGCCGCCATGCGGCATTCTAGGGTGCTCCCGCATGATACGGATAACGCGATGACCAATGAATACCGCGTCGCCGGTATCAGCGAGGTAGTGGGCGCCCCCGTCCTCACCAGCCGCTTCGCCAGGGAGATCGCCGAGCCGCACCGGCCGTTCTTCGGCGGCCGGACCGCCCTGGCCACGTCGGATCTGCGGGAGAAGCTGGTGCCGCCCATCGGCCCCACCATCACCGAGCCCGGCTTGGCCGAGCGCTGGGACGCCTATGACGACGCCTATCGCAGCGAAGCCCGCATCTCGCGGTTCTGGGCCGTCGAGCTGGAGGAGGCCACGGTATTCCCCCCCTATGGCATCGTCGCCGTGGGCGGGCAGCTGGTGCGCGACACCATCCGCAACTGGAAGCTGTTGCAATCCGTCTTCCCAGCCGGCGATGCCCGCGAGCTGCGAAAGGCCATGGATTCCACGGAAGCGAGGATCGCCGCGCCTGCGGTGCCGCCGGCCTATCGGGTGGCCGGGCATTCCTGCCTGCTGGGCTCCGGCCTTGCCGACAACTATTTCAACTGGACGCTGCGCTATGCCTCCGGCGTCGCGCATTACCAGGCCCTGCCGGAGGTGTCGCAGCTGGTGGCACCTCCACCGCGGAAGGCCTATGTGGCGGATACCCTGGAGTTCATGGGCGTTCCGCAGCATCAGGTCGTTCACCTCGAAGCGCCCATGATCTTCGAGCGGCTGACGCTCGTCTCGCCCATGGCCTTCGGGCGTTACGAGATTTCCCCGCTCATCGTGCCGAATCTTCGCGAGCATCCCCGCGTCACCGAGCTATGGCGCCGGCCCGGGCGGCGGCTCTACATCCCCCGCCGCAAGGTCCGCATGCGCAAGGTGGTGAACGAGCCGCTGGTCGAAGCGGCGCTGAAGCGCCTCGGCTTCGAGGTCTTCGACAATGCCACGCGCGGCGTCCGCGAGCAGGTCCACGCCTTTCGCGACGCCTCCATCGTCGTGGCGCCGCATGGGGCCGGGCTGTCCAACATCGTCTATTGCGACGAGGGGACGCCGGTGGTGGAGGTGGTGCCCGAGGGCTACGACCAGGGCGTCACCTCCTATCGGAGCCTCTCGGACATGTTTGGCCTGCGCTACACGCAGCTTTTCGCGCGCGAGGCCGCGCCGGACCGCAAGGGCAACCGGTGCAACGCCGACATAGAGCTGGATATCGCCGAACTCATCCGGGTCATCGAAGGGCTGCTGCCGTGAAGGACGCACATTCCTGATGGCGAAACCCAAGCTGCAGCCGGCCCCCACCGAGGCGCCGCGCTTCGTCCGCGACATCGAGGCCCGCCTGCCCGGCTACCAGTTCCGAACCTTCATGGATGTCGGAGCCAATATCGGCCATTTCAGCATCCCGCTGGCCCGCGCGTTTCCCGAGGCGAAGGTCTATGCCTTCGAGCCGGTCCGCACGACCTTCGAGACGCTGAAAGCCAATACCGCAGCCTTCCCGAATATCGAGGTGCTGAACCTCGCTTTGGGGGCGAGGAGCCGCCAGGGCAGCATTTCGGCCGTGCCGAACTCGACCATCAACCGGCTCACGCTGGCGGAAGCCTTGGGCGGCGGAAGCGGCCCCGCCGTGCCGGCCGCGCGGCCGACATTGAAGCAGGCTTTGGCGCCGCCGGTCCAAGCCATCGAGATCACGACCGGCGCGGAATTCCTCGCCAAGCAGGGCATCGGCGGGATCTCCTGCCTGAAGATCGATACGGAGGGGCATGATTATGAGGTGGTCAAAGGCTTCGGCCAGCGCCTCGCGACCGTCGATTTCGTCCAGGTCGAGGCCGGGATGAACGAATACAATCGCACGCACGTGGCGCTGCACGAGTTCCAGTCGCTGTTCGACCTCGCCGGATTCTACCTGTTCCGGATTTACGGCGAGGCCTTCGAATTCAAGAAGGGCGGCCGCCCGGTAAGCCGGCGGTGCAATCCGCTCTTCATCAACCGCCGGCTGGTCGGCGATATGGACGGCATCAGCTAGACGCCGCCCACGCGCTATTCAGCCCTTATAGGCCACGGTGTGCGAAACCTGCTCACCGAGACCCTCAATGCCGACCTTCAGCTCCTGCCCGGCCTTGAGGAACCACGGCGTCGGCTTCTTGCCGAGGCCCACGCCCGGCGGCGTGCCGGTGAAGATGATATCGCCCGGGAACAGCGTGATGCACTGGCTGACGTAGCTGACCAGCTGCTTCACGCCGAAGATCATGGTCTTGGTGCTGCCGTCCTGCTGGCGGACGCCGTCCAGGTCCGTCCACATCTTGAGGTTCTGCGGGTCCGCGACCTCATCCTTGGTGACCATGTAGGGGCCAAGCGGGCCGAAGGTCTCGAAGCCCTTGCCCTTGTCCCAGGTCGGGCCGCGCTCGGCCTGCCACTCACGCTCGGAGACATCGTTGCCGACGGAATAGCCGGCGACATGGTCCATCGCGGCCTCTTCGGTCACGTAGCGCGCGGTCGTGCCGATGACGATGCAGAGCTCGCATTCCCAGTCGGTCTTCACCGAGTTCTTGGGGATGACGATGTCGTCGAAAGGCCCGTTCAGCGCGCCGAGCGACTTGATGAAGACGATCGGCTCCTTGGGCAACGGCGAGCCGGTCTCGGCAGCATGGTCGGCGTAGTTCAGGCCGATGCAGATGAGGTTCTTCATGCCGGTGACGGACGAACCCAACCGCGGCGAGCCGGGAACGGCGGGCAGCGTCGAGGGGTCGATGGCGGCGAGCTTCGCCAGCGCGCCGGGCGAGAGCACTTCGCCGGTGATGTCGGGGATCATGCCCGAGAGGTCGCGGATGGTGCCGGCGGCATCGAGCAGGCCGGGCTTTTCCTGGCCCTTGGGGCCGTAGCGAAGCAGTTTCATGGAGAACTCCTGTTACCTGGATGCAAGACAAGACCGGAGCGGCGCAAAAGGCCAGGGCCGCCCCGAAGAATCCGGACCGGCTAAAGCGTCCAGCCGCCGTCGATCACCATGGCCTGCCCGGTGACGAAGGTGCTCTCGTCGCTGGAGAGATAGACGACAAGGGCCGCCATCTCCTCCGCCGTCGCCAGCCGCCCCATGGCCTGGCGCGCGATGAAGGCAGCGCGCGAGGCTTCCAGCCCGCCGGCCGCCGAGGCATTGGCGGCGATGCGGTCGCCCAGGCTCGGCGTGTCCACCGTGCCGGGCGCGAGGCAGTTGCATCGCACGCCCTGCGTCACGGTATCGGCCGCCATGGCGCGGGTCATGCCGATCACCGCGGCCTTGGTCGTGCCGTAGACGAAGCGGTTCGGCGCTCCTTTGATGCTGGAGGCCGCCGAGGCCATGTTGATGATGCTGCCGCGCCCGGCCGCCAGCATGCCCGGCAGCGCCGCGCGCATGCAGCGCCACATGGAACGCACGTTGAGGTTGAAGGCGAAGTCCCACTCTTCGTCCGTGCAGGTCAGCGCCGTGTTCTGGTGCACGAAGCCGGCGCAGTTGAAGAGGATGTCGAGCGTGCCGGCATGCGTGATCGCCGCCTCCACCGCCGCATCATCCATCACGTCGAGCGACTGCGTGGTGATGCCGCGCGCGGCCAGGCCCTCGAGCTTGCCAGCGTCGCGGTCGGTGGCGATGACGATGGCGCCCTCGGCCGCCATGGCGATGGCGCTGGCACGGCCGATGCCCTGGCCTGCCGCGGTCACGAAGGCGCGCTTGCCCTGCAGACGTCCTGCCATTCTGTCCTCCCTGGGTTTGTTGACGGTATTCCCGCCTGCGCGGGGCACTTCGTCAATCCTGGAGTCAGGGAATGGCGCTTACTTGCGCGTCCAGATCCGCCAGAGCTGCCAGAGGAACAGCACGCCCACCAGCAGGATCAGCCCCTTGCCGATCGGGTCGATCCAGGGCTCGAAGCGGTTGTAGCCCTCCTCGAGGATATAGCCGGCAATGGTCAGCGCACCGACCCAGATGGTCGTGCCCAGTGTCGTCCAGGCGTAGAAGGTCGTGCGCGGCATCTCGATGAGGCCGGCGGGGATCGAGATCACCGTGCGGATGCCCGGCATGATGCGGCCGAGGAAGACCGCGAGCGGCCCCCAGCGGCGTAGCGCCGCCTCGGCCTTGTCGAGATCCTCGCCCCGCACGCCGATCCAGCGGCCGTAGCGCTCGCAGAGGCGGCGGGTGCGCGCGGTGCCGATGGCGCGCGCCAGCTCGTACCAGAACATATTGCCGATGACGGTGCCGACGATGCCCGCGAGGATCACCAGCGTCACCGACATCTCACCCCGCGCGGCCGCGAAGCCGGCG
>JAQGHY010000143.1 GCA_028291455.1 Rubritepida sp. | reverse complement strand
CGGGCGTATTCGAGGGAGCGTTGCTGTCCATATTCTTCACTCCGCCGCCGCTTCGAGGATGATGTTGCCGGTGGCGTCCACGACCGCGTCGAAGCCTGGGGGAATGCAGGCCGTGGTGTCGTCCTGCGCGATCACGCAGGGGCCGGCGAATTGATGGCCGGCACGGAGCACGGAACGCCGGTAAAGTGGTACCGAATGCCAGCCGCCGTCGAAGAAGACGCGCAGCATCTGCTCGGCGACCGGGGGTTCGGTGCCGGCCTCCGCCAGCCGCCGCAGCGACGGCTTCGTTGAATTGCCCGCCATGACGAGGCGCAGGTTGACGATCTGCACTGGCGCGGCGCGGTCGCAGAAATCGTAGATGCCCTCATGCGCGACATGGAAGGCTTCCGCGATGGCCACCATGTCCGCGGCCTCGATCCAGGCCGGGTCCAGCAGCACCTCGATCTCGAAGGACTGGCCGCGGTAGCACATATCCGCGAACCAGGAGGGCGCGGCCTCGCCCTTGAACCCCTGCTCGTCGCGCAGCCAGGCGATGCCCTGCGCCTGCAACGCCTGGGATTCGCGCAAGAGGCTGGCCGCATCCGACGCATCAGCGCTAATGAAAAGCGTGCGGATGAAGTCGTTCTTGATATCGGCAACGAGGCCGCCCAGCGCGCTGACCACGCCCGGCCGCGTCGGGATCAGCACGCGGCGCATGCCCATCTCGCGCGCCAGGAAGCAGCCCAGCATCGGGCCTGCGCCGCCGAAGGTCAGCAGCGCGAAATCCCGCGGGTCGATGCCGTAGCGCGCGACCATCTTGTTCACCTCGACGAACATGCCGGAGATGGCGATGCGGATGATCGCCTCCGCCGTCTGCTCGACGCCCAACCCCATAGGCCCCGCGACGGTTTCTATGGCCGCGCGCGCCAGAACCGCATCCGGACGGAAGGCGCCATAAGCGAGGTCGTGCTGGCCGAGGAAGCCGCAGACCACGAAGGCGTCGGTGATGGTCGGCCGCACGCCGCCCCGCCCATAGCAGGCCGGGCCGGGCGAGGAGCCGGCGCTTTCGGGGCCGACCTTCAGCACGCCGAAGCCGTCCACCCAGGCGATCGATCCGCCGCCATCGCCGATGGAGGAGACGGAGACGCTGGGGATATAGAGCGGGAGGTCGCCGATCTTCTCGCCCAGCCCGAATTGCGGCTGCCCGTCGATGATCAGCGCGACGTCGGCACTAGTCCCGCCGATGTCGAGCGTGATGACATGCGGGACGCCCGCCTCGCGTGCCACCCAGGCCGCGCCCATGACGCCGGATGCCGTGCCGGACAGCACCATGCCGACGCAGGCGCGCTTGCCAAGCTCGGCGGACATGATGCCGCCGTTGGATTTGGTGATCAGCGGTTGGGCGGTGACGCCGCGGCTTTGCAGCCCCTCGATCAGCCGGTCAAGATAGTCGCGGATCTTGGGGTGCACGTAGCCGTTGATGAGTGCGGTAGTGGTGCGCTCGTATTCGCGGATGACCGGCCAGACCTCGCTGGAGCGGAAGACGAAGAGCTCCGGCGCCAGCCGCTGGACCAGCGCCACGACCTGCTCCTCATGGGCGGGGTTGCGATAGGAGTTCAGCAGCGACACGACGATGCCTTCCACGCCCTTGGCGCGGGCCTTGGCGATGGCCGTCTCGACCGTCGCTTCATCCAGCGGCGCTTCGACGCTGCCGTCGGAGAGCACGCGCTCACGGACGCCGAAGATCTTGTCGCGCGAGACCGGCGGCGCCCCTCGGCGGGAAAAGAGGCTGTAGGCTTCCGGCATCCGCAGCCGCGCAAGTTCGATCACGTCCTCAAAGCGCTCGGTGGTGATGAGCGCGAGGTTGGCGCCCTTACGCTGGATGACGGTGTTGATGCCGACGGTGGTGCCATGGACGAAGCTGGTGATGTCCGCGGGCTTCACGCCATGTCGCTCCTCCAACAGGTCCAGGCCGCGGAGCAGCTCGGCGCCGGGCGTGTCCGGGGTGGTGAGGACCTTGAGGCTGTGCAGCTCCTCGCCCTCCTCATCCCAGAGGCAGAAATCGATGAAGGTGCCGCCGATATCGACGCCCACGCGATGACCCATGCGAACTCAACTCCGTCTTCATAACGACATGTGCAGTATGGTCAGCTTGATGACGGGGTCGACGGAAAAGGTGGGGCGCGGGCATAACCTTGGGTTATGGTCTGGCCGGAAGGACGCCCGCCGTGAATGCGCGACAGCTCGAGATCTTCCACGCGGTCATGCGCAGCGGAACCGTGACCGGCGCCGCCGCATTCCTCGGCATTTCGCAGCCGGCCGTCAGCAAGGCGATGCATCTGGCCGAACGCAAGCTCGGCTTCCGGCTGATGCGCCTGATCCGCGGCCGCCTCTATCCGACGCCGGAGGCCGAGCGCCTGCTGCCCGATGCGGACCGCATCATGCGCGACCTCTCGGCCTTCCAACGGCTCACCGGCGAAGTGCGGACGGGCGGCGCCGGGCTCGTGCGCGTCGCCGCCTCCTCGACCAGCGCGACGGCCCTGCTGCCCATGGCGATCGAGCGCTTCCGCAAGGTGCATCCGGCCGTGCGCATCTCCTCGCATCTCCTGCCCGCACGCGCCGTGGCCGAGGCGGTGGCGGCGGGCGAGGTGGATTTCGGCCTGGCCCTCTCGCCGGTGCAATTGCCTGGCCTGGCCGTGCGAAGCCTAGGCGCGCCGGAGATGGTGTGCATCGCGCCGCTCGGCCATCCGCTGCTCGATCGTCCCGCGGTGACGCCGGCGGATCTCGCGGGCCACCCCCTTATTTCCTTCGGCGCGGAGACTTATTTCGGCCGGCTGCTGGACCAGGCCTTCGAGGATGCCGGGCTCAAGCGGGAACTCGTGCTTCAGGTGACGATGAGCATCGTCGCCGCCAGCCATGTGCAGCTCGGCGCCGGTGTGGCCGTAGTGGACAGCTTCATCCGGCATACCGGACTGGCCGGGATCGGCTGGCGCCCCTTCAGGCCGGCGCTGCGCCTGCCGGTGACGCTGATGACGGAGGAAAGGCACCCGCTGTCGCGCTTGTCGGCCGCGCTGGTCCAGGCCGTGCAGCAGGTGCTGGACGCGGACCAGAAGGTGCTGTCGGTCCGCGCGCGCGTAAAGGATTAGTCGAGTGTCGTGCCTGAGCTGCGCACCAGCTCGGCCCAGAAATCCACCTGCGAGGTGATGAAGGCGTCGAACTGCGCCGGCGTACGGGGCGGCACCGGATCGAAGCCGGCGCGGGCCAGCCGCTCCTTCATCGCGGTGCCGGCCAGCGCCCGGTCGAAGGCGCCGCGCAGCAGCGCCAGCCCCTCGGCCGGGACTTCACGCGAGGCGGCGATGCCGAACCAGATGTCCGTCTCGAGGAAACCGGGATAGCCGAGCGACACCAGCGTTGGTACGCCCGCAAGCGTGGAAGGCCGCGGCCCCGTGGTGCCGACCGAGCGCAGCAGCCCATCCCGGACCAACCCGACCACCGACGGCACCGTGGCGAAGCCATAGGCCACTTCCCCGGTCATCAGCGCGGTGATCCCCTCCACCGGGCCGCGATAGGTCACGTTCTCCACCGGCATCCCCGTCAGCATCGCGATCTGCACGCAGGACAGCTGTTGCGCGGTCCCGTTACCCGGCGAGTAATAGCGGATCGGTGGCTGGCCGGGCCGCTTCGCCAAGGCGATCAGCTCGGCCAGGCTGGTGATGCCGCTGGCCGCCGAGACCATCAGCGCATTGGGTGTGGAACCCGCCATCCCGATCATCGTCAGATCGCGCGCGGGATCGAAGGCGAGGTTGCGGTACAAGGCCCGGTTGATCGGGATTGAGCTGGAGGAGACCAGCACCAGCGTCAGCCCATCTGGCCGCGCGCGGATCACCTGTCCGATACCGACGGTGCCGCCCGCGCCGGGCCGGTTCTCGACCACCACGCTCTGGCCGAGCTGAGCCATCAGTTCGGGTGCGACCAGACGGGCGGCGATGTCGTTGGTGGAGCCAGCGGTGAAGGGCACGACGATGGTGATCGCACCGGTTGGCAGGCCCCGCGGCTGCGCCAGCGCGGGTGCGGCGAGGCCGAAGCCGGCGGCCAGCCCCAGCAGGGGCCTGCGGCCGAGAGTATTCCGCATGTGCTTATAAAGAGTGCGCATCGAATCTCCGGCTGAGCAGTGATGTGTCACAGAGTGGCTTGTCATCCGCGCGACGTCCACAGCCTGTGTCTCGACGGCGCGAAACTCTTCGGCAAGTATCGTGCTGGCTCAATCAAGGAGAGCAGCGATGTCCATCAGCCCCATGACCGGTACCGGCATGCCGCAGCAGCCCATGGTGATGGGCAAGCGCTGGATGGTCTCCGCCGGCCACTGGCTCGCGGCCGAGGCCGGCGCCGCCATGCTCGCCTCCGGCGGCAATGCGGTGGATGCGGCGGTGGCCGCGGGGATCACGCTGGGCGTCGTGCATGCCGACCAGGTGCAGGTCTCCGGCGTCGCGCCGATGCTGATCCACATGAAGGATCGCGGCGAGGTGGTGTCCATCGCCGGGCTCGGCACTTGGCCGATGGCGACGCGCCCGGAGGTCTTCGTCACCGAATACGGCATGAAGATCCCGGTCGGACTGCTGCGGACGGTGGTGCCGGCCGCACCGGATGCCTGGATCCTGGCGCTCGAGCGCTACGGCACCATGCCCTTCCATGAGGTCGTCGAGCCCGCCATCCGCTGCGCCCGCGAGGGCTTCTGCATGCATCCGATGATGGCGCAGTTCATCGCGACCAATGCCGACCTCTACCGGCTCTGGCCGCAGAATGCCGAGATCTTCCTGCCGGGCGGCAAGCCGCCGGAAGAGGGCGACCTCTTCGTGCAGACCGACCTCGCGGCCTCGCTGCAATACATGGCGAGCGAAAGCGAAGCCGCCACGGCACGCGGCGGCCATGCGGCCGGGCTCGCGGCGGCGCGGGCCGCCTTCTACAAGGGCGACATCGCGCGGACGATGGTGCGCTTCCATGAGGAGAACGGCGGCTGGCTGGCAATGGAGGACCTCGCCAACTACAGCTCGGAAATCGAGACCGCGCTGTCCATCGAGCTCGACGGCACGCGCATCTACAGCTGCGGCCCCTGGTGCCAGGGCCCTGCCCTGCTGCAGATGATGCGCACGGTGAGCGGGCTGGACCTGCCGTCCCTCGGCCACAACAGCGCGGCCTATATCCACACGATCGCCGAGGCGATGAAGCTCTGCTTCGCCGACCGGCACCGCTGGTTCGGCGATCCCCGCTTCGTCGACGTGCCGCTCGATCTGCTGCTGTCGGAGGCCTATGCGGTGGAGCGCCGCCGGAAGATCGACCCGGACCACGCCTATCCCGAAATGCCGCCGCCGGGCGTGCCCGGCAACATGGCGCCGGGCCTGCTCGGTGAGATCCCGGCGGTCGAGGGCGA
The DNA here is from genome assembly GCA_028291455.1 of Rubritepida sp. GTDB lineage: Bacteria > Pseudomonadota > Alphaproteobacteria > Acetobacterales > Acetobacteraceae > Roseococcus. Next base: position 1,855 of record JAQGHY010000143.1, on the reverse strand, counting down.
CACCTCCTATGTCTGCGCCGTGGACCGCTGGGGCAATGCCGTCTCGGCCACGCCGAGCGACACCTCCTACGAGAGCGAGGTCATTCCCGGCCTGGGCTTCGTGCCCTCCTCGCGCGGCTCGCAATCCTGGGCCGATCCCTCCAGCCCCTCCTGCGTGGAGCCGGGCAAGCGGCCCCGCCTGACGCCCAACCCCTCCATGGCCATCCGCCCGGGTGAGTTCGTGATGCCTTTCGGCGGCCCCGGCGGCGATCTACAGCCGCAGGCGATGCTGCAGGTCTTCCTCAACCACACCATGTTCGGCATGCCGATCCAGCGCGCCGTCGAGGCCCCGCGCTTCGTCACGCATTCCATGCCGCACACCTTCGAGCCGCATCTCTACCAGCCGGGCCGGCTGGACCTGGAGGCGTCGCTGGGTGGCGACGTGGCCGAGGCGCTCTCGGCCAAGGGGCACCTGGTGCATTGGCGGCCGGCGCTCTCGACCAATATGTCGGCCGTCTGCGCCATCCGCGCGGACCTGAAATCCGGCACGATCTTCGGCGGCGCGGACCCGCGCCGCGCCGCCCGCGCGATCGGCTGGTAGCAGGCTAGCTCTTGCCGTGCCCGCCGCCGCCGGGGGTGGCGAGCAGCACGGTCTCGCCCTTGCGCAGCACGTATTGCCGCTTCGGATCCACTTTCTCGCCGTTGATCCGGAGCTCACCCACCGAACCCGCGCTGCCGCCCTCGATGCCGAAGGCGGGGATCACGGTGCGCTCGGCGAGGAACGAGACGGCGATGGGCGTTTCGCTGCGCGTCTCGATCAGGATCTCCTGACCCATGCCGCCCTGGTACAACCCCTCGCCGCCGCTGCCCTCGCGCAGGCGCTTGTGGTGGAAGCGCAGCGGCGCGATGTGCTCGCTGACCTCGACGCTGGTGGAGGAGACGTTGGAGGGCCAGGACAGGCAGGAGATGCCGTCCGCCTGCCCGTTCGCACCCATGCCGCCATTGTAGAAAAACATATTGGCGTAGGGCTTGAGCTCGCCGGGCGCCGTCTCGCGCACACCGGACTGGTTCATGCCCCACATCGGCGAACCGCAGGCTGCCATCACCCGCTCCGGCACCACCTGGCCGAGGCAGCCGAAGACCAGCATCGGCAGGTAATGCCCGATCAGCATGCGTGAGCCGCCGGAGGCCGGGAAGACCGGGTTCACGATGCAGCCCGCCGGCGCGGTGACGCGGATGGGCCGGAAGGCGCCCTCGTTGTTGGGCAGCGAAGGCTCGGTGCAGACCTTCACGCCGTACATGCACATGGCATAGGTGTAGCACATGGCGCAGTTGATCGCCCGGTCCACCTGGGGGTCGCTGCCGGTCAGATCCATCTCGATCGCATCGCCGCGGATGGTGAGCGCCATGCGCAGCGTGATGGGCACGTCGAGCAGGCCGTCGGTCTGCAACTCGCTGCGATAGGTGCCGTCCGGCAGGGCGGCGATGGCGGCGCGCATGGCGGTTTCGCAGCGGCCGTGGATGACGCCCGCGAGGTCCGTCAGGTCGTCCAGCTGATGGCCGCGCATGAGGGTGATCAGCCGCTCCTCCATCACGTCGAGCGCGACGAGCTGCGCCCAGAGATCGCCGAGGGTCTGGTCAGGCGTGCGGACGTTCTGCCGCAGCATCGCCACCAGCGTGTCGTCGGCGATACCGCGCTTCATCAGCTTCAGCGGCGGGATCTGCAGCCCTTCCTCGAAGACCTCACGAGGTTCGGGACTGCGGATCTTGCCGCCGATATCCGGGGCATGCGCGGTCGAGGCGCTGAAGGCCACGAGCCGGCCATCGAGGAAGATCGGCTTGGCGACGGTGATGTCCGGCAGGTGGCCCGTGCCGA
>JAQGHY010000140.1 GCA_028291455.1 Rubritepida sp. | reverse complement strand
CGCCGGAAACCGCACCCACCGGCAGGTGGGCGCTAGGTGGGAGTGGGCCGCCAGCACAGGCGCCAAGCGCCACCACCGGCAAGAGGAGCATCAGGGTGCGTAGCTTTTCCATGACGGTGATATGGGTCCATGTAACCCGATCTCAAGTTACGAAGTGGAACAAAGTGAGGCGCGGTGGCGGGCCGCCAGTTCCACGTAATGCGGCGCCGTGGTGTCGAATCCGGCACGCTGCTCGGGCGTAAGGACGCGGACCAGCTTCGCCGGATTGCCCATCCACAATTCGAGTGCGGGAACACGCTTGCCCGGCGGCAGGACCGAGCCGGCCGCCAGCACGCCGCCGGCTTCGACCGTCGCGCCGTCCAGAACCGTGGCGCCCATGCCGACGAAAGCGCGGTCCTCCAGGGTACATGCATGGATGATCGCCGCATGGCCGACCGTGACGTCGTTGCCGATGAAGGTCGGGAAGGAGCCCGAATTCACGTGGATGATCGTGCCGTCCTGGATATTGGTCCGAGCGCCGATGCGGATGAAGTTGGAATCGCCGCGTAGGACGCAGTGATACCAGACGTTGGAATCCTCACCGATCTCGACGTCGCCGATCACGGCGGCCGTCGGCGCCACCCAGGCGCGCGCGTGCACGACCGGCATCTTGCCCTCGAAGGCGTAAAAAGGTCCGTTCATTCTGCGGCAATCCCCAGCGGCAGCGCCGCGTTAACGTCCACGCCCAGCATCAGCCCCAGGTTCTGCACCGCGGCACCGGACGCGCCCTTGCCGAGATTGTCCAGCTTGGCGACCAGCACCGCCTGATTGTATTTCTCATTCCCATAGACCCGAAGCTCCAGCAGGTTCGAGCCGTTCAACGCCAGCGGTTCCAGCCGCTGCGCGCCATCCGCGGGAACGACCCGCACCCAGGCGGAGGTCGAGTAGCGCGCGGCCAGGGCGGCTTGCAGGTCGGCCGGCTTCGGCTTGCCGGGCAAGGCATCGAGGTGCAGCGGGATGCTCACCAGCATGCCCTGGGCGAAGTCGCCCACCCCGGGCACGAAGATCGGCCGCACGGAAAGCCCGCTATAGAGCTGCAATTCCGGCACGTGCTTGTGTTCGAGCTGCAGGCCGTAGAGGAAGAATGGCCCGGCCGTATCCGCCTCGAACTCCGCGATCATGGGCTTGCCGCCGCCCGTGTAGCCGGAGACGGCGTTGACCGTGATCGGAAAATCTCTCGGGATGATCCCGGCATCCACCAGCGGGCGCAGCAGCGCGATGCCGCCGGTCGGATAGCAGCCGGGATTGGCGACGCGGCTGGACGCGGCGATCTTCGCCGGCTGATCCTCGGCCAGTTCCGGAAAGCCGAAGACCCAGTCCGGATTGACCCGGTGCGCGGTGCTGGCATCGAGCAGCTTCGGCGCCGCATCGCCCATCTCCGCGGCCATGGCCGCCACTTCCTTGGCGCCCGCATCCGGCAGGCAGAGCACGACGGCGTCCACCTGCTCCATCAGCGCGCGCTTGGCTGCCGGGTTCTTGCGGTCGGCATCGGCGATCGAGCGCAGCGTGATCGCGGGATGGTTCTGCAGACGGGTGCGGATCTGCAGGCCCGTCGTTCCGCTTTCGCCGTCGATGAAGATGCTCGGTTGCTTGGCCATGGGGCCCTCCACTCGCAGAAGTCTGAACCAGTCGGCTGGAAAAAACAAAAGGGGCGGGCCCTTTCGGACCCGCCCCTTTCGGATATCCGGCATGCAGGCCGGGCGTAGCGCCCGGTCCGCGGGCCTAACGCTTGCTGAACTGGAAGGAACGTCGCGCCTTCGCCTTGCCGTACTTCTTACGCTCGACCGCACGCGGATCGCGCGTCAGGAAGCCGGCCTTCTTCAGGATGCTGCGCAGCTCCGGCTCGTAGTTCACGAGCGCGCGGCTGATGCCGTGGCGCACCGCGCCGGCCTGGCCCGAAAGCCCGCCGCCGGCAACCGTCGCAACGACGTCGAAGGTCTGGTAGCGGTCGGCCACCAGGAAGGGCTGGGCGATCAGCATCCGCAGCACCGGGCGCGCGAAGTACTGCGTGGCCGGCTTGCCGTTGATCGTATAGGCGCCCTTGCCCGGCATAACCCAGACGCGAGCGACCGATTCCTTACGGCCGCCCGTGGCATAGGAGCGCCCCTGGGGGTCACGCTTCGGCGCAATCGGGGTCGTCGGCTCGGCGCCGGCAGCGATCGGCGTGCCCTGCACCAGGGTCTTGAGGTCGGCGAGGGAGGTCGCCGTGGTTTGCTCGCTCATGGACTCAGGCAACCTTCGTCTGCGAACCGCCCGAGGCGGTGTTCTTGCTGTTCATCGACGCGACATCCAGCACGACCGGCGTCTGGCCGCCATGCGGATGCTCGGTGCCGGTGTAGACGTGCAGGTTTTCCATCTGGCGCCGGCCAAGCGGGCCGCGCGTGATCATGCGCTCCACGGCCTTGGTCACCACCCGCTCGGGGAAGCGGCCGTCGAGCAACTGGCCGACCGACCGCTCCTTGAGGCCGCCGGCATAGCCGGTGTGCCAGTAGAACATCTTCAGCTCGGCCTTGTTGCCCGTGAGGCGAACCTTGCCGGCGTTGAGGATGACGACATGGTCGCCGCAATCGACATGCGGAGTGAATGTCGGCTTATGCTTCCCGCGCAGGCGGTTGGCGACAATGGTGGCGAGGCGTCCGAGCACGAGGCCCTCCGCATCGATAACCCACCAATTCTTCTGGACATCCGCCGGCTTGATCGACCGGGTTTGTGTGCTGAGCATTTGAACCTTCGAATACGTCTTGATCTGAGGCCGGGGTTTGCCGCGTCCGGCCCGCAAGGTCAAGCGGGAAGTGATGTTTTTCGATGTGGTAACGCAATACCACAAGCCGGGCCGGGAACTGGCGCGCGGGCGCGAAGTGGGGCAGCGTGAGGTCATCAACCCTCGGATGAAGTGAAGAAGATGAGCGAGAAGAAAGGCCTGGCGCGCGGCGCCGCGAATTACGGCGACAAGGAATTCGCGCTCTACCTCCGCCGCTCCTTCGCCAAATCCATGGGCTACTCGGCCGAGGCGCTGGCCCGCCCCGTGGTCGGTATCGTCGATACCGGCAGCGACCTCAACAACTGCCACCGCAGCGCACCCGAGCTCATCGAGGCCGTGAAGCGTGGCGTGCTGATGGCCGGCGGCCTGCCCATGGCCTTCCCGACGATCAGCCTCTGCGAGCCCTACCTCAGCCCCTGCTCCATGCACTACCGCAACCTCATGGCGCTCGACACCGAGGCGATGATCGCGGCCCAGCCCATGGATTCCGTCGTCCTGGTCGGCGGCTGCGACAAGACTGTGCCCGCCCAGCTCATGGCCGCCGCCTCCGCCGGCGTGCCTGCGGTGCAGCTCGTCGTCGGGCCGATGAGCGCCAACCGCTACCAGGGCGAGCGGCTGGCCGCCTGCACCGACTGCCGCCGTTATTGGGCACGCTACCGCGCCGGCGACGTCTCCGAGGAGCGCATCCAGGAAATCGAGGGTTCGCTCGCCGTCACCGCCGGCACCTGCGGCGTGATGGGCACGGCCAGCACCATGGCCTGCCTGACCAGCACCCTCGGCTTCATGCCGCTGGACGCCGCCAGCATCCCGGCCGTGCATTCCGACCGGCTGCGCGCCGCCGAGGAGGCCGGCGCCCAGGCCGTGCGCCTGATCCACAAGCCGGTGAAGCCGGCCGAGCTCATCACCGAACACAGCGTGGAGAACGCGCTGCGCGTTCTGCTGACGCTCGGCGGCTCGACCAATGCACTGGTGCACCTCGCCGCCATCGCCGGCCGCGTCGGCATCAAGATCGACTACCACCGCCTCAACGAGCTCTCCGACACGACGCCGGTGCTGGTGGACCTGAAGCCCACCGGCGAAGGCTATATGGAGGACTTCCACTCGGCCGGCGGCATGGTCGCCCTGCTGCACGAGATTCGCGACCTGCTGCACCTCGACACCAAGGATCTGGATGGCGTCACCCTGGGCGATCGCCTCGGCGCCGGCCCGAGATTCGTCGACCGTACCTATATCAAGGCGCGCAACGCGCCGGTCTCGCCGGTGGGCGGCATCGTCTCGCTGTTCGGCTCGCTGGCACCGGAAGGCGCGATCCTGAAGCGCAGCGCGGCCACGGAATCGCTGTTCGAAACCGAGGCGCGCTGCATGGTCTTCGACGGGGTCGAGGACCTCGCCGCCCGCATCGATTCCGACGACCTCGATGTGAATGCCGACGACATCATGATCCTGAAGGGCGCGGGACCCCTCAGCTCCGCGGGCTTCCCGGAGGCGGGCTACCTCCCCATCCCGCGCAAGCTGGCGCGTGCCGGCGTGAAGGACATGGTGCGGATGAGCGACTGCCGGATGTCCGGCACGGCCTTCGGCACGGTCGTGCTGCACATCTCACCGGAAGCCGAGGCCGGCGGCCCGCTCGCGCTGGTGAAGACCGGCGACCGCATCCGCCTCTCCGTGAAGAACCGCACGCTGGACCTGCTGGTAGACGAGGCCGTGCTGGCCGAGCGCCGCGCCGCCTGGTCTGCGAGCCCCGAGCCGAAGCGCGGCTGGGATGCGCTGGTGCGGCGCGAGGTGCTGCAGGCGCCGCAGGGTGCCGACCTGCGCTTCCTCCTGCCCGAAGGCCGGTGATCGCGGTCATCGGGGCGTCGGGGCGCTCGGGCGCGGCGCTTTGCCGTGCACTGCGTTCCCCGTTTCGCGCCGTGGTTCGGGATGCGGAGAAGTGGCTGGCGCTCGGCATCAAGGCGCCGCACCTTGTCGCCGACCTGCATGACGAGGCGGCGCTACGCGGCGCCCTGGCGGACGCCGTCACCGTCATCTCCTGCGCCCATGCCCGGCATGCGGCGGCCATCCTGACCGCGGCGCCCGAGAGCGCACGCTTCATCTTCATGGGCAGCACCCGGCGCTATTCGCGCTGGCCGGATTCGCATGGCGACGGCGTGCGCGCGGGCGAGGCCGCCTTTCTCGCCAGCGGCCGCTCCGGCGCGATGCTGCATCCAACGATGATCTACGGCGCCGAGGGCGAGGACAATGTCCGGCGCCTCGCCGCCCTCATGCGCCTCCTACCCGTGCTGCCTTTGCCCGGCGGCGGCGCCAGCCTGGTGCAGCCCATCCATCAGGACGACGTGACTCGCTGCCTCGTCGCGGCCGCCTCGCTGGAAACGGCAGGCGCGGAGGTGATCGCCATCGCCGGGCCCCAGGCGCTGAGCTACCGCGACTTCTGCGCCGCCGTGGCCCGCGCCGCCGGGCTGGCCCCGCGCCGGGTCCTAGCGCTGCCCGTCGCGCTGCTGATGGCGGCAAGCCCCCTCACCCGCGCCCTGCCCTTCCTGCCCCGGATCGGCAAAGAGGAAATCCGGCGCCTGACGGAAGACAAGGCCTTCGACATTACCCCTATGCGGGAAATGCTCGGGATCGAGCCCGTGCCTCTTGCCGAAGGGCTCCGTCGGACGTTTTCTTGAGGCAACGAGGAGTTCATCCATTGGCCGTCATCAACCGCGTCGCCGAGTTCCATCCCGAGATGACGGAATGGCGCCGCGACTTCCACATGCATCCCGAACTCGGTTTCGAGGAGCACCGCACCGCCGCCATCGTCGCCGAAAAGCTGCGCGAGTTCGGCTGCGACGAGGTGGTGACAGGCTTCGCCAAAACCGGGGTGATCGGCGTCATCCATGGCGCGGAGGGCAAGACCGGCCGCGCCATCGGCCTACGCGCCGACATGGACGCCCTGCCGATCCTGGAGGCCACCGGCGTGCCACACGCCTCCAGCATCCCCGGAAAAATGCACGCCTGCGGCCATGACGGCCACACCACCATGCTGCTGGGCGCCGCCAAATACCTCGCGGAGACGCGGAACTTCGACGGCACGGTCTACGTCGTCTTCCAGCCGGCCGAGGAGAACCTCGCCGGCGGTGGGCTGATGGTCCGCGAGGGCCTGTTCGACCGCTTCCCGATGGAGCGCATCTTCGGCCTGCACAACTGGCCCGGCGCGCCCGAGGGCACCTTCCTCTGGCGCGAGGGGCCGGTCATGGCCGCCGTCGCCAATCTCGAGGTCACCATCACCGGCAAGGGCGCGCATGGCGCCCTCCCCTTCCAGGGCAACGACCCCATCGTGATCGCGGCAGCCATCGTGCAGGCGCTGCAGAGCATCGTCGCGCGCAACCTCGACGCCGCGGATGCGGGGGTCGTCACCATCGGCCACATCAACGGCGGCCATACCTACAACGTCATCCCCGAGACGGTGACGATGCTCGGCACCGCGCGCTGGTTTCTGCCCGAGGTCGGGGACATGCTGGAGAGCAAGTACAAGGCACTCGTCACCGGCATTGCCGCCAGCTTCGGCGCGAGTGCCACGGCGGAGTTCCTGCGCGCCTATCCGGCGACGGTGAACGAGCCGGCGAGCACGCAGCTCGCGCTGAACGCCGCGCTGGCTGTCGGCGGCGAGACGCGGGTGGTGCACATGGCCAAGCCCACCATGGGCGCGGAGGATTTCTCCTTCATGCTCAACGCCAAGCCCGGGGCCTACCTGATGCTGGGCGGCGGCAAGACGGACCACGACCCCGGCGTGCATCACCCGCTCTACGACTTCAACGACGACATCCTGCCCATCGGCGCCAGCTACTGGGCGACGCTGGCGGAGCAGCTGCTGCCTCGTGTCTGAGATCCCTGGAAAGCTCGAACTCTTCCTGGGCTTCGCCAAGATCGGGGCTCTCGGATTCGGTGGCGTCGGCCCCTGGGCGCGCCACATTATCGTCGAGGAACGGAAGTGGATGTCCGAGCGTGAATACGCCTCGGTCCTCGGCATGGGGCAGATCCTGCCCGGGCCCAATGTCGGCAATGCCGCCGTCATGATCGGCCGCGGCTACCATGGCTTGGCCGGAGCGCTGGTGGCGACGTGCGGCCTGTACCTCGGCCCGCTCCTCATCCTGATCGTGCTGTCGGTCCTCTACGATGCTTATGGCGACCTGCCGCGCGTCGCGCCCTTCATGCAGGGCGTCGCGGCCGCCGCCGCCGGCATGGTCCTGGGCACGGCGGTGAAGATGGCGTTCAACCTGAGGGCGCCGGCGCAGCTGGTCGCCGTGGGCCTTCTTGCTGTGGCAGGCGCGGCCTGGCTGCAGCTGCCGATGCTGCTCATCGTCGCCGTGCTCGCGCCGCTCGGCATCTGGATCTCGCTGCGCGATGCGCGCAAGGCGGCACTATGATCCTGCTTGGCCAGATCCTGATCGCCTTCGCCACGCTCTCGCTGCTCGCGATCGGCGGGGCCAATGCCGTCCTGCCGGAGATGCACCGCCTGCTGGTCGACGTGCATCATTGGATGGACGACGCGACCTTCTCGCAGCTTTTTGCGCTGGCGCAGGCGGCGCCTGGGCCGAACATCCTCGCGGCCTCGGTGATGGGCTGGCACATCGCGGGACCGGCGGGGATGATGGTGGCCACGCTCGGCATGCTGGTGCCGGCCGCCTGCCTCGCCTGGATCATGGCAGGGCTGACGATAAGGCTGCGCGGCAACACCTGGATGAAGCCCGCGCAGTTCGGGTTGGTGCCCGTGGCGGTCGGGCTGATCGCCGCCTCGGGCCTGATCATGGCCCAGGCCTCGGGCACGAGCTGGCTGAGCTTCGCCATCATCGCCGCATCCACCATTTTCGTCTGGCGCACCAAATACTCGCCGCTCTGGGTG
>JAQGHY010000104.1 GCA_028291455.1 Rubritepida sp. | reverse complement strand
ATTCCGAGCAACGCTAGCCCCCTTCGTATTACCGCGGCTGCTGGCACGAAGTTAGCCGGGGCTTCTTCTACGGGTACCGTCATCATCGTCCCCGTCGAAAGGGCTTTACAATCCGAAGACCTTCTTCACCCACGCGGAATTGCTGGATCAGGCTTGCGCCCATTGTCCAATATTCCCCACTGCTGCCTCCCGTAGGAGTCTGGACCGTGTCTCAGTTCCAGTGTGGCTGATCATCCTCTCAGACCAGCTACCGATCGCAGCCTTGGTAAGCCTTTACCTCACCAACAAGCTAATCGGACGCAGGCCGCTCCCAAGACGCCTTGCGGCTTTGACCCTCAGGCCATATGCGGTATTAGCGCCAGTTTCCCAGCGTTGTCCCCCATCTCAGGACACGTTCCTACGCGTTACTCACCCGTCCGCCACTAAGGCCGAAGCCCCCGTGCGACTTGCATGTGTTAAGCATTCCGCCAGCGTTCGCTCTGAGCCAGGATCAAACTCTCAGGTTCATCATCAATCCCAATGCCGAAACACCAGAAAAGACCAACCCACCAATCCTCAAACCCTACAACCACACAACTCCAACCAACATCGCCAAGCCATCAACCCCAAACCAAAACACACGATCAACACCAACCATGCCTCTCGACACAGCAGCGCCAACCACGCATCCCAATCCGACCATCAACAACCAACAACGCCGACCAAAGCATTCGCAGCTCTAATCACTAAACGCGCACAGTCATATCATTAGTCTCTGCACAACAGATTTGATTTTGAAACAACAACCGAGCCAACCGGAAACCGGCTGGATCGGTAACCCTCTCTTGCGAGTGGGGCGGCTTCTGCCGCGAAGGACGTGGACCTTAGCCGGATCGGCCAAGGCGGTCAAGTTCTTCGTGGGCGGTAAGCCCGGCCCGGAAGCAATCGCCTCCGGTGAAGCGGTATCTAGGCCCCCGACATCGAACTGTAAAGCGCCCGATGCCAAATTTGTCGCATAGGCCCTATGCGCCTGGAGGCCTTGTACGAATCGGCTCAGCTATCGGCCCGAATGTTGTTCTGCGTGATCACCTGAGCCCACTTCGCGATCTCGGATTCCATGAAGCGCCCGCAAGCCTCGGGCGTGCTGGCGACGATGTCGCAGCCCTGCTCCTCGATGCGCGCCTTCACCACAGGATCGTTCAGAACCTGGACCATGGCCTGGTTCATCTGCCGCACCAGAGGATCCGGCGTCCCCGTCCGGCCCAGCAGGGCCCACCAGGTCGGCGCCTCGAAATTGCCGAAGCCGAGCTGCGCGAAGCTCCGTGCCCCGGGGACGTGGCGGCTTTCGGTCAGCGTCGTGACGCCCAGCGGCCGCAGCAGGCCCGAGCGGATATGCTGGCTCACGATCACCACGTTGGTCATGAACAGCGGCACATGGCCCGCCACCGCGTCCTGCACGGCAGGTCCGACCCCGCGATAGGGCACATGAACCATCCGGAATTCGCCCTGCTGCTGCAGCAGCGTCGTCGAGACATGCGCGAGCCCACCCACGCCCGAGGTCGCATAGTTCACGCTATCCGGCTCGCGCCGCGCCGCGTCGATCACGTCCTGGAAGGAGTGGTAGGGCGAGGACTGGTGCGCCACCATCGCCAGCGGCCCCGAGGCGACGTGGCAGACGGGAACGAAGGCCTCCATGGTCTTGAAAGGCAGCCGCATCACCGTCTCGTTGGTGGACTGCGTGTCGTAGACGAAGGTCCAGGTGCTGCCGTCCGCCGGCGCCCGGGACGCCTCGATGGCTCCCGTGGCACCCGAGGCGCCGCCGCGATTGTCGATGACGATGGCCCGGCCCAGCACCTCGGCCAGCTTGGGCTGGAAGATCCGCGCGATCGTGTCGACCGAGCCGCCCGGCGGCCAGGGAACGATCAGCCGGAGCGACCGCTCCGGAAACCCGGCCCCCAGGCTTTGCGCGTGAAGAAGCGACGGAGCGGCCAGCGCCGACCCCGCGAGGCCAAGAAATAAGCGACGGTCCACGACGTGACCTCCCCTGTTGATTATGAACGTTTCCCGCACACAATCCGCACAGCCGTCAGCCTTGGCAAGGCGCCTCGCCGCGTGATTCACGCCTCCGGCTGAAGAAGCCTGCGGCGATCACGCTTTTCAGCTTTCCGCGCGGATGTTGTTGGCCCGGATCACCTCGCCCCATTTGGCGATCTCGTTCCGCATGAAGGCCTCGGTGCCGGCCGGGGTGCTGGCGACGATCTGAGCCCCCTGATCCGCCATGCGGGTCTGCACCGGCGTCTCGGACAGGACCTGGTGGAGGGCGGCCTGGAGGCGCGAGGTGATCGCCGGTGCGACCCCCGCGGGCCCAACCAGCACCCAGTAGGTCAGCGCCTCGAAGCCGGGGAAGCCCTGGGAGGCGAAGGTCGGCACCTGCGGCAGGAAGCGGCTCGGCTCCAGGGTGGAGACCCCCAGCGGGTGCAGCCGCCCTTCCTTCATGTGATTGAGGATGATCACGATATTGGACATGAACAGCGGCACGTGGCCGGCCAGCGCATCCTGCAGCGCCGGGCCGCCGCCGCGATAGGGCACATGGCTGATCCTGAAATCGCCCTGCTGCTGCAGCATGACCGTCGCGATATGCGCGAGCGAACCGACGCCGGTGGTCGCGTAGCTCAGCGTATCCGGCGCGGCCTTGGCCGCCGCGATCAGCTGCGCCAGCGTGCGATAGGGCGAGGAGGGATGGGCGGTCAGCGCATAGGGGCAGGTGCCCAGCACCGAGCAGAAGGTGAAGGCCTCCATCACCTTGTAGGGCAGGTTCATCAGCGTTTCGCTGGTCGCGAGCGTATCGTTCGCCAGCATCCAGGTGTGGCCGTCCGCCAAGGACCTGGCTGTCTCGCCCGCACCCACGGAGCCCGAGGCGCCGGCGCGGTTGTCCACGACCACCGGCTTTCCCAGGATCTCCTGCAGCCGCGGCTGGACGATGCGGGCCACGGTGTCGTTGGAGCCGCCGGGCGGATAGGGGACGATGATGCGCACCGGCCGCTCGGGCCAGGAGGATTGCGCGAGCGCCGGCATGGCCAAGGCGGGAACGGCGGCGGCGGCAATCAGAGAGCCCAGTGCGGTCCGGCGATCCATCTGACTTTCTCCCACATTTGTTATGTCGGCCGACCAGACCACGGCCGAGCCGCCTTGCTCAAGAGGGTAGCGCAAAACCTTCATGGATCGCCGCGACCAGCGCCTCCCCTCCCGGCGAAAGCGTGGCCTCGCCCTTGGACAGGAGGATCCCCATCTCCGGCAAGGCCGGCAACCCTTCGGCCTCGCCGAGCCAGCAAAGGCCCGGCGGGAGGCTGGTGGGCGTCGAGACGGTGAGGGCGAGGCCCGCCAGCACCACCGCGAAGCAGCCTGATTGGGTGCTGCTATTGTAGGTGACGCGGACCCGCCTCCCCTCGCGGCCCAGCGCTTCCAGCGCGGCGCGGCGCCAGGTGCAGCCGGGATGCGCGGCGGCCAGCGGCAGCGGATCGCGCTTATGCAGCGCCGCGCCTTGCGGGCCGACCCAGCGAAGCGGCCCGCGCCAGACCTCCTCGCCCTCCCGGTTGTAGCCCTCGGTGAGCAGCGCGAGATCCAGATGGCCGTGCTGCAGGCGCTGGATCAGCTCTTCCGAGCTCATGCAGAGAACGTCCACCTCGATGCCCGGATAGGTCCGGGCGAAGCGCGCGAGGATATTGGGCAGCCATTGCAGCGCGTAGTCGTCGGGGCTGCCCAGGCGCACCTGCCCGGTGATGGCAGGGGCGCGGAAGGTGGAGATGATCTCCTCGTTCAGCGCCAGCAGGGTGCGCGCGCGCTCCAGCAGCCAGGCGCCCTTGTAGGTGGGCTCCAGCCCGCGCGGGCCGCGGCGCAGCAGGGGCTCGCCCAGCACCTCCTCGAGTCGGCGCATCTGCATGGAAACGGCGGACTGCGTGCGGCCCACATGCTCGGCCGCGCGGGTGACGCTCCGGCCCTCGGCGATGAGGACGAAGCTGCGGAGCAGTTCGGGGTCGAGGCCGGCTGGAAGGTTCATGGAGGATCATCAGCAAAATTGATGCTGAACGTCAAGATTAGTCGTTTGAATGATGATTACGGCTTTGCCACAAGGATGGGACCATCAACAAAAGGAATGCGTCATGTCTGCCCGGCTCAACTCCCTGCCCTCCGCGCCCCGGCTCCCCGCCACGCTGGACGGTCCGATGGGTGGTTTTCACTGGCTGGAGCATCTGATGCGATTCTGGCGTGCCTACGACACCCGCACGCGGCTCGCGGAGCTCGACGAGCATATGTTGCGCGATATCGGCGTGAGTCCGGAACAAGCCCGGCGCGAGGCAAATCGCCCTCCCTGGGATATCCAGGGCTGCTGATCCCAGCGATTATCTAAATCGGCGCTGGCAAGGCAGGTGGCGGGCAAGGCCCTCCACCCGCTTTCCGGCTGGTTCCCCCGCAAGCCCCGGCTTGCGCGAACCGCTAATAGCCTTGACCCCATATGCCTCTCGGAATTAGAACATACCGAGAACATATGACCCAACCAGACGCAGCCCCCCTCCCCGATTCCATGGACCGCGACGCCCTCCTGGCGGGGCTTCGGGCGCGAATCGCGCGCCTCGATCCGGGTCTGGCCGGCTTCGGCGCGGGCCGCGCGACCTTGCCGCTCTCGCCCGAACTCGATGCCCATCTGCCCTGGAACGGCTTGCCTCTCGCCGGACTGCATGAGGTCCTGGCCGCCGAGCCTGGGGCCGGCATGGGCTTCTCCGCGCTCATCCTGGCCCGCGCCCAGGCCGCCCTGCCCGGCCGCTCCATCCTCTGGATCGCCTCCGAGCCGGATGCCTACCCCCCGGGCCTGGCGAGCCTCGGCCTCTCGGCCGCGAGCCTCATCCTGGTCCGCGCCGCACGTCCGGCCGACGCGCTCTGGGCCGCCGAGGAAGGCCTGCGCTCCCCGTCGATCGGCGCGGCCCTGATCTTCGGCGCCGTGCCCGACCTCACCGCCGCGCGCCGCCTTCAGCTCGCGGCTGAGACGGGGGGCGGGATCGGCCTGCTCCTCCGCTCCGACGACCAGAGCCCGGGTCCGACCGCCGCCCTCACCCGCTGGCGCCTTTCCGCCCGGCCCTCGCCGGAGGCCACGCCGCATCATCTGGGCGAGCCCGGCTGGGAGATCGCGCTGCTGCGCGCCCGTGGCGGGCGGCCCGGTACCTGGGCGGGCGAATGGAATGCGGCGCGCGGCGAGCTCACCACCCTGGCTCCGGCGCAGGCCGCGTCCATCAAGCGGCGCCGTGCCTGATGGGCGGCCGCCGCTGCGCCCATACGCCCAGCCTGCCCCTCTTCGAGGAGGGCCTGCCTTGCGAGGGGGCCCCGCTGCTCCCCGTTAGGGAGGCCACACCCGCCGGCAATCGCCGCTTCCTCATGCTGCACGGCCCCGGATTGGCCGCCGAGCGCCCGGCCGTATGGACGCTGCGCTTCTCGCCGCTCGTGGGGATCTGGCGCGACGAGGGGCTGCTCATCGAGACCTCCGGCCTGCCGGAGCCCGAACCCGACCTGCTGCGCCGCATCCTCGCCGCCTTCGCCGCCACGGGGCATCCCGCGCGCGGCCTGCTGGGCGCCGCCCCCGCTGCCCTCGCCGCCCTGCTCCGCGCCGGAACCCGGCCGCATGTGCTGGATCCCGGCCAGGAGGCGGCGGCGCTGCCTCGCCTTCCCGTCACCGCGCTCGCCTTGCCCGAGGAGATGGTCCGCGCCCTGCACCGCCTGGGCCTGCGCGATGTCGCGGCGCTGGAGGCCCAGCCGCGCGGCCCGCTGGCCCGGCGCTTCGGCCGGGTCATCGCCATGGAGCTGGCCGCCTTGCGCGGCACCATCGCGCCCTTCACCCCGATCCGCCCGCCGCCGCGCCACTTCATCGCGCGGGAGTTCCTGTCGCCCCTCGTCACCGCACCGGGGCTGGAGCGCGCCATCGGGATGCTGGTGGAGGAGCTTTGCGCCGGCCTCGTCCATTCGGGCGAAGGCGCGCGCGTGCTGCGGCTGACGGCATTCCGCGGCGACGGCTCCTGGCAGGAGCTGGGCCAGGGCCTCGGCCAGGCCAGCCGCGAGCCGGCGCATCTCCAGGGCCTGCTCAATCGTCGGATCGAGGAGCTGCGCCCCGAACTCGGCTTCGAGAAACTGCTGCTGGCCGCCGAGGTGACGGAGAACCTCTCCGCCCGCCAATCCGCCCTGCCCGGCGAGGCGGCGACACCCGATACATTGGCGGGGCTGCTCGACCGGTTGGGCCAGCGGGTGCGTATCTGCCGGCTGGAACCGCGGGCCTCGCATTGGCCCGAACGTGCGGTGCGGCGCGTCAGCGCCTTTGCGCCCGTAACGGAATCCACGGCGCAAGCCAGGCCCCGGCCGCTGCGCCTGTTGCGCCAGCCCTTGCCGCTGGAGGCGGTGGCGTTGCTTCCCGATGAGCCGCCCTCCCTCCTGATCTACAGGCGGCATTCCGAACGGGTGGTTTCCGCCGAAGGGCCGGAGCGCATCGAGCCCGAATGGTGGCGCCCGCCGGAACATCGTCCGCCGCGCGACTATTACCGCGTCCAGCTCGCCTCGGGCGCGCGCTGGTGGGTGTGCCGGCGGGGCGAGGCCGGCCCCGACGCCAGGTGGTTCCTGCACGGATACCTGGCATGACCGCGGCCATACTGCCCGGCCCGACGCGCAGCGCGGCCGGAGGACGAACCGCGCCGCCCATCCGCAGGACGGTGTTCGGCGAGTTGGGGGCGCTGTCGAACTTCACCTTCCTGGAAGGCGCCTCCCATCCCAAGGAGCTCGCGGCCATGGCCGCGGCGCATGGGCATGGCGTGCTCGGCATCGCCGATCGCAATTCCATGGCGGGCCTGGTGCGTGGCTGGGTGGCCTGCCGGGAGGTCGAGGCCAAGGCGGGCACGAAGCTGCGTTTCCTGCCCGGCGTGCGGCTCCGCCTCACCGACGGCAGCGAATACCTCGCCTGGCCGACCGGCCGCGCCGCCTATGGCCGGCTCTGCAGCCTGCTTTCCACGGCGCGGATGGAGGCGCCCAAGGGCGAGTGCCCACTCACGCCCGAGCAGATGTATGCGGCGATGGAGGGGCAGGTGGTGGCCCGCATCGCCCCCCATGAGCCCGACCAGGCCTTCGCCACGCGCCACGCCCGCGAGGCGCGGCTGCTGCGCGAGCGGCTGGCCATGCCGCTCATGCTCGCCACGCATCACCGCGCGCGCGGCGCCGACCGCCACCGGCTGGACCTGCTGGCGCGGCTTCCCGAAGCCCGGCTGATCGCCGCCGGCGGCGTGCGCTACCACGCGCCCGAGCGCCGCCGCCTTGCCGACGTGCTGAGCGCCATTCGCCTGGGCTGCACCATCGACGAACTGGGCCTCGCGGCCGAGCCCAACGCCGAAGCCTGCCTCAAGCCGGAGGACGAGCTGCGCCGGCTTTTCGAGGGTCATCAGGAGGCGGTGGACCGCGTGGCCCAGGTGGCGGCGGCGTGCCGCTTCGACATGGGGGATCTGCTCTTCGAATATCCGGAGGAGATCCTCGATCCCGGCCGCACGCCGCAGGAAACGCTGAGGGCGCGCGTGGCCGAGGCCATACCGAAGATGTGGCCCGGAGGTTTGCCCGAGCGCGTGCGCAAGCAGCTCGACAAGGAGCTCGGGATCATCGGGAAGCTGAACTACGCCTCCTACTTCCTGACGGTGAGCGAGATCGTGCGCTTCGCGAAAAACCAGGACATCCTCTGCCAGGGGCGCGGTTCGGCGGCCAATTCCGCCGTCTGCTTCGCGCTCGGCGTCACCTCGCTCAATCCCGACACCTACCAGCTCCTCTTCGAGCGCTTCATCAGCGAGGAGCGCGGCGAGCCGCCAGATATCGACGTCGACTTCGAGCATGACCGGCGCGAGGAGGTCATCCAGCACATCTACGCGCATTACGGGCGCCACCGCGCCGCCATCGCCGCGACGGTGATCCGCTACCGCAGCCGCAGCGCGATCCGCGAGGTGGGCAAGGCCCTGGGTCTCGACGAGGAGACCACCGCCTTCATGGCCAAGGCCGGGGGGTCGCCGGGCAATGAATCGAGCTGGGAGGAGATCGCCGAGGCGCGCGGCCTCGATCCCGCCGATGCGCGGCTGAAGATGGCCTGCGAGCTGGCCGAGGAAATCTACGACTTCCCCCGGCACCTCGCCACGCATGTGGGCGGCTTCGTCCTCACGCGCGGGCCGCTGACCGAGTTCTGCGTCGTCACCCGCGCGGCGATGCAGGACCGCCACACCATCGAATGGGACAAGGACGACATCGATGCGATGAAGATGCTCAAGGTCGATGTGCTCGGCCTGGGCATGCTGAGTTGCATCCGGCGCGCGCTGCATCTGACGGGCATCCCGGCGATGGTGGACATCCCGCAGGAGAACAAGGCCACCTACGAGATGCTGTGCCGCGGCGAGAGCCTCGGCGTCTTCCAGGTCGAGAGCCGGGCGCAGATGAACATGCTGCCGCGCCTGCAGCCGCGCGAATTCTACGACCTGGTCGTAGAGGTCGCGATCGTGCGGCCCGGGCCAATCCAGGGCGACATGGTGCATCCCTATCTGCGGCGGCGGAACGGCGAGGAGCCGACGAATATCCCGCCCGGATTGGAGGACGTGCTGGAGAAGACCCTGGGCGTGCCGCTCTTCCAGGAGCAGGCGATGCGCATCGCCATCGAAGGCGCGGGCTTCTCCCCAGCCCGAGCCGATCAGCTTCGCCGCGCCATGGCCACCTTCAAGCACACCGGCGACGTGCCGACATTCAAACCCGACTTCATCACGGGCATGCTCCAGAACGGCTATGAGCTGGACTTCGCGGAACGCTGCTTCAAGCAGCTCGAAGGCTTCAGCTCCTATGGCTTCCCGGAGAGCCATGCGGCGAGCTTCGCGCTGCTCGTCTACATCTCCGCCTGGCTCAAATGCCATCGCATCACGGCCTTCACCTGTGCGCTGCTGAACAGCCAGCCCATGGGCTTCTATGCCCCGGCGCAGATCATCCGCGAGGCCCGCCGGAACGGCGTGCAGGTACGGCCCATCGATGTGACGGTCAGCGAGTGGGACTCCACGCAGGAGGAGATTTCCGGTTCGGGCCGTCCTGCCGGGCACCAGCTTCGCCATGCCCTCCGCCTCGGCCTGCGCCTGGTCAGCGGCCTCTCGCAGGACGCCGCCTTGCGCATCGTTGCCGCCCGCCCCTTCGCCGACCTGCGCGACATGATCCTCCGTGCCCGGCTCGACCGCCGCAGCATGGAGCACCTCGCGGAGGCGGATGCCCTGCGCGGGCTCGGCCTCGACCGCCGCGCCGCCATGTGGGAGGCCGCGGCCGTCGAACGCGAAGTCCCTCTCGAAGCGCCGGTCGGGGAGCCCGCATCCAGCCTTCCCCGCGCTACGGCGGGCGAGCAGGTCGTGCTGGACTATACCAGCACCGGCCTCAGCCTGCGCCCGCACCCGCTGAGCCTGCTGCGTCCGGAGTTGAGGCGGCTGCGCACCGTGGGCATCGACGAATTTACCGCTTCACGCAGCGGGTCCTGGCTTCGCGTGGCCGGCCTCGTGCTGGTCCGGCAGCATCCGGGCAGCGCCAAGGGCGTGATCTTCTTCACCATCGAGGACGAGCACGGCGTGGCCAACCTCGTCGTCTTCCGCCATGTCTCGCAGCGCCACCGGGCCGCCGTGGTGGATGCGCGCCTCGTCATCGCCGAGGGCCGGCTGGAGCGCGTGCAGGGGGGGCACGTGCCGATCCTGCACCTGATCGTACACAAGCTGGAGGACCACTCGGCCCTACTGCACGAGCTGCACCGGCTGGACGACGACCCCACCGCGCCGCCCCTCCCACCCGGTCCCCGGAGCCGCAGATTCGCCTTTCGCCAGCCCAGCCGCGATTTCCAGTGAGATTCTCGATTTGAATTTGCGAGTCATTCGCAGTTGCAGTACAACCTCCCTTCGATACGGAGGTTCCCCATGGCGACTCGCGGCCTGCCCACCTGGCCCCATACGGGCCAGGATTCAGACACCCTGCCGGACGCGGAGCGCCTGCTGCTGGACGCCGCGCGCGCCTGGGCCGCTCCCGGACCGGCCGGGCCCATGGCCGAGGCGGCGATCGTCCTGGCCGCCGGAGGCACCGAAGGCGCCGCGCTGATGCTTGATCCGCTCTTGCGAAGCCTGCCCACGCTGTATCTCGCCTGCCCGCTCTGCTCGATCGTAACCGCAAGCGAGAGCGCGTTTCTGCTGGCCGTCAGCGCGGCGCAGCACGGATCGCGCAGCCTCGGGCTGGGGCTGCTGCACCGACTCGCGCCGCCGCTGACGGCCTATCGCGCCATGCCGCAGCTGATCGGCCTCGCTTGCGTCCTGAAGCGCGGCGGCCACCTGCTGACGCCGGCGCTGGAACAGTCGCGCATTCATCGCGGACTTTAGAATGACGAGGCGCGCGGCCCCCATACGCCCGGCCGCACCGCCACCGCCGCCAGCACGCCATAGACGGTGACGCCCAGCGCCACGGCCAGGAACTGCCCGTCCATCCCCCAGCCCATCACGTCGCCCAACCACCAGCCGCCGCCGACCGCCACCGCCAGCCGCGAGAGGCCCGCCGCCACCGGATAGCCCATCCGCCCCGCGCCCATCGCCGCGAAATACATCGCCATGCCCAGGCCGAAGCCGCCGAAGGCCGGTCCGATGAAGCTCAACGCCCGCGCCGCGATGGCCGCGACCTCGGCATCCGAGGCGAAGAGGTTCGCAAAGCCCAGCGGAAACAACGCCACGCTGAGCCCCACCGAGGAGCAGACGCCGAAAGCCATCGCGCCGCCGACCCAGGCCGTGCGCCGCGCCGTCTCCCAATCCCCCTGCCCCACCGCGCGGCCGACCAGCGCCGTCAGCGCCGAGCCGACGCCGAAGGCGAGCGGGATCATCATGAATTCCAGCCGTGCCGAGACGCCATAGGCCGCGACCGCCGCCGAGCCGTAGGAGGCGAGCCGCGCCGTCACCAGGATCGTCGCCATATTGGCCACCACCGCCAGGCAGCAGGCGACGGCACCCACGGCGAGGATCCGCTGGAACAGCGCCCATCGCAGGGTGACGCGCAGGTTCGGGGTGAATCCCGCCGCGCCCGAGAACACCACCGCCGACATCACCGCCGCCGCCACCCAGAAGACCAGCGCGAAGGCGATGCCGATCCCCATCAGCCCGAAGCCCAGCGTGTCGCTGAAGAGGAAGGCCAGCGGCGGATAGGAGAGCCAGGCGAAGTTCAGCACCCGCGCCGCCAGCGCATGCTTTCCGGCGCCCCGCAGGATGGAGGCCAGTGTATTGGCGAGCCAGGCCGGCACCGCCCCGCCGCCGAACAGCGCGATCGAATAGGGCACCGCCGCCGCCGCGGCCTCGGGACCGCCGATCACCGTCAGCAGCGAGCGGGGAAAGCCTGCCAGCACGATCACGAACATCGCCGCGAAGCCGGTCGCGATGAGGAGCGCATGCACGGCGAGCGCGGAGGCCTCCTCTTCCTTCTTCGCCCCCAGCGCCCGGGCGATGGCGCTGACCACGCCCCCGCCCATGGCGCCCGCCGACATCTGTCCCAGCAGCAGCGCGAAGGGCAGCACCACCGCCCAGCCCGCCAGCGCGCCGCGCCCGAGCCGTGCGGCGATGATCGTCTCGATGAGCAGGGCCACGACCTGCAAGGCCGAAAGCAGGGTCGTCGGCGCGGCCAGGGCCAGGATGCGCCTGGCCAGATCTCGGTTGGTAGGCCTGACGGCGAGTGGGGCGTTCACCGCCGCGGCCGCGCTCATGCGAATCGCTCGACGCCGAAGGGCGTGAGGTCGGTGTTCGGCTTCGGCCCGAGCATGGCCGAGGCGATCATCGCGCCCGTCGGCGCCGAGCCCGTCAGCCCCAGATGCCCGTGCCCGAAGGCGCACCACAGCCCCGGCCACGCCTTGACCGGCCCGACGACGGGAAGGCTGTCGGGCAGGCACGGGCGATGACCCATCCAATGGGGCCGCGCGTCGCGCATATCCGCCTGCGGATAGACCCTCGCCAGATCCTCCAGCAGCATTGCCGCGCGCGCGGGGTTGGGGGGAGCCTCGGTGCCGCCGAACTCGACGCTTCCGGCGATGCGCAGCCCGTCCTCCATCGGCGTGATGAAGACCTTGCGGTCTGCGGGCACCACGGGACGGCGCGGCATCACGCCGGGGGTGGGGAGCATGATGTGGTAACCGCGCTGGCTCTCCAGCGGGACCTTGATGCCCAGCGGCGCCAGCAGCTTCGCCGACCACGCGCCCGCCGCCAGGACCACGTGATCCGTGCGGATGGGCGTCCCGTCGACGATCGCCCCGGTCACGCGACGCTCCTCCGCGATCACCGCCGAGACGGAGCCGCGCAGGATGCGCCCGCCCATCCGTTCCACGCCGCGCGCGATCACGCGGGCCTGGCGCAGCGGGTTCACCGAATGGCTCTGCTGCGGCAGGAAGACGCCGGTGCCATAGGTCTTGGACACCTCGGGCTCCAGCTCCAGCACCTCGATGCGGTTCAGCACCCGCATGTCGAGCCCATGGGCGCGGCGCAGCGCCCAGGCGGCGTCGTCCTTCGCGAGATGTGCCGGGTTATGATAAAGATAGAGTTGGCCGTTCCGCTCGATGAGATCGAGCGCGCCCTCCGCCTCCAGGATCTCCAGGTGGCGATCCTCGGCGCCGTTCAGCAGCACGGCCAGCGCCTCCGCGATCTTCTCCACGCGTTCCGGGCGAGCCTCCATCACGAAGCGCCAGAGCCATGGGAGGGCCTTGGGCCAGTAGCGGGCGGGAATGTGCAGCGCCCCTTTGGGGTCCAGCAGCATGCCCGGCACCTGGCGCAGGATGCCGGGCATGGCGAGCGGCGCCACCGATCCCGCGGAAATCGCGCCGGCATTGCCCGAGGAGGTCCCCTCGCCCGGTCCGTCGCGGTCCACCAGCGTCACATCGGCGCCGGCGCGTGCGAGGTACCAGGCCGTACAAAGGCCGACGATGCCGGCTCCAACGACGAGCACGGAGGGTTTTTGTTCCATCCCGGATGCTTGCCCATGATCGGCGGCACCGCAATGCGGCCCGCAACAAATCCCCACCGCCCCGGCGACAGGAGCGGCGTCCCGGCGCATCCTTGCAGCTCCGACGCGCCACTTTGAATTGAGACAAGCATGAACGTCACGCACACTTCCGTCCGCGCCCAGATCCTCGCGGTCCTGCAGGCCTGGGGCAGCCCGGCGCATCTCGCCGAGGTCACCGCCGAGGTCATGGTCGAGACCGACCTGATGGGCGTGGACAGCCACGGCATCTCGATGCTGATGAATTACGAGGAGATGCTGCGGGCGGGGCAACTCCGCATTTCCGGCGAGCCGCGCATCGCGCGAGACTTCGCCGCGACCGCATTGGTGGACGGCGCCGACGGCCTCGGCCATCCCGCCGCCGTGATGGCGATGAAGCTGGCGATCGAGAAGGCGCGCGCCTTCGGCGTCGGTGCCGTGGGCGTGGTGAACAGCCACCACTTCGGCGCGGCCGGCTATTACGCGCGGCTGGCCTCCTCCGCCGGACTGATCGGGCTGGTGACATCCTCCACGCGCGGCGTGCTGATGGTGCCGACACGGGCGACCGAGCCCGTGCTTGGCACCAACCCCATCGCCTTCGCCGCCCCCGCCGGGCCCGATCATCGGCCGGTGGTGCTGGACATGGCGACCACGACGGTCGCGGGCAACAAGGTCAAGGTCTACCACCTC
>JAQGHY010000102.1 GCA_028291455.1 Rubritepida sp. | reverse complement strand
TTGCCGGCGCTCACCTGCTTGACCCGCACCAGCACCTCGACGGCGTGGCCCTTCATCTTGAGGCCGGCAAAGAAGCCCCGGACCCTGTGCTGGGCCCAGCCAGTGGCCTCCATGACATTGGCGATGGTCGCGCCCTCGTCTCGGCGCAGCAGGTTCAGCACCGTTTCCTGCTTCGTGCCCTCACGTGGCTTGCGAGGGGCGCCAGGGGGGTGAGCGGTGGCTCGGTTGCCCAACGCCGCCTGGAGGGCTGCCAGAGCCGCCCCCAGGCCGTCCTGCGCCTCCCAGGCCGCTACCGTCGCCGCGGCAGCCTCCCGCAGGCTCGTGCGGGCCCTAGCAGGCGCCGGCAGCGGAGCAACTTCACCAAGCACCTGAGCCGCAGCGTTCTCGGCGTCGAGCGCCTCCTGCTGCAGGGCGAGCTCCTTGGCTTCTTCCGCGTCAGTTAGCTCGCGGGGCTCGGTGCCAATGTCGCTTGGCGCCTCAGGCTCAATACAAATGGCGCGAAGGCCGTCGCCGGTGATGCGCAGCGCGACCCAGGCGCCGTCGTCGTCCTGCCGCCAGCCGAGGTCGCGATGTTCCGCGGGCGCTGGCATCTCCTCCAGCAGGAGGTTCTTGAGCATGCTGCGGACCACGGCTTGGCGCGCTGCGGCCGGCAGGTTCGCAGGTGCTGTGGCCAGCAGAGCTGCGTGGCTCGCCTGGCTGAGGATGATGGACTGGGTGTCGGATAGCTTGTTCATCGTCGGGGCTCCGTCGCGCACCCGATGATTCGGGCGCTACGAGCCCAAGCCCCGCAGATCCAGCGAGGCCGCGCGAAACGCTGCGCGGGACGGGCATTCGCTCTACAGCGCGGAGAAGCCAAGCGCAGGTCCGATCGTGGCGAGACTGAACGCGACTTCGTCAATCTGCCCAAGGCTTGCGGCGACGGTGAGCGCGGTCAGCTGGGACTGCCCGGGCATCGGACCGCGGGTCATCGCGCTCTTCCTCATCGAGTGCCAGCAGGGACAGCCCTTCGTGCCGCTGCGGCTGGCCCCGCCGCGGCGCGCACCGGGTGAGGCGGGTTCTGCCTGGCCAGGCAATTAAACTCGTTTGGGCATCCTCGTCCGCTCCCGCGCGTTCCCCGTCAATCAGGTTGGAGGCGATCGCAATGGCGACGGATTTGAAGCGGATGATTGAGCAACTGCTGGGCGGCTCGGGCGGTGGTCTAGGCGGCCTGCTCGGCGGATCCGGTGGCGGGGTTGGAGCGCCCGGGGGCGGCTTCGGGGGTGGTCTCGCCGGCGGTCTGGGCGGACTGCTCGGCGGCGGCGGTCTCGGTGGGTTGCTCGGCCGGGGTGCCGCCGGTGGTGGTCCAGTCGGCGGCCTAGGCGGTGGTCAAGGCGCTGTTCTGGGTGGCGGACTGGGGGACCTTCTCGGGCAGTTGCGCGCTCAGGTGGGCGGCGCGGGCCAGGCTGCTGCTGCTGGCGGGCTGCTCGGCTCCATGCTGGGCGGTCGCGGCGGCGGCGGCGGCTTGATTCGGGTGGGCGGCATGGCACTGCTGGGCCTCCTCGCGCATCGCGCCTACAGCCAGTGGAAGGACCAGCCGGGCGCCTCGTCCGGCGGCGTGCCGGCGCCGGACGAATTCGCCCAGCCCACCGCGGCCGATGGCGACGGCAAGCCCTTCGGGCTTTCGATCATCCGGGCCATGGTCGCCGCGGCCCGGGCGGACGGCACGCTCGACGCCCAGGAGCATGAACGCATCTTCGCCGAGGCCGAGCGCCTGTCACTGTCCGATGAGGAGAAAGGCGAGATCTTCGGCGTGCTGGACACCGCACCCGACCCTGCCGCCATCGCTCGCCTCGCGGTGACCGACGCGCAGAAGGCTGAACTCTATCTCGCCTCGGCCATGGCGATGGGGGGCGCGGACACCCCCTCGGAACGCGTCTATCTGAGTGCCCTGTCGGCTGCGCTGCCCCTGCCTCCGGAACTGCGCGCGCACCTGGACGGCCAGTTGCGGGAGGCCGCGGCCGCGGCGGAGGGCCCCGCCTAACAACAACCGCCGCGACGTTCCCTTTCGCTACCACGCTGCGCACTGCGCAGCGTGGTAGCCCGCACGTGGTTCAGGGTTGCTGGAGCCATTTCACCTCGGCGCTGCGCCAAAACTCCACTGTGTAGCGAGGCTGACCTGAACGGCCGGCGTGTCCCGCGTGGTGCCAGCGCCGATACCGATGCCCCAGACAGGGCCGTCGTTGGACGGCCGATAGCGAAGGCCAACTTCCACTAGGCTGAAGTCGCGCTCGTGTCGTTCTTGCTGTCGCCTGGCATAGGCGAGCACGACAACCGAGGTTGGCGATATCCCCTGACCAATCGCTGCCGTGAAGAAATACAGATTTGGTCGCTCGCCGGGCATGGGATCAAAGCGGGTAGTCCAGCCCACATTGAGATTCATACCAACCGCGCCAGGACCCGATCCCAGCATCTTGCCAAACAGCGCCACGACGTCGCCCTCGTAGCTGGGCGTCCCTGGTCCATACACGGAGCGTACCCGGCCGAGCATGGAGGCAACGGGAAAAACGCCGCTTCCATCGGAGAATTGGTAGAGCGCACCGATGCGCGTTGCCCCGCCCCAACCCGGGCTGCTGCCATCGGATCCGCTGTTGGATGAGGATGCCGGTGGTCGTCCTCGCGTTTCGAGATTTCCGTATGCGCCGAGGCTGCCAATCCGGATCTCAAGATTTCGGGCGACTCCCGTCTGAAGCTCGGTGTCCAAGGCAAATGTATTGCGATAGCCGCCCCGCTGTGCGCGTTCATAAATCGCGACAATGGAGAGTTCAGCTTCACCGGGGTCCGCGGCGTGAGGGTCGGTGATTTCGAACGGATCATCTGCGAGGGTGAGTTGTTCGGTCTGTCCTTCCTCGGCGCGAGCCGCAGAAGGAGCGGCCATAAACAACATCACGAAGCACAGGTAGATTGAGAGGCGAGGCATAGTGAGCAAGTTCCTTCCACGACCGTGATCGACAGGAAGCGATCGTCCGGCGCAACGGTCTGGAGGCGAACCGATCTGAACGTGTCGAGTTGCAGCACCTAACAATCTCGCAATTTACCGCCTTCCGTACTGATCAGGCGAGCGCCGCGGTAGCTCATTCAAACCATCGAAGCAGGGCTCGGCGCGCTGCTGGGGATCATCGTCGTGTCGGTCGCGACCATACAGCCACTACCTTCCTGGGCGGTGGTCGGGCGCTAGCAGGAGGGCTTCGCCGCGGCTGAAAAGGACGAACTGCGTGATGCCGGACAGATTTGTCGTTTACCGGCGAACATGTTGCGCTGCCCAAGAGTTAGCACTGCTGCGGAGTTGCGGCCCCCTGCTGCACTGAATCCGCTCCGCACGATGCCAAGGAGCGTTTACGCATGGCCCAAAGTCTTCCGGAGGTCCCGGGCGGTCCGCATCTGAGGACCATTGCGATGCCCAGTGATGCCAATGCTGGGGGCCACATTTTTGGCGGCTGGACATTGTCACAGATGGACCTGGCGGCCGGTGGCTTGGCTGCCGAATGCGCCCAGGGCCGTGTCGCCACCGTGGCAATTGAAGCCATGCGCTTCCTGCGGCCCATCGCGGTGGGCGACGAGGTCAGCTGTTACTGCTCCCTGGTGAAAACCGGCGACACTTCGGTCGTGGTGAAGGTGGAAACCTGGGCTCGAGGAC
>JAQGHY010000299.1 GCA_028291455.1 Rubritepida sp. | reverse complement strand
GCGGCACCTTCCGGCGCGGCGCTGCGCGAGCGGGTCGGCGCGGCAGCGGCCCGGCCGCGGGGCGCGAAGCCCTCGCCTTCCGAAGAACGCGGAGGCGCCGAACGGCCACGCGGAGCAGCACCTTCCGGCGCTGCGCTCCGCGAGCGGCTTGGCGCCGCAGCGGTGCGGCCACGCGGAGCGGAAGTCTCACCCTCCGGTGCCGCACGCGAACGCCCGCGAGGGGCCTCGGCTTCCGCCGCGCCACGCGGGCGCGGCACGAAGGTATTGCGGCCGCGCGGGGTCGAAGGATCGCCGCCCGAGGCGCGCGGTGCAGCGGGACGGCCGCGCGGCGCTTCGGACTCGGAGGAACGGGCGGTGCCGCGCGTCTTGGCGGGCGCGGCGGGTTTGGCGGCGGGGGCGCGGGGCTTCGTCGGAGCGCTGGCGTCCTTACGTACTGGTGCCTTGCGCGCCGGCTTGCTCTTGTCGTCTGGTGTCCGCGCCATGCGCTGGGGTCTCTCTTATCCGATGGGGCTGGTAGCAGCTCTGGCCGAGGCAGCCCGAATGGCCGTGGCTGAGATCACACGCTCCGCGGCCGGCACGAAGCACCAAGGGGCTCCAGCAGTCCAGCACGAATTCAGCAGGGCGGATGCGCGTTGACGCCGGTGCGCCATCAGCGAAGCCGCCTGGCCGCGCAATGCAGCGCGGCTATAGCCCGGACGCGGCAAGACAGCCAGGGGGGTATGATCAAGGATATCGCGCCAGCGATGCCAGCGCGGCAATTGGGTGAGATTATCCGCCCCCAGGATCAGCACGAAGCGCGCGCGCCGGAAGCGCCGCCGCAGCAAGCTCAGCGTGCGATGGGTGAAACGCGAGCCCAGCCGCCGCTCGATGTCGGTTGCGATCACCCGGCGGTCCTTCGCCACGCCGCGCGCGCTGGCGAGCCGTTCGGCAAAGGGCGCCATGCCGTTCGAGGGCTTCAGCGGATTGCCGGGCGAGACCATCAGCCAGACCTGATCCAGCCGCAGCGCCCGCAGCGCGGCCAGTGCCACATGGGCGTGCCCGGCATGGGCCGGGTTGAAGCTGCCGCCCAGGATGCCGATGCGCTGGCGGCGCCCGTCGCCGAAACGGCCCGGCGCGCCGCTCAACGCGTCCGCACGCTCACGCTCACCGGTTCGCCCAGCAGACCTTCGTAGCGCACGGTGTAGGTCCGCCCTGCCTCGGCCCGCACGGCGGGCGAGAAGCCGCCGAGCGAGATGAGTTGGCCCACGCGCATCCGCTCGCCGCGGCGGGCGAGATCCTCGGCGAGCCAGGGGATCACGTTCAGCGGATGGCCGAGCAGCGCGGTGCCCGGCGCACGGGCGATCTCATGCTGATCGTCGGCCAGCACGACGGTCATGCTGGCGAGGCGCGCGGCGAATTCCTCGCTCACCTGCACGGGAATCCCCTCCCCCACCACGCCGAGCCGCGCGCCGACATTGATGGCGAGCAGGTTCGGCCCGTCCATGCCGGACGACAGAGCGAGGTCGGGCATCTCGATGAAGGGGATCACCAGGTCGATGTTGCGCAGCACGTCCAAATGCGTGCGGGCCTGGTTGATCGCCTCGTCGCGCACGCGGACGATCAGGTCGGCCTCGATATTGGGCACGGCGCCGAACTGGGCCGGAACCTCGCCGCCCGAGCGCATGCGGACGGTGCTCTCGTAGATCGTGCCGGTGACGGGGTGCGAGACGCCAAAGCGCTGCTGCGCGGCGGGATTGGTCAGGCCGACCTTATAGCCGACCGGACGCCCCCATTGCCGGGCCAGGATGGGGACCAGCATGTCCTGCGCGCATTGCCCGTCGGCGAGGTTCTCCATCCCAGTGAAGGGCGGCGACGCCGTATTGGCGACCAGCGCGCGCGACAGCGCCTCGATCGCGGCCTCGGGCGGGCAGGCCGCGAAGGCAGGCGATGCGATCGAAAGGGCCGCAGCAGCGGCGAGCAAGGTTTTGCGCATGATGATTCTCTCCCGGGTTTTGCGAGAGACTAACCGCTTCGCGCGCCGGGGGAATATGGGAATCAGCCGCGGATCTGCCCGTTTCCGGTGATCCGGTAGCGAAAGGTGCAAAGCTGCTCGAGCCCGACCGGCCCCCGCGCCTGCAGCCGGCCCGTGGCGATGCCGATCTCCGCGCCGAAGCCGAACTCGCCGCCGTCGCAGAATTGCGTGGAGGCGTTCCATAGGCCGACGGCGGAATCGATGCCGTCGAGGAAAGCCTGCGCGGCGTCCGCGTCCTCGGTGACGATGGCCTCGGTGTGCTCGCTGCCGAAGCGGCGGATATGGGCGAGCGCGGAATCCACGCCGTCCACCACCGCGACGTTGAGGATGGCGTCGAGCCATTCCGTCGCGAAATCCTCGTCGGTTGCGGGCGGCAGCTCCGGCATGATCGCGCGGGCGCGTTCGTCGGCATGGAAGGCGCAGCCGGCGGCGGCGAGGTCGCCCAGCAGCAGCGGCAGCAGCGTGGGCGCCACGGCCGCGTCGATCAGCAGCGTCTCGGTCGAGCCGCAGACGCCGGTGCGGCGCAGCTTCGCATCCAGCAGGATGCGCCGCGCCATCTCGGGGTCGGCGGCAGCGTGGACATAGGTGTGGCAGAGCCCCTCCGCATGGGCGAGGACGGGCACCCGCGCCTCCTCCAGCACACGCTTCACGAGCCCCTTGCCGCCGCGGGGTATGATGAGGTCGATCAGCCCCGCCGCGCGCAGCATGGCGCCGACGAAGGCGCGGTCCTGCGTGGGGGCGAGTTGCACGGCATCCTCGGGCAGGCCGGCCAGGCGCAGGCCCTCGCGCAGGCAATCGGCGATGGCGCGGGCGGAGAGCGTGCTCTCGCTGCCGCCGCGCAGCAGCACGGCGGAGCCCGCCTTCAGGCAGAGCGCGCCGGCATCGGCGGTGACGTTGGGCCGGCTCTCGAAGATCATCCCGATCACGCCGAGCGGCTGCGCCACGCGCTGGAAGCGCAACCCGTTCGGGCGCGTCCATTCTGCCAGCACGCGGCCCACGGGGTCGGGCAGGTCGGCGACTTCTTCGAGGCCGCGCGCCATCGCGTCGATGCGCTCGGGCGTGAGGGTCGCGCGGTCGCGGAAGGCGGCGGTCAGGCCGGGCGCGGCGGCGAGGTCCAGGGTATTGGCGGCCAGGATCTGTCCCGTCTGCGCGCGGATCGCCCCGGCGGCATGGCGGAGTGCGGCGTCTTTCACCGGGCCCGGAGCACGCGCGAGCAGGCCGGCCGCGGCGCGGGCGGCGCGGGCGGCGGTGTCGAGCAGGGTTCCGGTGTCGTCGGTCAAAGCGTTCACGGGCTGGTTCTCCTATTGGGAGACATAAGCAGCCCGCGAATGGCGCGCTACCCCTTGGGCGCTACCCCTCGGGCGTCGCGCCGCTGGCGCGGACCATGGGCGCCCAGCGCGCCGTCTCGAACTGGATCGCGGCCGCGACTTCGGCGGGGTTGCTGACCATCGCCTCCAGGCCGCGGCGGGCATATTCGCCGCGCAGTTCGTCCGACGTCAGCGCCTGGCGCATCGCGGCGTTCATCCGCTCGGTGATCCCAGGCGCGGTGCCGTGCGGAAAGAGCCAGGAATCCCAGTTGCTGACCTCGAAGCCGGGCAGGCCGGATTCCGCAACGGTGGCGAGGTCCGGCAGCAGCGGGCTCCGCGTGCCGGTGCCGATCGCCAAGGCGCGGAGCCGCCCCGCCTCGATCGCCGAGAGCACCGTCGGCGTGGTGGAGAAGCCGTAGTCGAGATGGCCGGCGATGAGGTCCGTCGCCATCGGCCCGCCGCCACGGTAGGGGACGTGGATGGATTTCGTGCCGGCGAGCTGGTCGAAAAGCACGACGGCGAGATGGCCGATGGAGCCAGGCCCGGAATTGCCGGCGCGGATGCTCTCGGGTGCGGCCAGCATCGCGGCGCGGAGGTCCGCCACGCTGCGCCAGGGCCGCTCGGCCGGCACCACCAGGATATTGGCGACGGACATGATGTGCGAGATCGGCTGGAAGCTCTGCACGGGATCGAAGGGCAGTGTGCGGTAGAGCGAGGGGTTGACGGCCAGCACGCCCATATTGCCCTGGAAGATGGTGTAGCCATCGGGCTGGGCCCGCGCGACCAGCTCGGCCGCGATATTGCCGCCGCCGCCGCCGCGATTCTCGATGACGATCTGATGGCCGAGGATGGCGCCGAGCCTGGGCGCGAGGAGCCGCGCGGCAACGTCCGATGAGCCGCCCGCGGCGAAAGGCAGCACGACGCGGATGGGGCGCGAGGGCCAATCCTGCGCACGCGCCGTGCCGATGAAAGGCGTGCCGAGGGCGGCGAGGAGAGCGGTGCGGCGCGTGATCATAAGGACTCTCCGGGGAACGAGGAGAGGCTAGGTCGTGCGGGACGCAGGCAAAAGCGGAGCCGCGGCTATTCCTGGCATCGGCCTGGCAAATCCGCCCACAAAGCGGGCGGCTCGCGCGAGATTGAGCCGGTTTGGACGCAACAGGCGAATTCAATCCGCCGGCGTCATCGCCTTGATGAGGTCGAAGACGCGCTTGCGAACGGCGGGGTCAGAGATGCGGTAATAGGCGCGCACCAGCTCCAGCGTCTCGCGGCGGTGCAGCGTGTCGTCCTCGAACCCGTCCTGCGATTCAGCGAAGCCGGAGACGCGGCGGGCGAAGCTCTGGCTGCCGCCGACGGAGCCGGGCATGTCGTCGAAGAAGAAGCTGATCGGCACGTCCAGCACGCGCGACAGGTCAAATAGGCGCGAGGCGCCGATGCGGTTCACGCCGCGCTCGTACTTCTGGACCTGCTGGAAGGTCAGGCCGAGGGCTTCGCCCAGCCGTTCCTGGCTCATGCCGAGAAGGGTACGCCGAAGCCGGACGCGCGAACCGACGTGAACGTCGATCGGACTCGGACGGTGTTCCTTCTCAACCCGCTCGCCTGTTTCGCCGGTCGCCATCGCTTCTCTCATCTTACTGGAACCCGTCCCAACCTGACCCCGACGAAGGCCGATCGATTCTCGCCGAACCCTTAGCGCCAGCGAGGAACACTGGGTTGCAGTTCTTGCGCGCTGAAGGCCTGAAAAACATTCCCGAAGACGCCGTATCACAGAGCCTGCGTGTGCCTTCGTCTAGCTGGACGTCAAGGAAGTGTCAATAATTTTCCCTATTCTCAATAAATAAATTGATCCTGAGACGGTTTATGAGGCCAAGATCAAAAATTGAGGCGCCTGCCCAGCCCCGCCAGCACGAGCGCCAAGCCCATGAGGCCAAACGGAATCCACAGTCCGCCTCGCGCGAAAAGGGTGGGCGGAAGGGGCTCGGGAAGCGCTGCTTCCACCGCGCCGGTTCGCCCCAGGCCGAGGCGCGCGAGCCCGCGTCCCGAGGCATCGAACACCGCCGAAATGCCCGTCTGGGCGGCGCGCACCATGGGCAGCCCCTCCTCCACCGCCCGCATCCGGGCCGCCGCGAGGTGCTGGTACGGCCCTGCCGAGAAGCCGAACCAGGCGTCGTTCGTCACGTTGAGCAGCCAGGCCGGGCGCTCGGCGCCGACGACCCCGCCGGAGAAGATCACCTCGTAGCAGATCAACGGCCCTGGCGAGGGCAGTCTGCCGGGCAAGGCCAGGACGTGGGGTCCTGGACCGGCCGAGAAATCCACGCCACCGGTGACCATCCGCAGCGGCAGGATGCCGCCCAGAGGCATGTATTCGCCGAAAGGAACCAGATGCGACTTGTCGAAGATCCCGGCAACGCGCGCGGAGGCATCCAGCGCCACGAGGCTGTTGAAGAGTTCCGTGAGCTGCCCGCCCGAATTCCAGTTCGCGCGCACGGTACCGGCCAGCAGCATGCTGCCGGGCGGCAGCATGGCCGTGGCGGCACGCATGGCCTCGGGATCCTGCGACAGCAGGAAGGGGCTCGCCGTCTCAGGCCAGATCACCAGGATGGGGGCGCTCGGATGCGCCGCTGCCGTCGCTTGGACGCCTTGTGTCGAAAGGGCGATGTAGCGCTGGAAGATCGGCAGCCGCTGCGCCTCGTCCCACTTCACGTCCTGCGCCACATTGCCTTGCACGAGCACCAACCGCACCGCCGTCTCGGCCGGGGGATGATCTTCCAGCCGCCAGACGCCGAAGCCCATCCAGAGGGCCAGGATCGCTATACCCCCGGCCCAGGCGCGGCGGCTGCGCAGCACCGGCAGCCCGGCCACGAACATCGTCAGCAGCGACAAGCCATGCACGCCGATGACGCTGGCGAGCTGGATGGGCACGGGCGAGAAGGCCCAGGCGGTCCCCATCAGGTTCCATGGGAAGCCGGTGAAGAGGATGCCGCGCAGCATCTCGGCCAGCACCCAGGCGCCGGGGAAGCCCAGCACGCGCGGCCAGCCCTCCCGCAGCCGCCACGCGACCACAGCCGGGATCACGCTGAACATCGCCACAGGGAGCGCGATGCCCGGCGCCGCCACCGGCACCAGCCAGAACCAGCGGCCGAAGTCGGTCAGCAGAGCATGGGTGATCCAATAGAGGCCGAAGAGCTGGTGGCCGTAGCCGAAGCAGGCGCCCCACCAGGCCGCCTGCCGCCACGTCGCGGCCCGGCCGATGAGCACCAGGAAGGCGGGGATTGTGAGCAGCAGCACGGGCACCGCATGCACCGGCGGCAGCGCAAGCACGGAGACCGCCCCAAGCAGGAAGGCGGCCAGCCAGGGGCGGGCGGAGATGCGGGCGAGAAAGGAGGCCATGTGCGGGGCTATAGCGCGGATCGAGCCGGGCGGCATGGGTTCGTGCAGGTATCCAAAACTACTCCGCCGCCTGGGCCCCATCCGCCGGGCGGCGGACCCGCAAACGCCGGATTCGCCGCGCATCGGCGTCCAGCACCCGGAACTCCAGGCCCGAACTGTGGGAGAAAATCTCGCCCC
Organism: Rubritepida sp.; assembly: GCA_028291455.1. Classification (GTDB taxonomy): domain Bacteria; phylum Pseudomonadota; class Alphaproteobacteria; order Acetobacterales; family Acetobacteraceae; genus Roseococcus. Next base: position 2,697 of record JAQGHY010000299.1, on the reverse strand, counting down.
GCATCGGCACGCGGCCGGCCAGCGTCAGCACCAGCCCGCCCACCGTATCGATATCCGTGGCCCGCTCCTCGGGAGTCAGGATTGGGCCCAGACGGTGCTCGAAGGTCTCGATCTCGGTGCGGGCGTCCACTTCCAGCACCCCCTCGCCCCGCTCGGTGATCTGCGGCGCGTCCACCTCGTCGTGCTCGTCGGCGATGTCGCCCACGATGGTTTCGACAAGGTCCTCGATGGTGATCAGGCCGTCGATGCCGCCGTATTCGTCCACCACCAGCGCCATGTGAATCCGGGCCTCGCGCATGCGCAGCAGCAGGTCGAGCACCGGAACGCTCGGCACCACCAGCAGCGGCTTGCGCAGGATGGAACTCAAGTTGAACGGCGCCTGCCGGCCGACCGAGGCAAAGATGTCCTTGATGTGGACCATGCCCAGCACATCGTCGAGCTGGCTCTGATAGACCGGGTAGCGGCTGTGGCCCTCGCGCTGCACGGCCGCGAGCGCCTGTTCCAGCGTGAGACTCGCCGGCAGGCCGATGATGTCGGCGCGCGGGACCATCACGTCGTTGGCCGTGGCGCCGCGCAGCTTGAGCACGTTGCCGAGCAAGGCGCGCTCATGCGGGCCGAGCGCATGTGCATCGGTGGACAGGCCGTCGGGGGCTTCAATCAACTCCTCCACGCGGTCGCGCAGGGTGCCCTCGCGCCGGCTGAAGAGGCCGCGGATCAGTCGCATCATGTCCATGCGGGGGGTCGATGTATCGGAGGGCATCAGGCGGCCCTGCCCTGTCGCCAGGGATTGGGGTAGCCCAGCCGGTGCAGGATGCGCGCCTCGGTCCGCTCCATCAGCACCGCCTCGCCCGCGGCGAGATGGTCGTGCCCCAGCAGATGCAGCACGCCGTGCACAATCAGATGGGCGAAGTGCGCGGAGACGCTACGCCCTTCGGCCATGGCCTCGCGCCGCACGACGCCCAGCGAAAGTGCCAGGTCGCCAAGCGTGAGGCTGCCATAGGGAGCGGGAAAGGAGAGGACGTTCGTCGCCTTCTCCTTGCCTCGGAAGCCGCCGTTCAGACGGCGGATTTCCGCGTCGTCGGTCAGCAGCAGCGTGAGATGTCCGGTGCCGCCCTGGTCAGCGAAGGTCGCTTCCACGGCTCGGCGCGCGAGGGATTCAGCGCGGGGCACGGCGCCCCGCCAACCCGGTGCCGCGAAGACGATCTCGACATCCGAAAGCCCAGCGGCGGAAAATCCCCCGCCGGGCAGACTACTTCCCGGTGACATCCAACTCCTTCCCAGCGACACGCCCATGGCCGGTTCTCGGCTGGCGCGCGCTATCCATCTGACCATAGGCCGAAACAATCCGGCCCACGAGCGGGTGCCTTACCACATCCCGCTCGCCGAAATGCGTGAAACCAATTCCAGGCACGTCGCGCAAGATGGAAATCGCCTCGGCCAGTCCGGATTTCTGGCCGTTCGGCAGATCGACCTGGGACGGATCGCCGGTAATGGCCATCCGGGTGCCCTCACCCATGCGGGTGAGGAACATCTTCATCTGGGCCGGGGTGGTGTTCTGCGCCTCGTCGAAGATGGCGAAGCAATGCGCCAGGGTGCGGCCACGCATGAAGGCCAGCGGGGCGATCTCGATCTCGCCGGCCGCGAGCCGCCGGGCGACCTGCTCGGCGGGGAGCATGTCGTGCAGGGCGTCGTAGAGGGGGCGGAGATAGGGATCGACCTTCTCCTTCATGTCGCCGGGCAGAAAGCCGAGCCGCTCGCCCGCCTCGACGGCAGGACGCGAAAGCACGATGCGGTCGACCCGCCCAGCCTGGAGCAGGGCCACGCCCTGCGCCACGGCCAGGTAGGTTTTGCCGGTGCCGGCGGGGCCGACGCCGAAGACCATCTCGTCCCGGGCCAGCGTTTCCATATAGGCCGACTGCGCCGGCGTGCGGGGCGCGATGGCGCCGCGCTTGGTACGGATCTGCGGGATGTCCTGCAGCGGCAGGCGCGGGTCCTGTCCGGCTTCACCTTCAGCCATGCGGATCGCACCCTCCACTTCGGACGCGGTGAGCGATTGCCCGCGCTCCAACCCGCGCCACAATCCGCGCAGGATCTGTTCGGCCATGTCGGTGCGCTCGCCGCTGCCGGTGATGGTGAGCCGGTTGCCGCGGCTCGCCAATCGGACCCCGCATCGCTGCTCTATTCGGGCCAGATGCCGGTCATGCTCTCCGTAGAGCAGCGGCAAAAGGACGTTGTCCTCGAACTGCAGCGTGACGCTGCGCTGGTCGGACGGGGGCGGGCCCGGGGGGCCGGAGCGGGTGCGGAGGGCGAGGGCGTTGCTCAAGCGGCGTTCTTCTCCTGTTGGGGCGGCAAGGCTTGGAACAGCTCCCCGTGAAGGGAGGTGGGGTTGCCGGCTACGATCCGCACCGGGGCGACGGTCCCGATGAACGAAGAAAGTCCGGCGGCATGAATCGGTTGCAGCCAGGGCGTGCGACCTGAGAGCTGGCCCGGCTGGCGGCCGGGGCCGGTGAAGAGGACCGGCACGATGGCGCCCGTCTTGGTCGCGTTGAACGCGGCCTGCTGGTCGCGCAGCAGCGACTGGACCTCCTGCAGGCGGCGGTCCTTAGTGGCCTCGTCCACGCGATGCGGCGCGCCCGCCGCCGGGGTGCCGGGGCGCGCGGAATACTTGAACGAGAAGGACGAGGCGAAGCCGACGCG
>JAQGHY010000223.1 GCA_028291455.1 Rubritepida sp. | reverse complement strand
GCTGTCCCAATCCAGGCCGAGCCAGCGCAGATCCTCCTCGATGGCCGTCACGTATTCGACCTTGCTGCGGCCGACATCGGTGTCGTCCAGCCGCAGGATCAGGTGCCCGCCCGCCTTGCGCGCGACGAGCCAATTGGCCAGCGCGATGCGGGCGTTGCCGACATGGAGATGCCCGGTCGGCGAGGGCGCGAAGCGGAGCTTCATTTTGCGTCCTCCGCCTCGCCGTCGTCGTCGTCATCTTCGTCGTCGTCATCATCGGCCTGGGCCAGACGGCGCGGATCGATGACGCGCCAGTTGCGGTCCTCGGCATCGCGCGGCGGGCCGGCGGCGAAGTCAGCCAGCTCGGTGCCGCTGGTCCAGGCGCCTTCGATGGGCCGTTCCTCGGGCCCGGCCACCACGGCATCCTCGCCGAAGAGGAACCAGGCGGCCGTCACCTCGTCGGGCCTGGCGCCGCGCGGGCGGCAGATCTCGACGGAATCGCGCACGTAGCGGCGCGCGAAGGCATTGGCGTGGGCGAGCGAGGTGAAGCCGCGCACGGTCTCCAGCGGCTCGGTGCCGTTGGCGCCGGAGAGGTCCATGATGCGGACTTCCAGGCCCTCGGGCGCGCCCAGCAGGTTTTCAGCTTCGATGCTCAAGTGACCAATCCAGTGAAGCCGTTGGTGATGGGATAGCGGCGGTCGCGCCCGAAGGCGCGGCGGGTGATCTTCACGCCCGGCGGGGCCTGGCGGCGCTTGTACTCCGCGCGGTCGAGCAGCTTCCAGACGCGGAGAATCAGCGCGCGCTCGAAGCCTTGGGCCACGAGGTCGTCTACGCTGCGCTCCTCCTCGACGAGGCCGTTCAGGATGGCGTCCAGCACGTGGTAGGGCGGCAGCGTGTCCTGGTCCGTCTGGTCGTGCTTGAGCTCGGCACTCGGCGGCTTGGTGATGACGCGCTCGGGCATGGCAGGTCCCTTGGGGCCGAGTGCGCCTTCCGGCACGTTCTCGTTCCGCCACCGGCAGACCGAGAAGACCTCCGTCTTGTAGACGTCCTTCAGCACCGAGTAGCCGCCGCACATGTCGCCGTAGATGGTGGCGTAGCCGGTGCTCATCTCGCTCTTGTTGCCGGTGGTCAGCAGCATGTTGCCGAACTTGTTCGACAGCGCCATGAGCGTGACTCCGCGGATGCGCGACTGGATGTTCTCTTCCGTGATGTCCGGCTCGCGATTGCCGAAGGTCGGCGCCAGCATCGCCTCATAGGCGGCCATGGCCGGGCCGATGGGGATGGTGTCGTAATGGATGCCGAGCAGCCGCGCGCATTCGGCCGCGTCCTCCAGGCTTTCGCGGCTGGTATAGGGCGAGGGCATCATCACCGCGCGCACCCGCTCGGGGCCGAGCGCATCGGCAGCCACGGCGGCGGAGATCGCGGAATCGATACCGCCGGAGAGGCCCAGCACCACGCCGGGGAAGCGGTTCTTCTCCACATAGTCGCGCAGGCCCAGGACCATTGCCGCGTAGATCTGCGCGTCGCGGCTGAGCGGCGCGGGGATGGCCTGCTGCGCGCAACGCCAGACATCGCCGTCGCGCATCCAATCGGTCATGACCATGGTTTCGGCGAAGGAGGGCATCCGCACGGCCAGGCTGCGGTCGCCATTCAGCACGAAGCTCGCACCATCGAAGACCAGCTCGTCCTGGCCGCAGTTCTGGTTGAGGAAGACGAAGGGCAGCCCCGTTTCCACCACGCGTGAGACGGCGAGGTCGATGCGGGCCTGGCCCTTGTCGATCTCGAAGGGCGAGCCGTTGATGGAGAGCAGGATTTCCGCGCCGCTCTCGCTCAACGTCTCGGAGACGGCGGGAAACCACCAATCTTCGCAGACCATCAGCCCCAGGCGCACGCCGCGGAACACCACGGGCCCCGGGGCCGGGCCGGCATCGAAGACGCGCTTGTCGTCGAAGACGCCGTAATTCGGCAGTTCGTGCTTGGCGCGGCGGGCGACGATTTTGCCGCCATCCAGGAGGAAGGCCGCGTTGTAGAGCTTGCCGCCCTCATGCCAGGGCCCGCCAAGGATGATGCCGGGACCGCCATCCGCCGTCTCCGCCGCCAGCTTCTCGATCTCGGCCTCGGCCATGGCGCGGAAGGCGGGCTTCAGCACCAGATCCTCCGGCGGGTAGCCGGCGATGCTGAATTCCGGCGTGACGAGGAGGTCGGCGCCCGCGGCCGCGGCTTCGGCCCGGAAGGCACGGATCTTGGCGGCGTTAGCGTGCAATTCGCCCTCATGCGGGTTCATCTGCGCGAGGGCGATGCGAATTCGGTCGGTCATTCCGTGGAAGTAGGGGCGCGCCGCCGCAGGGTCAACGAGTCCGCTACGCGGGGGAGGCCGCGTCCCGGCGCATCCGCTGCTGGCGCAGCAGGAATTCGCGGCCCAGTTTCACGCGCGGCGTGCCGTCGTATTCGACGATATCGGCGGTGGCGTAGGTCTCGCTCCAGACATTGGGGATGAAGCTGCCGGTGCCCACGACGTCGATTGGGGCATGCGCCTCGTTCATCACGCGGCACTTGCCCACCGAGAAGCCGGAGGAAGCGACGATCTTCACCAGCGGGAAACCCGCCGCGTCCAGAGCCTCGCGCACGCGCCAGACCGCCGCCGCCGAGACCCCGGTGCCCACGAGGTGCCGCAACTCGGTATCGCTGCGGAAGCGGCGGATGGCATTGGGTGCGTGGTGTTCCAGCACCGCGTAGCTCGCAGCCGGGTCGAGCCCTTCGAGGAAGCGGCCGCCATGCGTGTCCAGCCGCACCGAGAGCCGGCCGGCCGCAGCGATTTCCGGGAAGCGCCGGCAGACGGCGAGCGTGTCCGTCACCTCCTGCCCGAAATAGTCGACCAGGACGGTCAGCTCCTCTTCGGGGAAGGTCTCGTGGAACATCTCGGCGGCGCGCAGCGTGGAGCCGGCGTAGCCGATCAGCGCATGCGGCATGGTGCCGCGTCCCGCATCGCTGCCGAACCAGTGCGCGGTGGCGTCATTGGCATTGCCGATGAAGCCGAGGGCGCCCTCCAGCTTCGCCGCGGCGCTGCCGACGGAGGCCGCATAGGCCATCATTTCCTGCATCTCGAAGCCGGCGCAGTGGCGGGCGTCCATGGCGAGGAAGGCGGTACCGGGCATCTCCAGGCACATCTGGTAGGCGTTGTGCGCGGCCACGCAGGGCGAGCCGAGCTTCTGGAGATACAGCGTCTCCAGATCCGCCAGCGCCGCGAAGGAGCCGCTGAGGTAGAGCAACGGATCACCCGCGCCGACCCAGGCACCCTCCGGATACTTAACCTCGATCTCGAAGCGCGTCCCACGCGCCGCCGAGACCTTTTCCAGCCATTCCACCGCGAGTCGGGGCGCGGAGATCACCGGCCGGCGCAGGAACACCGCATAGGTGACCCGGCAGTCCCCGAACTTTTCGACAATGCGGCGCGTGCGGTTGAAGTAGGTATCCGTCCGCGCCGTTATGTCGCCTTCGCTGGAGCTCATTGCGCCGCGCGGATCAGGCCGCGCTCCGGGCGGACGCGATGCGCCTTCAGCTCCTCGGCGATCAGGAAGGCCAGCTCCAGCGACTGCTCGGCATTGAGCCTCGGGTCGCAGAAGGTCGCGTAGTTCTCGGCCAGGTCGGCTGCCGTCAGGCGACGGGCGCCGCCGGTGCATTCGGTCACGTTGCGGCCGGTCATCTCGACATGCACGCCCCCGGCGAGTGCGCCCTCGCCCGACATCACGTCGAAAAAGCGCTTCACCTCCGAAAGGATGGCGTCGAAGCTGCGCGTCTTGTAGCCGCCCTGCGTCGTGGTGTTGCCATGCATCGGATCGCTCAGCCAGACGACCTTGCGCCCGGCTGCCTTCACCGCGCGCACCAGCGGGGCCAGCTTGGCCTCCACGTTCTCCGCGCCCATGCGGGCGATGAGGGTGAGGCGCCCGGCCTCGTTCTTCGGGTTCAGGATTTCGGTGAGCTTCAGCAGGTCGCCCACATCCATCGATGGCCCAACCTTCATGCCGATCGGGTTCGCGACGCCGCGCAGGAACTCGACATGCGCGCCGTCCGGCTGGCGCGTACGGTCGCCGATCCAGAGAAAATGCGCCGAACAGGCATAGGTCTTGCCGAGATGCGTGGAGCTCTCGCGCGTCAGCGCCTCCTCATAGGGGAGGAGGAGGCTTTCATGGCTGGTGTAGAAGGCCGTCTCGCGGATCTGCGGCGCATTGTCGCTGTTCATGCCGCAGGCGGCCATGAAGCTCAGCGTCTCGTCGATGCGCGCGGCCAGCCCCTCATATTGCTTGGAGAGCGGGCTGCGCGCGACGAAGTCGAGGTTCCAGCCGTGCACCTGGTGAAGGTCGGCGAAGCCGCCCGTCGCGAAGGCGCGCAGCAGGTTGAGCGTCGCCGCCGACTGCAGATAGGCGAACTCCATCCGCGCGGGATCGGGCGAACGGGCCGCGGCCGTGAACTCGGCACCATTGACGATGTCGCCGCGGTAGGAGGGCAGCGAGACGTCGCCGACCTTCTCCATGTCCGAGGAGCGCGGCTTAGCGAATTGCCCGGCCATACGGCCGAGCTTCACCACCGGCATGCCGGCGCCGAAGGTCAGCACCACCGCCATCTGCAGCAGCACCTTGAAGGTGTCGCGGATGGTGTCGGCCCGGAAGTCGGCGAAGCTTTCGGCGCAATCGCCGCCCTGGAGGACGAAGGCCCGGCCCTCGGCCGCATCGGCCAGGGCGGATTTCAGCCGTTCGCATTCGCCCGCAAACACCAGCGGCGGAAAGGTCGCGACCTTGGCTTCCATCGCGGCAAGCGCCGCCGGATCGTTATACTCGGGAACTTGCCGAATAGGCATCTGCCGCCAGGAAGACGGGCGCCAATCACGCGCCATGGCCTGAAACTCCAAAGAACTCGTTGTACCCAAGACTAGGACAGCCTCGGCTTGATGGCTACTCGGCCGCGTTCTGCTTCCCCGGCTCGTCGTCGAGCTCCGTCGCCACGCCGGCGACGCGCGTCAGCGTGCGCAGGGTCACGAACTCCTCGGCGGCCGTCGGATGGATGCCGATGGTGCGGTCGAAATCCTGCTTGGTCGCGCCCATCGCCACCGCGATGCCGATGCCCTGCATGATCTCCGCAGCGTCCTCACCGAGCATATGCGCGCCGAGGATGCGCTGCGTGGGCTGGTCGACGACGAGCTTCATCAACGTCTTACGGCCTTCGCGCTTGCTCATCGTGTGGCGCATGGTCGTGAAGCGCGTGAGGTAGATGTCCACCGGGCCGTGCTTCGCCGCCTCCTCCTCCGAGAGCCCGACCGTGCCTATGGGCGGCGAGGTGAAGACGGCGGTGGGAACGTTCTTGTAGCTGGCGTGCCGCGGGTTCTTGCCGAAGAGCGTATCGGCCAAAGCATGGCCCACCGCCGTCGCCATCGGCGTCAGGTTCAGCCGGTCCGTCACGTCGCCGATGGCGAAGATATGCGGGACATTCGTCGCATGCTCGTCATCCACCGCGACGGCGCCGTTCGCCTTGACGGTGACGCCGGCCTTCTCCAGGCCGAGGCCCGGGGTATTCGGCTCGCGGCCCGTGCAGAAGAAGACCGCATCCACCTCGCGCATGAAGTTGGTGGACAGCGAGAGCATCAGCTTGTCGTCCACGCAGGCCAGGCGCGTGGGCGCGACGCCAGCGTTCATGGCGATCCCCTGGGAGGTCATCGCCTCCGAGACGGCGAGGCGGATGTCGTTGTCGAAGCCGCGCAGGGGCTGCTCGGCGCGGAAGAACACCTCCACCTCGGCGCCCAGGCCGCGCAGCAGGCAGGCGAATTCCAGCGCGATATAGCCGCTGCCGATGACCGCCACGCGCTTGGGCAGCGCCGGCAGGGTGAAGAGGCCGTCCGAGATCATGCCCAGCTCGGCGCCGGGAATGTCGGGCCGGGTGGCGCGGCCACCGGTGGCGATCACGATGCGCTCGGCCGTGACGCGCTTGTCGCCGACCTGGAGCGTGTGGTCGTCGATGAAGGTGGCGCGGGCATCGAAGCTGGTGACGCCGGCAGCCAGCAGCATCCGGCCATAGATGCTGGACAGCCGCCCCACCTCGGCATCGCGGGCGGCGGCGAGCTTGGCCCAGTCATGGCCATGGTTCTCGATGTGCCAGCCGAAGGCCGCGGCGTCCTCCGCCCACATGCCGTATTCGGCGGCCTGCACCATGATCTTCTTCGGCACGCAGCCGACATTGACGCAGGTGCCGCCCCAGAAGCGCTCCTCCGCCACGCCGACGCGCGCACCATGCCCGGCGGATATGCGGGCCAGCCGAACGCCGCCGGAGCCGCCGCCGATAACGAAGAGATCGAAGTCGTAGGTCATGATGCGCCTCGGATTAACCCTGCCCATATGGGAAGCGGCCGCGCGATTGCGACCGCCGCTCCATTCAGGTCACGCAGGTATGGCACGCTTCGGCGCAGGGGCACGGGCCCCTGCCGGATGGTTTCAGATCCCGCCGAGCGCCAGGTACTTCACCTCGAGGTAGTCCTCGATGCCGTACTTGCTGCCTTCGCGGCCGAGGCCGGACTGCTTCACGCCGCCGAAGGGCGCCACCTCGGTGGAGATGATGCCTTCGTTGATGCCGATGATCCCGGCCTCGATCGCCTCCGCCACCCGGAAGATCCGGCCGATGTCACGGGCGTAGAAATAGGCGGCCAGGCCGAACTCGCTGTCGTTGGCCATGGCCACGCCCTCCTCGTCCGTCCCGAACTTGAAGAGCGGCGCGACGGGGCCAAAGGTCTCCTCGCGGAAGATCAGCGCATCGTGCGGCACGTTGGTCAGGATCGTCGGCTCGAAGAAATTGCCGCCC
>JAQGHY010000205.1 GCA_028291455.1 Rubritepida sp. | reverse complement strand
CGCACCCACCGCCTCATGCCGCGCGCGGATGGCGGGCAGGTCGTCCAACGGCGAGGCCAGCCGCGCGGCGAGTTCACGCGCGCCCGCGCCGGTCTGCGTGCGGTCCACCGCGGCCAGCAGCGAGGCGCCGCGCGGACCCTCCAGGATGTCCAGGCTGCGGCGCGTGGCGGCATCCAGCAGCAGCACGCCGCGCGCGCCCTCGGCGACAGGCGCGGCGAGACGCGGCAGCGCCCCGTTGTTCACTGCGCGCACGTATTCGACCGCCATCGCGGCGGCGGCGATCTCCGGCGGGCTGAACTGCCCGAACCCTTCCAGCGAGCCGACACCAAGCGCGCCGGCCAGCCTTGCAGCGGAATCCTTGGGCGCGATGGCCGGAATCGCGCCCTCGATCCGCAGGCCCTCCTCCGCCAGGATTTCGGCGGGGGACAGCCGCGCGATCAGCGCCGCCGGCTCCGCCCCCGCCTGGGTGTGGAACAGCCCCGTCGTCACATCGAGCCAGGCCGCCCCGCCCTGCACCAGCGCCAGCAGCCACGCCGGCCGCGCGGCGTCGAGCAGCGCCTCCTCCGTCGCGGTGCCTGGGGTCACGATCCGCACGATCTCGCGCCGGATGGTCGGAGCTTTCCGCGCCTTGGATTCCTCGGGCGATTCCATCTGGTCGCAGATGGCGACGCGGAAGCCGCGCCGGATCAGCCGCGCCAGATAGGCCTCGTGGCTATGCGCGGGGACGCCACACATCTGGATCGGCCGACCCTGGTGCTCGCCGCGCTGGGTCAGCGCCAGGCCGAGCGCCTCGCTCGCCGCCTCCGCGTCCTCGTGGAAGAGCTCATAGAAGTCTCCCATGCGGAAAAAAACGAGGGCGGCGCCGGCCGCGGCCTTGGCCGCGAACCACTGCGCCATTGCCGGTGTCGCGCCCTCGGCGGTGATCTTGCTTTGCACGCCTAAGTCATAGCCGACCGTCTCGCACCCGCGAAGAGACGTCCTTCGCAGGAGGGTTCGAGACCGCTACAAGAATTGCTCAACGGAAACGAATCAGGGAGCAAAGTGATGGATGACATGCGCAAGGACGCAATCACGGATACGCGGACGGCGCGGGTCACCGGCGAGGAAGCCCTGGCCATGCATGCCGAAGGCCGCCCCGGCAAGCTAGAAATCCGCCTCACCAAGCCGCTCGTCACCGCACGCGACCTGAGCCTCGCCTATTCGCCAGGCGTCGCCGAGCCCTGCCTGCATATCTTCCGCGACCCGGCCCTCGTCTATGATTACACGAGCAAGGGCAATTTCGTCGCCGTCGTCTCCAACGGCACCGCCGTGCTCGGCCTCGGCAATCTCGGCGCGCTCGCCTCCAAGCCGGTGATGGAAGGCAAGGTCGCGCTGTTCAAGCGCTTCGCCGATGTCGACGGCATGGACCTCTGCCTCAACACCGAGGACGTGGACGAGATCGTGAACTGCGTGCGCTTCCTGGGCCCGAGCTTCGGCGGCATCAACCTCGAGGACATCAAGGCGCCCGAATGCTTCATCATCGAGAGCCGCCTGCGCGAGCTGATGGACATCCCCGTCTTCCATGACGACCAGCACGGCACCGCCATCGTCGCCGCCGCCGGCCTGATCAATGCGGCTCATCTGACGGGCCGCGACCTCAAGACCACCAAGCTCGTCATCAACGGTGCGGGCGCCGCCGCCATCGCCTGCGCCGAGCTGCTGAAGGCCATGGGCATGAGCCCGCAGAACGTCATCCTCTGCGACACCAAGGGCGTGGTCTATCGCGGCCGCACCGAGGGCATGAACCAGTGGAAGTCGGCCCATGCCATCGAGACCGACCGGCGCACGCTGACCCAGGCGCTGGACGGCGCGGACTGCTTCTTCGGCCTCAGCGTGAAGGGCGCGCTGACGCCCGACATGATCCGCGCCATGGCGCCGGCGCCGATCATCTTCGCCATGGCCAATCCCGACCCAGAGATCACGCCCGACGAGGCGCGGGCCGCGCGGCCGGATTGCATCATCGCCACCGGCCGTTCGGACTATCCCAACCAGGTGAATAACGTCCTGGGCTTCCCCTTCATCTTCCGCGGCGCGCTCGACGTCCGCGCCAGCACGATCAACGACGCGATGAAGATCGCCGCGGCGCGCTCGCTCGCGGAATTGGCGCGCGAGGCGGTGCCCGAGGAGGTCGCTCGCTCCGGTGCGGGAAAGCGGCTCGTCTTCGGGCCGGAATACATCATCCCCAACGCCTTCGACCCGCGCCTGATCTCGCGCGTGCCGGTGGCCGTGGCGCTGGCGGCCGTCGCCTCCGGCGTGGCACGCAAGCCGCTGATGGACCCCGCGCGCTATGCCCGCGAGCTGACCAACCGGCTCGACGCCGCCGCCAATGCGCTGGAAGCCATCCACGAGGCGGTGCGCGAGAACCCCAAGCGCGTCGTCTTCGCCGAGGGCGAGGATGAGAGCGTCATCCGCTCCGCCATCGCCTTCCGCAATGCCGGCTACGGCCTGCCTATCCTCGTGGGCCGCGAGGAGCGCATCAACGCCACCGTCGCCTCGCTCGGCGTGCGGCTGCCGGAGGGCATCGAGATCCACAATGCCCGGATATCCTCGCAGAACCACCGCTATGCGGAATGGCTCTACGAGCGGAAGCAGCGCGACGGCTTCCTGTTTCGCGATTGCCAGCGGCTGGTGAACCAGGATCGCAACGTCTTCGCCGCCTGCATGGTGGCGCTCGGCGATGCGGATGCGATGCTGACCGGCGAGACGCGCAGCTATTCCGTCGCGCTCGAAGGCGTGACCATGGCGCTGGATGCCGAAGGCGTGCTCTTCGGCCTGACGCTGATGATCGCGCGGCGCTCCGGCACGGTGCTGGTGGCCGACACCGCGATCCATGAGCGCCCGGATGCGGCGACCCTGGCGCAGATCGCCATTCGCAGCGCCGCCACGGCCCGGCGCCTCGGCCTCACGCCGCGCGTGGCCTTTCTATCGTTCTCCACCTTCGGGGATCCCAAGGGCAGCATTCCCGGCAATGTCCGCGACGCGGTGAAGCTGCTGGACGCCGCCGGCGTGGATTTCGAATATGACGGTGAGATGGGCGCCGACGTGGCGCTGGACCCGAGCCTGCGGGCCACGCTCTATCCCTTCTGCCGCCTAACGGGTCCGGCCAATGTTTTGGTCATGCCCGGGCTGCACGCCGCGCATATCCTGACCAAGGCGGTGCCGCACCTGACTTCGGCCACGACCATCGGCCCGATCCTCATGGGGCTGAACCACCCGGCGCAAATCGTGCCGACGGGGGCGGGGGTGAACCAGCTCCTCGATATGGCGACGCTCGCGGCCTATC
>JAQGHY010000086.1 GCA_028291455.1 Rubritepida sp. | reverse complement strand
CAGGATCACATTCAGCGTGCAGAGGGTGAAGCCGGCAAGGGCCGCATAGATCATGCCGGCGATGGTCGGATTCACGCGCGCGGCTTCTGAACTGGGACGGGCGGCATCTTTGGATCGGGCTTCCTGGTTGCATTGCAGCGTGAACCCGCCCGCACCCTTGCGGAAGCCCCCATGCTGCTTACCATCTATGCATCTCTCCTGAGGACCGACCGCATGCCCGACACGACCCTGCCCTTCGACACCTCGCGCATGAAGTTCGGTATCGGCCAGCCCGTCCCACGTCAGGAAGACCCGAAGCTCCTAAAGGGGCAGGGTCGATATACGGACGACATCTCGCTGCCGGGCCAGCTCTACGCCTATGTCCTGCGCAGCCCGTACCCACATGCGGTTCTGAATTCCATGGACGTCAGCGAGGCCAGGGCCGCGGACGGCGTGCACGCCGTGATAACCGCCGAGGACCTCGGCGACTACGGCGAGATGGTCTGCGCCATGCCGCTCAAGAACATCGACGGCACGCCATTGAAGACCACCCGCCGCCCGCCCCTGGCCAGCGGCCGGCTGCGCTTCGTGGGCGATCCCATAGCCGTCATCGTCGCCGACACCGCGGCCCAGGCCAAGGATGCGGCGGAGACGATCGTCCTGGACGTCGAGACGCTGCCCGCCGTCACCGAGGCATCCTCCGCCGCCGCGCCGAACGCGCCGCAGCTCTATGACGACATCCCCGGCAACGAGGTGCTCGACTTCCGCTTTGGCGACGCTGCCAAGGTTGCGGAAGCCTTCGCCAGCGCCGCGCATGTGCAGAAGCTCTCCATCCGCAACAACCGCATCGTCGTGGCGGCGATGGAGCCGCGCAGCGCCATCGGCGATTACGAGGCCGAGACCGGCCGCTTCGTGCTGCGCGTCGGCTGCCAGGGCGTCTTCGGCCTGCGCAACCAGATGGCGGACCTGCTGAAGGTTCCGCGCAACAAGATGCGAGTCCTGACCGGCAATGTTGGCGGCAGCTTCGGCATGAAGGCCGCGGCGTATCCGGAATATTTGCCGCTGCTGCATGCCTCCAAGATCCTCGGCCGCCCGGTGAAATGGACCGACGAGCGCACCGGCTCCTTCCAGTCCGACGCGCATGGCCGCGACCATGAGGTGGAGGCGGAGCTTGCGCTTGATGCGGAGGGGAAGTTCCTGGCGGTACGGCTGACCAGCTACGCCAATATGGGCGCCTACCTGACCGCCGTCGGGCCGAACATGGCCACGGGCAACTACTCCAAGAACATCCAGTCCAACTACGCCACGCCGCTGATCGAGGTGCACACGCACAGCATCCTCACCAACACGACGCCCATCACGGCCTATCGCGGCGCCGGCCGGCCCGAGGCCAACTACTACATCGAGCGGCTGATCGAAGAAGCCGCGCGCGCCATGGGAAAATCGCCCATCGAGCTGCGTAGGATCAACCACATCAAGACGGCGCAGATGCCCTATTCCGCCGCCAGCGGCAGCATCTACGACGGCGGCGACTTTTCGGCGATCCTGGACCAGGCGCTGGAGGCCTCGGATTTCGAGGGTTTCGAGGCCCGGCGCGCCGCGGCGAAACAGCGCGGCAAGCTGCGCGGCATCGGCGTCGGCAACTTCCTCGAATGCACCGCCCCGCCCCAGAAGGAGCAGGGCGGCATCCGCTTCGGTGAGGACGGGACCGTCACCATCATCACCGGCACGCTCGACTACGGGCAGGGCCATTGGAGCCCCTTTGCGCAGGTGTTGCACCAGTATCTCGGCGTGCCTTTCGAGGCCGTGCGGCTGCTCCAAGGCGACAGCGACGAGCTGATCGCCGGCGGCGGCACCGGCGGTTCCAAGTCGCTGATGGCCTCGGGTGGCGCGATCGTCGAGGCTGCGGCGCTGGTGATCGAGAAAGGCAAGGCCGCCGCCGCGCATGTGATGGAAACCGCCGTCGCGGACATCGAGTTCGATGCCGGCACATTCACCGTCGCCGGCACGGATCGCAGCATCGGCATCATGGAATTGGCCGCCAAGCTTAAGGACATGCCGAAGGCGGACGACCTGCCGGATACGCTCGACGTCACCCATGTCTTCGACCAGGCACCAATGGCCTATCCCAACGGCTGCCACGTCGCGGAGGTCGAGATCGATCCGGACACCGGCAAGGTCGAATTCGTGAACTACGTGTCCGTCAACGACTTCGGCGTGATCGTGAACCCCATGCTGGTGCAGGGGCAGGCTCATGGCGGCATCGTGCAGGGCATCGGCCAGGCGATGCACGAATACGTCGCCTATTCCGAGGACGGCCAGCTCCTCTCCGGCAGCTTCATGGATTACGGCGTGCCCCGCGCCGACGACCTGCCGAGCTTTACCTTCGCCAGCCGGCCCGTGCCCTGCACGACCAACCCGCTCGGCGTCAAAGGCTGCGGCGAGGCGGGCTGCGCGGGTAGCCTGCCGGCGGTGATGAACGCGCTG
This sequence comes from Rubritepida sp., assembly GCA_028291455.1. Taxonomy (GTDB): domain Bacteria; phylum Pseudomonadota; class Alphaproteobacteria; order Acetobacterales; family Acetobacteraceae; genus Roseococcus. The sequence continues at coordinate 7,737 of JAQGHY010000086.1, read as the reverse complement.
GTGGACGCGCTGCGGCCTTTCGGCGTGACGCACCTGGATATGCCGGCGACGCCGGAGAAGATCTGGCGGGCAATCAACTCCGGGGCGTGAAGGGCTACTCCAGCGTCACATTGGCTATGCGGATGATCCGCGCATAGCGCGCGGTCTCTTCCGCCAGGATGCTGGCGAACTCCTCGGCCGAACTGCCGACGACGAAGATGCCCCGTGGCAGCAGCCGCTCCCGCATGGCGGGGTCGCGGATGGCTGCGCGGAACGTCTCTTCCAGCCGTATCCGGATCGGCGCTGGAGTGGCCGACGCGATAGACAGGCCGAAATCCGAACTCGCTCGGACATCCGGGTAACCCAACTCCGTGAAGGTCGGCACGTCGGCCAGGGCGGGGATCCGCTCCCAATGGGTCACGGCCAGGGCACGAAGCTGACCGGTTTCGATCAGCGGGAGCGCATCGGGGATTGTCGAGAAATACATCTGGATGCGCCCGGTCAGCAGATCCGTGGAAGCATTGGGCCAGCCGCGATAGGGGACGTGCACCAGGTCGATCCCGGCTTGCGCCTTCAGCATCTCCGCTCCCATATGGATCGACGTGCCGACGCCGACGCTGCCGAAGGACCACTGGCCGCTCCGCGCTTTCGCCCCGGCCACGAACTCGGCGAGCGTCCGCGGGCCAAGCTGGCTTGGCACCACCAGCACGCTCGGCGCGACCGAGAGCAGCGTGAGCGGCGCGAAATCGCTCATGCTGAAGGACAGGTTGCGCATCAGCAGCGAGACCGTCGCGTAGCTGCTGCCGGTGATCATCATGGTGTAGCCATCCGGTGCGGCCCGGGCGACTTCCGCCATGCAGACCGTACCTGTGCCGCCAGGACGATTCTCCACCACGACCGGCTGTCCGAGCGCCTGCGACACGGCTGGCGCCAGCAGTCGCGCAACCATATCCATGGCGCCGCCGGCGCCGAACGGCACCAACAGCCGCATGGACCGGCTCGGCCAGGGATCGGCGGCGAGAGATTGGCTCAGCGGCAGGGCGGAGGCCGCGAGGATGCCCGCCGTGCTCATCAGACTCCGTCTGGTCGATCGGTACATTGGTGGCTTCTCCCGAGTTGCCGCTGCGTTTTCCGCTGCAGGCTTTGCCGACATTGTCCGTGCAAGCGCGCGGCGTTGGCGGCTCAGGTTCGCAGCTTGGGCGGCGAATTGCCAACACTTAGGCCGCAGTGATCCCAGCGCATTGGCCTCGGCGTGCCTGCCGAGCATGACGGGCTGAATCCCACGGAGGAACTGGCATGCTGGTTAAACGTCGTCGCGCCGTGCTGGGCACCGCGATTCTCCCGCTGGCCGCGCCCGCCCTGGCTCAGGACCGCTTCGATTTCGGCGCCTTCTGGCGCATCGAGGAGCGCAGCCGCACCGCCTGTGGGACCGGAATCTGGACCCGTCAGGGCACCTCATCCTCCTTCGGCGTCAACTGGACGGAGAAGGCGAGCCAATAATCCATCCGGACGTCACCGACTTCCATAGCGAGCGCGGCGGCGAAGTCGTTCTCTATCGCCGCAGCGTCAACGGGCAGTACTTCGGCCGCGCTTCGATCTACGGCAGCGCGAGCGGGACCGCCGTGATCGAGAACTAAGCCCTATCTCAGCGTCAACCGCGCCGTCACCGCCGCCACCCCGGCAATGCCCAACGTGAGCGCCATGGGCAGCGCCGTTCCATTGTGCAGCGCCGAGACCAGCGAACCCGCCACCGCCCCGAGCCCGAATTGCAACGTTCCCAGCAGCGCCGAGGCGGTGCCGGCCATCTGCGGGAACGGCGTAATGGCGATGACGCCGCCGATCGGCAGCATGATCCCCAGCAGCGCGACATAGCCGACGATGGCCGCATAGACCGCAAGGAAGGGCGCGCCCAGCAGCACGAAAGCGACGAGCGCGACGCCGCAGGTTGCGATGGCGCCGGCCGCCCAGGTGAAGACCCGGTCCCGCCCGAACCGTGCCGCCAGCCGGCCGCCGAACTGCGACATCACGATGAAACCGACCGCGCCGCCGCCGAACCAGAAGCCGTATTGCGCCGGCGGCACGCCATAGATCGAGATGAAGACGAAGGGTGAGCCCGAAATATAGGCGAACATCCCCGAGATCGCGAAGCCCGACGCTAGGGCGGCGGCCATGAAACGCCGGTTCACCAGAAGCGAGGCATAGGCGCGCACCACGTTGGATACCGAGCTGCGACGGCGCTGGTCCTCCGGGAGGGTCTCCGGCAGGAAGAGGAGACAAAGCAGCAGCGCCAGGAGCCCGACCGCGGCCAGAAACCAGAAGATCGAGCGCCAGCCCAGGAACTCGGCGAGGTAGGTCCCCATTAGCGGCGCCAGGATGGGCGCCACGCCCATGATGAGCATCAGCCGCCCCATCAGGCGCACGGGGTCGATCTCATGCGCGACGTCGCGAACCACCGCGCGGGAGATGACCATGCCCGCGCATCCCGCGAGTGCCTGGAACAGCCGCAGCAGGATCAGCGCATCGATGCTGGTGGCGAGCGCGCAGAGCACCGAGGCCACGGTATAGACGACCAGCGCGGCGAAAAGCGGCGGCCGCCGCCCCAGCCGGTCCGACAGCGGCCCATGGACGAGCTGCCCCGCCGCCAGGCCCAAGAAATAAGCGGCGAGCGTGAGCTGGGCCTTTTCGATCCCGACACCCATGTCCCGCCCGATTTCGGGCAGGGAGGAGAGGTACATGTCGATGGACAGGGGGCCGAATGCCGTCAGCAGGGCCAGCAGCGTGGCGAAGCGTGCGGTCCGGCTCATGTCAGGCGCTCGAGGGTCGGTGTCATGTCGGATGCCTGGAACGGGCTCGCACCGCGAAGTGCTGGGATGTCGGAGGAAGCTGCCGTAGGGTCAACCCGGCGGGGGCAGGAACTCAACCTCGTGCAGGGCGGCGAGGCGGACCACCTCGGCCGGGTCGGGCACGTTGTGGAGGGCAGCAAACAAGTCGTTGAGCCGGCGTGCGGGGCTGACCCAGAAGAAGGCGCGGCCGGGTGCGTCGCTCTCGTTGAAGTAGCCGTGCATGATGCCACGTGGCAGCCGCACCAGGTCGCCGGCCTTGGCGAAATGGGTTTGCCCGTCGAGGATCACCTTCCAAACGCCCTCGAGCATCAGGATGTATTCGTCCTGCGTCGGATGGATATGCGGAGGCACGAAGGTGCCGGGCGGCGCATAGGCCTCGAAGGCGAAGCAGTCGGGCGTGGAGGCCTTGGGATGGTAGGTCTGGCCCAGGATGTTCCAGGTCACGCCGTCGAGCCCCGTTCCATGCAGGGTGATGCCGGGATGTTCGGTCATGGATGCCTCTCCTCATGTTCGGCGGCGCGGCGATCTATGTTGCACCGCACCACGTTTGGAGCGCCGAGCCAAGGCCGCGCTACGCGACCCCAGGGTTACCGGTGCCGCATGGCACTAGAGCATCTGCCGTTCGCAAGGGCTCGCAGCAAATGCTCTAGCTTGTTGTTTTCCGAGCATTTCACCCGAGCGAATGAAGCCATTCGATCGGGATATGCTCTAAACATGCAGGTATTGTTCGCGCAAATGCGGCGCGGCGGCCAGGGCGGCGCTATCCCCAGTCCAGACCGTGCGACCGCGCTCGATGATGACGTGCCGGTCCGCCAACCGCATCACGGCGGAGAGGTTCTTGTCGATCAGCAGGATCGCCTGGCCTTCGGATTTGAGGCGGGCCAGCACGATCCAGATCTCGGCGCGGACCAGCGGGGCGAGGCCTTCGGTGGCCTCGTCGAGGATCAGCAGCTTGGGGTTGGTCATCAGCGCGCGGCCGATGGCCAGCATTTGCTGCTCGCCGCCGGAGAGGTCGCGGCCCCCATTGGCGCGGCGCTCGCGCAGTCGCGGGAAGAGGGCGTATACGGCGTCCAGATTCCACCGTCCCGGGCGCGCGGTGGCGATCAGGTTTTCCTCGACGGTGAGGGTCGGGAAGATCTGCCGGCCCTCCGGCACCAGCCCGATGCCGCGCCGCGCGATGGCATGCGGCGGCTGGCCGATCAGCTCCGCATCGCCGAAGTGGATGCTGCCACCGGTGATCCGTCCGCCGACGCTGCCGAGCAGGCCCATGACCGCGCGCACCGTCGTCGTCTTGCCCATGCCGTTGCGGCCGAGCAGGGTCAAGACCTCGCCCGCTTCCACGCTCAGCGTAACATCGGCCAGCGCCTGGCTTTGCCCATAGGCGGCTGCGAGGCTTTCGATCCGGAGCATCACGCCTCCTCACCGAGATAGGCGTCACGGACGACGGCGTTGGCGCGGATTTCGCCAGGCGTGCCGGTGGCGATGAGGCGCCCCTGGGCCAGGACGGAAATCCGGTCCGCCAGTGCGAAGACCGCCGGCATGTCGTGCTCGATGAGCAGGATGCCGAAGCGCGCCCGTAGGTCGCCGAGGATGCGCATCAGCCGCTCGGCCTCCTCGGCGCCGGTGCCGGCCAGGGGTTCGTCCAGCAGCAGCACGCGCGGCCGCATGGCGAGCGCGATGGCGAGTTCGAGCTGCCGCTTCTCGCCATGGGAAAGCGTAGCGGCCGGGACGCCGGCGCGGCGTTCCAGTCCTACCTCGGCGAGGGCCTCCATCGCCTGATCGTTGAGCGCGGTCTCGCCGTTCGCGCGGCCGAAGAAGCGGAAGGAGGAGCCGCTGCGGGCCTGCACGGCCAGCGCCGCATTCTCCAGCGCCGAGAAGGCCGGGACGATGCTGGTGATCTGGAAGCTCCGCGCCAGCCCAGCCCGCGCCCGCTTCGCCATGGACAGCCGCGTGAAATCCCGTCCGGCGAAGAGGATCACCCCCGCATCCGGTGCGAGCGTGCCGCTGATCTGATGGATCAGCGTGGTCTTGCCCGCACCATTGGGGCCGATCAGCGCATGGATTTCGCCCTGCCGGAGGTCGAGCGAGACGCCATCCGTCACGACCAGCCCGCCGAAGGATTTACGCAGGCCGCGCAGTTCGAGAAGCGGTTCAGTCACGCCGCAGCACTCCCGCGATGCCGCCGCGCAGGAAGAACACGCAGAGGATCAGCACCGGCCCGAAGATCAGCCGCCAATGCTCGGTCAACTTGGCCAGCCAATCCTCGATGAGGATGAAGGCCAGCGCGCCCATCAGCGCGCCATGCGGTCCGCCGACGCCGCCCAGGATCACCATGAACAGCAGGTCGCCACTGCGCTGCCAGGTGAGGTACGAGGGCGCGACGAACTCCGTTCCATTGGCGAGGAGCACGCCCGCAAGCCCGCCGATGGCGCCGGCGATAGCATAGGCGACGAGCCGGTAGCGGTAGGGCTCGAAGCCCACGGCGCGGGTGCGGGTCTCGTTCTCGCGCGCGGCTTGCAGCACGCGCCCGAAGCGGCTGTTCAGCAGCGCCTGCACCAGCGCCCAGCAGCCGATCAGCAAGGCGAGGCAGGTGAAGTGGAAGAACAGCCGCCCCTCCAGCGCCCGCGTGCCGAAAAGGGTGGTCCGGCCGTAGAGCGTGTAGCCGTCGTCGCCGCCGTAGATCGACAGCGACGAGGCAGTGAAGAAGGCCATCTGCCCGAAGGCCAACGTTATCATGATGAAGTGCACGCCCGAGGTGCGGATTGCGATCGCACCCGTCAGCGTGGCGAAACCCGCGGCTGCGAGGACCGCAATGGGCACCACCATCCAGGCCTCGGTGATGCGCGCATGGTCCAGCACCACCACCGCATAGGCGCCCACGCCGAGCATGGCCGCGTGGCCCAGGCTGATCAGCCCCCCTCCGCCCACGAGCAGCGAGAGCGAGATGGCCGCCATGCCGAAGATCATCCCACGCGACAGCAAGGTCAGCGAATAGCCCTGGCCGAAACCGATGAAGGGGGCGACTGCCAGCGCGGCGAATATGGCCAGCGGCACTGCCGCGTCGCGCCACCTCATCGGCGGGCCGGGAATAGGCCGGCGGGGCGGAAGGTCAGGATCGCCGCCATCACGATATAGACCAGCATCGAGGCCAGTGCCGCGCCCGTCTGCCGCGCGGCGGAGGGATCGAGGAAGAGGCGCATCAGGTCCGGCATCAGTCCACGGCCGAGCGTCTCGACCAGCCCCACGAGCAGCGCCGCGATGAACGCCCCACGCACGCTGCCGATGCCGCCAATGACGATGACGACGAAGGCCAGGATCAGCAGGTTGTCGCCCATCCCAGGCTCGACGGAGAGGATCGGCGCGGCCAGGGCGCCGGCGAAGCCGGCCAGCATGGCGCCGAAGCCGAAGACCAGCATGAACAGCCGCCGGATATCGACACCCAGCGCGCTCACCATGGGGGCATTGCTAGCCCCCGCGCGCACCAGCATGCCCACGCGTGTGCGCTCGACCAGGAACCACAGCAGCCCCGCCGTCGCGAGACCGACCGCCAGGATGGCGATGCGATAGGTCGGGTAGAGCAGCCCGTCCATCACCGTGACTCCGCCGCTCAGCAGATCGGGCATCGGCATCTGCATCGGCGCGGTGCCGAAGACCGCCTTCACGCCCTGGTTGAGGAAGAGGATGACGCCGAAGGTCGCCAGCACCTGCGAGAGATGATCGCGCTCGTAGAGGTGCCGAAAGACCAGGAACTCCAGCAGCAGGCCGAAGCCCAGCGCGGCCGGCAGGGTCAGCAGCAGGCCGAGCCAGAAGCTTCCCGTCATCGCCGCGAAGAACGCGCCGAGATAGGCGCCCAGCATGTACTGCACGCCATGGGCCAGGTTGATGAAGTCCATCACGCCAAAAACCAGCGTCAGCCCGGCCGCGACGAGAAACAGCAGGATGCCGAATTGCAGGCCATTGAGCGCCTGCACGAATAGAAGCGTGGTGTTCACGCGCGCCTAGATGCGCGCGGCCATCCGGCACTCGCCAGCCCAGGGGTCGACATTGGCTTCCAGCACCTTGCGCACCGTCTCCGTCTGGAACTTGCCGTCGGTCCGGCGCGCCACCTGGAGCTGCCAGAAGTCCTGCACCGGATACTGGTTCGTGCCGAAGCGGAACGGCCCGCGCACGCTCTGGAAGTCCGCCGCGGCGATGGCGGCGCGCAGCGCGTTTTTGTCCGTGAGGTTGCCGCCCACCTTCTTCACAGCCGAGTCCAGCAGCATCGCCGCGTCGTAGCTCTGCGCCGCATAGCTCGCGGGCACATAGTTGAAGGCGGCCTCGAAATCCGTGACGAAGCGGCGGTTCGCCGGATTGTCCATGTTCGGCGCCCAGCTCGCCGCCGCGAAGAAGCCGAGCGCCGCTTCGCCCTGCGCCGGCAAGGTCGCCTCGTCCACCGTGAAGGTGGAGAGGAAGGGAATGGTGGCGAGCCCGGCCTGCCGGTATTGCCGCACGAGGTTCACGCCGAGCCCGCCCGGCATGAAGGTGAAGATCGCGTCCGGCCGCATCGAGGCGATGCGCGCCAGCTCCGCCGAGAAATCGAGCTGCGTCAGCGGCACATAGACCTCGTCCACCACCGTGCCCTGGAAGCGCGACTTGAAGCCGGCCACGGCGTCGCGCCCGGCCTGGTAGTTCGGCGTCATGACGAAGATGCGTCGATAGCCGGCATCCTGCGCCACCTGGCCCATCACCGAATGCACCTGGTCGTTGTTGTAGCTCGTCGTGAAGAAATACGGATTGCAGCCGCGCCCCGCGAGGGTGGAGGGGCCGGCGTTGGTGGAGATGAGGAAGGTATTGGCCTCCGTCACCGGCCGCAGGATCGCGCCGAGGATCTTGGAGAAGACCACGCCGACGATGAAGTCGACCTTGTCGCGTTCCA
>JAQGHY010000141.1 GCA_028291455.1 Rubritepida sp. | reverse complement strand
GGGCAGCTCGCCATGGCCTGCGGGCTGCGCGCGGGCCGCACGCCGCTGAACTGGGCGGCGCCGGCGCGTGACGTGGATGCGCTGGACGCCAAAAGCGACGCGCTGGCCGTGCTGGAGGCGCTGGGCGTGCCGATGGTCGCGCTGCAGATCACCAACGACGCGGCCGGCCACTACCACCCCGGCCGCTCCGGCGTGCTGCGCCAGGGGCCCAAGATGGTGCTCGCGCAGTTCGGCCAGCTGCATCCGCGCCTCTGCGCCGTGCTGGACATTCCAGCCGGCGCCGTGGGCTTCGAGGTCTTCCTCGACGCCATTCCGGAGCCGAAGCGCCGCAAGAAGGCCGCGCCGGAGTTCTCGGCCTTCCAGCCGGTACGGCGCGACTTCGCCTTCCTGGTCGATGCCGATGTTTCCGCGGACAAGCTCCTCCGCGCGGCGAGCGCGGCCGAGCGGGCCCTGATCACCGAGGTCGCACTCTTCGACCGCTTTGCCGGCGAGCGGCTGCCCGAGGGCAAGGTCAGCCTCGCCATCCAGGTCACGCTCCAGCCGCGCGAGCGCACGCTGACCGACCCTGAGATCGAGGCCGTCGCCGCGAAGATCGTCGCCGCCGTGGGCAAGGCAACGGGGGCTGTTCTGCGAGGGTAGTAACTTCCCTCCATGGACAGATTCGGCGCGATGACGCCGAATGGCTCCTGGTCACGGAGGAAACCGATGCTTCGCCTCACCGCCCTGGCCATCCTGATGCTGAGCGCTGCCCCGCTCGCCGCCCAGCCCCGCAGGGGCGGGGTTGACTGCATTGATGCCGGCCTTGTCGCCATCGACGGGTTCGGCCGCGAGCTGACGGCGCCGCATGAGGGCGGGCGCCTTTCCATCAGCGCGACCCTGCAGAACCGCACGACACGGCCGGCCGCCTTCACCCTCACCTTCAATCCGCCGAACGTTCAGACGCCCTCCGTCCAGCAATGGAACTCGCTGGACTCGCAGGGATCGAAAACGCTCTTCGTCGGCACGCTGCCGCGCGGAACCATGATCAGCGACGATGAGTTGCGGGGCCATATGCAGCTCCGCTGCGTGCCCTAGAACCCGTAGAGCTTCGCCGGATTGTCGCGCAGGATCTTCGCGCGCATCGCCTCTTCCGGCACCCATTGCGCCAGCAGGCCGAGCACGTCGCCGTCATTCGGCATCTCGCCCTGGAAGTGGCTCACATGCGGCCAGTCGCTGCCCCATAGGATGCGGTCGGGCGCGGCCTCAATGACGGCCTGCGCCATGGAAGCCGTGTCCGAATAGGGGAAGGCCGGCTCGGCGGATATGCGGTACAGGCCGGTCAGCTTCACCCAGAGCAGCCCGTCGCGCAGCATCGCCAGGAACTCCCGGTAGCCGGGATGGTCGAGCCCGCCCTTCGCCACCTTGGTATAGCCGATATGGCCGACCGAGATCGGCAGCCGCATGGTTTCCGCCAGCTTGCGAAGTTCGGACGCCATCTCCTCGACATGCACCAGCAGCTCCACATGCCAGCCGAAGGGCCGCAGCACCTCCGCGACATCGGCGAGCGCATCCAGCGAGCGGAAGGGCATGCCGCCGCGATCCACCAGGTTCACGCGGATGCCGCGCGCGCCCTTCGCATGCATGGCGGCGATCTCGGCTTCCGTGACCCCTTCGCTCACGGCGACGATGGCGCGGAGCCGGTCGGGATGCGCCGCCGCGGCGTCCAGCACGGCGCGGTTGTCGGTGCCATGCACGCTCGCCTGCACCGCCACGCCGCGCGAGATGCCGAGCGTGTCGTGCAGCGCCAGCAGCGTGTTCACGTCGTTGTCGGGCGGGGTGTAGCCGCGCGTGGCCTGATACGGGTATCGGGCGGCGTCGAAGACGTGGAAATGCGTGTCGCAGGCGAGCGGCGGCATCGCCATGTGGGGCTTGCGCGGATGCGGATCGGGGCCGGGGCAGTCGCGGATGATGGGCGTGTCCATATGCTTCCTGCCTAATCCACCTGCGCGCCCGAAAGCCGCACCAACTCCGCCCAGCGCGGAATTTCCTCACGCACGAAGCCGCCGAATTCCGCCGGCGTCATAGGTGCGGGCTCGGCACCCAGGGCGACCAGCCGGGCGCGGACTTCCGGCCGTGCCATGCCCCGGTTCAGCGCCGCGTTGAGCTGCGCGACCAGAGGCGCCGGCGTGGCCGCGGGCACCACGATGCCGTGATACTGGGTGACGAGGTAGCCGGTCAGCCCGGCCTCGGCGAGCGTTGGCAAATCCGGCAGCGCGGCCGCACGCCGCGCGCTGGCGACCGCGATGCCGCGCAGGATACCGGCCTGGATCGGGCCGAGCAGCGTCGCCGTCGGCTCGAAGATCATCTGCACCCCCTGCCCCGCCAGCATGTCGTTCATGGCCGGCCCGCTGCCGCGATAGGGGACGTGCACGATCTCGGTCCCGGCGAGCCGGTTGAACAGCGCAAGCGCCATGTGCATCGCCGTCCCGTTGCCGGCCGAGGCACCGTTGAGCTTGCCCGGATTCTCCTTCGCCCGCGCGATGAGCTTGGCCACGGTGGTCACGCCGAGGTCGGGCCGCACCGCCAGAACCAGCGGCCAGTTCGCCACCTGCCCGACGAAGTCGAAGTCGCGCAGGGTGTCGTAGGGCTGGCGCGAATTGATCGCGTGGTTGATGGCCAGCACATTGGTATTTGCCAGCAGCAGCGTGTGGCCGTCCGGCGCGCTGCGCGCCAGGTTCTCGGCGGCGAGCTGCCCGCCCGCCGTGCCGCGATTCTCCACGACGACGGTGGCCCCGCCCCACTCCTCGGTGAGCCCGCGCGCCACGAGGCGGCCCAGCGCATCGGCCGTACCGCCCGGCGGCGCTCCGACGATCAGGGTGACGTTGCGGCTCGGAAAACCCTGCGCCAAAGCCGGCGTGGCGAGCAGCCCCAGCGTGCCGGCCGCGGCGTGCCTGCGTGTGATCTTCATGGTTTGATTTCCCCCTGCGAGCTTCAGCGTAGCAGTTCCGCGCCGCGGAGAAAGCGCCTGACGCCGGGATGGATCAGCGCCGGGTCGGCCACCGCGGCGGCGGTGTTCGCGGCCGTCGTTTCCGAAGCCTGGGGCAGCCGGGCCGCTAGGTCGGCGCGCGCGGCATGCAGCGCCGTGGCGATCCGGAACCCCGCCTCTTCGTCCAGCCCGGGCCGCGCCAGCACCAGGCTCCAGGTGCCGACCGAATCGACCGGCGTGGTTTGCCCGGCATAGCTGCCGGGCGGCAGCGCCATTGGCCGCAGGGCCGGGTCGGCGGCGAGGATGCGCGCGCGTTCGGCGGCATCGGGCGCCAGGAAGCGCAGCCCTTGCGGACTGGCGGCGAGCGTCACGAAGCCCGGCCAGCCCGCGCCCCCGCCCCAGAGCGCGGCGACGCGGCCGTCCATCACCATGGCGGGGCCATCGCCCGCGCGGTCCAGCAGCACGCCCTCGAAATCCCGCTCGATGTCCAGGCCGAGGCCGCCCATCACCTGCCGCGCCAGCACCACGAAGCCCGAGCCGCGCGCACCCCAGGCGATGCGCTTGCCGCGCAGATCCGCGATCGACCGCGCCGGTGAATCGGCGCGCAGGCCGAAGAGGCCTGGCTGGGCGTACATGGCCGCCAACAGGGTGATGCCGGCGCCGCGGGCCAGCGCGGCGGTCGCCGTCTCGCCGGCGACGAGGGCCAGATCGACCGTGCGATCGGCGAGCAGCGTGACGTTCTCAAGGCTGCCAGCCGTGTTGCGGGCCTCGATGACGATGGAGGGATCGGCCGCCGCGATGGCGCCCACGAAGGCCGCGCCATAGGCCGGAAATCCGCCACCCGGCGTGGCTGTCGCCAGCGTGAGGCGCAGCGGCGACTGCGCTTGTGCGGCGCTGCCTGAGCCGAGGCCGGCTGCCATCAACAGCGGCCTTCGGGCCATCGAACCGTCTTGCGTCATGGAAGACCTCCCTGTTTTGCGGGGAGCCTAGCTCAATGGCCGAGACTAAGTCTCCTCGTCTTCGGGCGTCCGCATGACCGGCAGCAGCATGGTCTCCTTCACGGAGGACATGGCGATCTCGACCGAGACGCGCTCGATACCGCCCAGGGTACGGATTTCCTCGGCCAGCAGCGCGTCCAGAGCGGCGATGTCGGCCACGCGAAGCTTCAGCAGGTAGGACCATTCGCCGGTGAGCTGATGGCACTCCAGCACCGCCTCCAGCTTCTTGATGTTGCGGCGGAAGGCGACATCCTCCTTGCCCGGCCGGATGGCCACGCGGAGGAAGGCCAGCAACGGGCAGCCCACCTCGGCGGGGTCAAGCGCGGCGTGCCAGCTGCGAATCACGCCACGCTCCTCAAGCCGCTTCACGCGCTCGGCCGTCGCGGAGACGGAAAGCCCCGATACCTTTGCCAAGTCGGACAGGCCCGCGGCACCATCTAGCTGAACAGCGATGGCAATCTTCCGGTCAATCTCGTCCATGACAGGACTGTATACGGATATCCATCCTCTGTAAACGAAAAACGGGCGCTCAACCCGTCTAGGCTCGCCGAAACCCTCCAAAGAGGGGGCAACATCCGCGCCACATCGCGAGAAAGACTCCGTCACCCCATCTTGTCCCGGGCACGCCTGCTCAATACATGGGCAAGGAACAGAAGGCCGCGCATGGGGCGCGGACTGCCATGGGGCTGTGCCCGGTGCCTGACAGGGGCCGGATAACAGTCGCCGCACAGGAGCAGGCTCGCATGAGCAAAGTCATCGGTATCGATCTCGGCACCACCAATAGCTGCGTCGCGATTATGGAAGGCGGCGAGGTCAAGGTCCTCGAGAATGCGGAGGGTACGCGTACCACCCCCTCCATGGTCGCCTTCGCCAAGAACGGCGAGCGGCTGGTCGGCCAGAGCGCCAAGCGCCAGGCCGTCACCAACCCCAACAACACCCTCTATGCCGTGAAGCGCCTGATCGGACGCAAGTTCGACGACGCCATGGTGCAGAAGGAAAAGGGCCTGGCCCCTTACGACATCGTCAAGGCCGACAACGGCGACGCCTGGGTCGAGGTTGACGGCAAGAAGTATGCGCCGCAGCAGATCAGCGCGAACATCCTGACCAAGATGAAGGACACGGCCGAGGCCTATCTCGGCGAGAAGGTGACGCAGGCCGTCATCACCGTGCCCGCCTACTTCAACGACGCCCAGCGGCAGGCCACGAAGGAAGCCGGCGCCATCGCGGGCCTCGAGGTGCTGCGCATCATCAACGAGCCGACGGCGGCGGCACTCGCCTACGGCATGGACAAGAAGACGACCGGTACCATCGCGGTCTACGACCTCGGCGGCGGCACCTTCGACGTCTCGATCCTGGAGATCGGCGACGGCGTCTTCGAGGTGAAGTCCACCAACGGCGACACCTTCCTCGGCGGCGAGGACTTCGATCAGCGCGTGATCGACTACCTGGCCGACGAGTTCAAGAAGGAGAACGGCATCGACCTGCGTGGCGACAAACTCGCTTTGCAGCGCCTGAAGGAAGCCGGCGAGAAGGCCAAGATCGAGCTTTCCAGCTCGAAGCAGACCGAGATCAACCTGCCCTTCATCACCGCCGATGCCTCGGGCCCGAAGCATCTCGTGATGCAGCTCACCCGCGCCAAGCTCGAAGCGCTGGTGGACGACCTGGTGCAGCGCACGCTGGAGCCGGTGAAGAAGGCCCTGGCGGACGCCGGCATGGCGGCGGGCGAGGTCGATGAGGTCATCCTCGTCGGCGGCATGACGCGCATGCCCAAGGTCATCGAGGCGGTGAAGGCCCTGTTCGGCAAGGACCCCGCGCGCAACGTGAACCCCGACGAGGTCGTGGCCATCGGCGCGGCGATCCAGGGCGGCGTGCTCAAGGGCGACGTGAAGGACGTGCTGCTGCTCGACGTGACCCCGCTGTCGCTGGGCATCGAGACGCTGGGCGGCGTGTTCACCCGCCTGATCGACCGCAACACGACGATCCCGACCAAGAAGTCGCAGACCTTCAGCACCGCGGACGACAACCAGACGGCCGTGACCATCAAGGTGTTCCAGGGCGAGCGCGAGATGGCGGCGGACAACAAGCTGCTGGGCAACTTCGACCTCCAGGGCATTCCGCCCGCACCGCGCGGCGTGCCGCAGGTGGAAGTGACCTTCGACATCGACGCGAACGGCATCGTGAGCGTGCAGGCGAAGGACAAGGCCACCGGCAAGGAGACGCAGATCAAGATCCAGGCGAAGTCCGGCCTGTCGGACGCCGACATCGAGAAGATGGTGCGCGACGCCGAGGCCAATGCCGACAGCGACAAGAAGCGTCGCGAGGCGGTGGAGGCCCGCAACCAGCTGGATACGCTGGTGCACTCGACCGAGAAGACCATCCGTGAGAATGGCGACAAGGTGCCGGCCGATGAGCGGACGGTGGCCGAGGCCGCGATCGTGGAAGCCCGGACCGCGATGGAGAGCGGCGACGCCGAGGCCATCAACGCCGCGGCCGACAAGCTCGGCCAGGCCGCGATGAAGATCGGCGAGGCCATGTACAAGACCGAGCAGGCTTCGCCGCAGCCGGACGCCGCGGAAGCGGCCAAGCCGGCCGACGACAAGGTCGTGGATGCCGAGTTCGAGGAAGTCGACCCGAAGAAGAAGAAGAGCTGAGGTTGCGCGCAAGCGTACATCGCTTCTCGCCCGGGCCAGCGATGGCCCGGGCGTCCCTTCATCTTGCTTAGGATCAGGGCATGGCCAAGCGTGATTATTACGAGGTTCTCGGCCTCGGCCGCGAAGCGACCGAGGACGATCTGAAGAAGGCGTATCGCAAGCTCGCGATGCAGTATCACCCCGATCGCAACCACGGCGACAACAAGGCCGAGGGGCGGTTCAAGGAAGTCAGCGAGGCCTACGAGGTCCTGAAGGACGCCGAGAAGCGCGCCGCCTATGACCGCTACGGCCATGCCGCCTTCGAGGGCGCGGGCGGCGGCGGCGGTGGCGGCAGCCCCTTCGGCGCCGGCGGCGGCTTCGAGGACATCTTCGAGGAGATGTTCGGCCGCTTCGGCGGGCGTGCCGGTGGCGGGCGCCAGGCGGCGGGCCGTGGTTCGGACCTCCGCCAGGAGGTGCAGATCACGCTGGAGGAAGCGTTCTCCGGCACCAAGAAGACGATCCGCGTCCCCTCCTCCGTCCAGTGCGAGGCTTGCACCGGCAGCGGCGCCGAGGGCGGCAATGCCAGCGTGCAGAACTGCACGACCTGCCGTGGCACGGGCAAGGTCCGGGCGCAGCAGGGCTTCTTCCTGATCGAACGCACCTGCCCGACCTGCTCGGGCTCGGGCAAGATCATCAAGAATCCGTGCAAGGTCTGCCATGGCGCAGGCCGCGTGCAGCGCGACCGTACGCTCAGCGTCGCCATTCCCGCGGGCGTCGAGGACGGCACGCGCATCCGGCTTACCGGCGAAGGGGAGGCCGGTTTGCGTGGGGCGTCGGCGGGCGATCTCTATGTGGATATCGGGGTAAGCGCGCACCCGATCTTCCAGCGCGAGGGGCCGAACATCATGGTCCGAGTGCCGCTGCGCATGACGCAGGCGGCACTCGGCGCCAGCGTGGAGGTGCCCTCGATCGACGGTGGGCGTTCGGCCGTGAAGATCCCCGCGGGCACGCAGACGGGCGACAACTTCCGCCTGCGCGGCAAGGGGTTCTCAGT
>JAQGHY010000117.1 GCA_028291455.1 Rubritepida sp. | reverse complement strand
GCCGGGGTTAATCGCCCGTTAATGTTTGTGGCGGATTTTGTGACACGCCCCGGACAGGAACCCCAACCCGTGAAACCGATATCCCCAATCCGTATAATGTCGGCGACCCGGCCCGGCAGACCCGCCGGCGCGCCGTCCGCGGCGCCCGCATCCGCCTCGCCGCCGTGGCCGACGGGCATGAATCCGAGCCAGCGCATCGACCCGGTCCTGGGGGTGATGGTGATGGAGTTCCGGGGCAGCGCCGGCCGGCTCCCGCGCAGCGGACCGAGCGAGCCCGAGCTGCGCGCCTACCGGCGGGCACAGCGCATCGGCCTCGATCCGGAGCAATCCTCGGGTATCAGACGCTGAAGCCGCCCGAGGACCAGCCGAGCATGGCCATGGCGCTGGTGCCGCCGTCATCGGCCTCCTGCAAGGCGATGTTGAGCAGGTAGCGCTCGCTCAGCTTCTCGACCTCCTTCGGCTTATTGAAATTGTCGAGCTTGTAGCGTGAAGTCACGGCGCGGGCCTGCGTCTCCACCGGCTGGATTGCGATGGTGAGCGGCAGGCCGAGCGCGCTGGTGACCACGCGCCGCATGATAGGATCGCCGAGCACGTTGTAGACGTTGCCGCCCACCTTGCCGGCCCTTTCGCGGAAGAGGATGACGTCGCCGAGGCCCGTCTGCTGCGTCTCGAGATCGTCGCGCCAGCGGGCCCGTTGCAACCCTTCATCCAGCGTCGCCTGCACCTTTGGATTTTTGAGGGCATCGAGGCCCTGCGTTCCCAGCTGCAACGCCTCCGCCGCCGCCTTCCACCGCGTATCGGCGAGGCGGTTCACCAGGCTCTTTGGGTCCTTCGGATCGGAGAGGAGTGCCTGGATGGCCAGGCCCGCCTGATCCACCCCTTCGGGAATGCCGAGCGCGGTGGTGACGACCTGGAGTATACGCGGATCGCGCAGGGCTGTTCTTATATCCGGCGCCTTTTCGACCGCCTTCCTGAACTGGTCCATCGCACGCTTCTGCATGGGCTCGCTGGCGATGCGGGCCAGCGCCTTCTCCTCCGCGCCGGGCGCGGTGGCGCGGCGCAGGGCGGCGATGGCGCTGCCGATATCACCCACGACTCGCCGGATCCGGCGCGTCGCGGCGGGGGGCGGGCAGCGGGGGCAGGCCCAGAACCTCCTCCTCATGGCGCATCACGCGGCGGGCGATCTTGAGCGCGAGGTAGCAGTCATCCGCCTCGGCCGCCTGCATCGCATGGGCCAGCATCTCGCGTACCGTGGGGGAGGTGGTGGCCTCGATGAATTCGCCGATGAGCCGGCGGGCGGAGGCCAGCCCGGGCTCGCGCTCCTCGTCGCTGCCGATATAGGCGGTCTGCAGCGCGAAATAGATCCGCCGGGCGGGCGTATTGGCACTGTCGGGCGCCATGATCTGCTTGCCGAACAGGAAGCGGGCCTTGGCCGCGAGCTCGATGCGCGCGCGGTTCCGGAAGCGGATCGGCGCGCCATTCACCACCATCAGATCACCCTGGCGCAGTTCCAACACGAGCGTGGACATATTGTTCCCCTTGAGCTTCGGTCCAACAAGCGTGCCGCAGGCGCGGCCGGCCTATGCCATCCTGGCATCGTGCCGTGCTTCCGACGGCGGGGTCCTTACCTGCCGTGGGGGCATTGTCCCTCCGCGAGGTTAACGCGGCTTGAAGATTGCCAACTTGGGGGGTCATCTGAGGAAATTGGCGAGCGTCAGGCCGCTGATCGAGCCGATGGCGCGGTAGCTCGCATCCAGCGTCGTGCGCGTGGCTTCCAGCTGCGAAAGCGTCTCGGCCATGTCGACATATTGGATGTCGGAGACCTGGCCCTCCAGCACGGTCGAGATGCTGCCGTGCCGCGTCTGCACCGTCGCCATCCGTGCCTCGACATGGCCGAGCGCCCCGGCCTCCTCGCCCAGCGCGTTCTCCGAGGCGAGCAGGCCTTCGCGGACATTGCTTATCAGCTTGTCGAACTGGACGGGGTCGGTGGCCATCTGCGCGGGCGTCAGGGCGGCGAGCGTCATCAGCCCGCGCATCAGGTCCCGCGCCCAACCGCCGGTGGTGTCGCCGGAGCTGACGGCCTCGGCATTGCGATTGGCCATGACGCCGTAGCCGATGATCTCGCCGTCCTGCGACGGCACGCCCCGCCGTGCCGCGCGATCGGCGGGGGCCAGCGCCTCCTCCGCGTTGAGGAAATCCGAAAAGGGCGAGACACCCGCGGCGGTGCTCTTCGCGATGCCCAGCGTCGCCGCCGAGATGGTGGCGGCATCGATGGTGCCGAGGCCGCCTACCTGGGCCGCGACGTCCTGCGCCATCTGGCCCGTCGCCAGCGCATCCGGGTTGGGAATGGGCGGATTGGCCAGATCGGCGCCGCCGAAGAGGAATTCGCCGGCATTCTGCGTGTTCAACAGATTCGCCAATTCGCTGAGGGCCGACCGGGCCTGGGCCGCCACCGTCGTGAGCGAGTTCGGGTCGTCGCTGGAGATCCGCTGCACCACGGTGGTGCGGAATTCCCGCGCGATCTCCGTCATCCGGCTCAGGCTCTGCTGCACAATGCCGGTGCGGCCCAGCGCCTGGTCCATGGACTTGCCATAAACCTCGCGCCGGCCGATCTCGCCGCGCAGCGAGACCAGGCGCGACACGTCGGGCCCGAGATCGCCGAGCTTATCGGAACGCAGCCCGTCGGCCGATTGGCGCGTGAGCGTCTCGAGCCGCGTGCGCAGCACCAGCGTCTCGCTCGCGAGCCGGCTCATCATGTTGATGCTCATGGTTCAGTCCTCATCGCCCGATGCCTTGCAAGGCGTCCCACATCTGCTGCGCCGTGCTCATCACGCGCGCATTCGCCGCATAGGCGTTCTGCAGCTGGATGAGCGCCGCCACCTCCGCATCCGGGTCGACACCCGATTCGACCTGGAGGCGCGCCTCCAGCCCGGCTTTCAGCCCCTCGGCCCGGATGCGCAGGCCCGTGGCAGCCGCGCGGTCGGAGGTCTGCGCGCCGGTGAGCGTGGCCGCGTAGCTTTCGATCGAGCGGCCGGGAATGAAGGGCGAGGTCAGCTTGCCGTCGGGGCCGAGGCCGCCGGAGGGGATCGGCGGCCAGTTCGCGCCCTCGGCGGAGGTCTCGCCCATGCTGTGGTCGATCACGCGGTCGAGCAGCGTGGAGAAGCCCGAGGGGCCGTCCGCCGGATTGGGCGTGAAATCCGTAGGCCCGCCCGGCGTAGCGGTTACGGCGTGGGTGCCGTCGCGAAGCAAAGCGGGGTTGGAGGAGACGGCGGCGTTGAGGCGGATTTGATTGGCGAAGCCCATCTGCCCACTCGCCGGGTCCGCATAGCCCAGCGAGGTATCGGGGACCTGGCCCGAGCTGCCGGTGAAGAGCGTCAGCCCCTCCGCGTCGAAGCGGGCGGCGAGCTGCGAGGCCGCCACGTCCAGCTCGGCCTGGTAGCGCGGCAGGGTGACATCCCGCAGCGTCAGGTACTCGCCGAGCCTCCCGCCGGAGAGCTGCCGCGTGACGTCGACGCCGCCAAGGGTGATGCCGGGGATCGTGCCGCCGGTGCCGTAAAACGAATTGGGCCCGACCGAGGCCATGCTGGTGGAAAGCGCGTCGCCGCTGATGTCCAGCGGCAGGCCGAGCCCGCCCTTGGTGACCAGCACGAGCCCCCCGTCGGACTGGTGCAGCGCATGGACCGGCAGGCTCTCCGAGAGGCTGGAGAGCGCCATGTCCCGCTGGTCCTCCAGGTCGCCGACCGGCAGGCCGCGGGCGATATCGCCCTTGATCCGGTTGGTGAGGTCGGCGATCTCCCGCAATCCGGCATTGATGCCGGCGACCTCCTGCTGGGTGCCGTCCTGCGCCTGCTGGCGCGCCTGGCCGACGGCATCGGCGATCTCGCCGAAACGCGTGGCGACGGTCTGCGCGGCCTGTGCGGCGTCACGCTGCAGGCCGGTGTCGTTGGGTGCGGCGCGCAGCCCGATCAGGGTGCCGCGCAAGGCCGCGATGGTATCGCCCAGGCTATCTCCCGAATCGGGGGCGCCGTGTACGGCTTCGATCCCGGTCAGCAGGCTCTCCCGCACGGCGGCACCGGCGGCCTCGCCGCCGCGGGCGTCGCGCTCGGCCAGCAGGGCATCGTTCACCTGGCGCCTCGCCTCGCCCAGCCGGACGCCGAGCGGCATGCCGTTGACGGAAAGCGCGTTCGCAGAGGAGGTCTTGCGGGTATAGCCGACCGTATCCGCATTGCTGAGATTCTGCGCCACATTGGCCAGCGCCCGCTGGGTGGCGAGCAACCCACTCCTGGCGATGCCGAAGGCGAGATCGAGGCTCATGGTGGAGAAACCTTATAAGGATGCCTGTTGACGAGGGGTCGCCCGGCTACCGCTTCATGTTGATGGTTTCCTGCAGCATCTCGTCGGTGGTGGTGACGACGCGGGTATTCGCCGTATAGGCGCGCTGGGCGACGATCAGCTTGGTGAACTCCGTGCCGATATCGACGTTGGAACCCTCCGTCGCGCCCACCACCAGCTTGCCGACGCCGTTCGTCGCGGAGTCCGTCACCTGCGCCTCGCCGCTTTCGATGGTGCGCATGAAGGCCTGGCCGTCGAGGCGCTGCAGCTTGTCCGCATCGCTGAAGGAGACGAGCGGCACGCGCGCGATGACGCGGGATTCGCCGTTGTCGTAATTGACAGCGATGTCGCCGTTCTCACGGATGGCGAGGCCGGAATAGGAGCCGGGCGGGACGCCGTTCTGGTGCAGGGTCCGAAGCGAGAAATCCGTCCCGGCCTGCTGCGTGATGCCCTGCGCCACGCCGAAGCGGCCGAGGTCCAGCTTGATGTCCTGGTTGCCCAGGCCGAAGTCCATCGCGAAGTCCAGCGCAGCCGGGGTATTGGCCGTGCCGGTCACGCCGTCCAGGGTTTCGATCGTGCCGTTGGTGCCGAAGGTGATGGGGATGCTCACCGCGCCGCCGACCGGATTGGGCGAGATGCTCATTTGCCAGCTTCGCGCCGCACCCGGCGTTGCCGGCGGACCCACGGCGCCCGGCGTCTGCGAGAATGTCAGCGTGACCGCGTGCCGCGTGCCGAGCTGGTCGTAGACCTGCACCTGGGTGCTGAAGCTCTTAGCGTCGGCCGGCGTCGCGGGCGGATCGAGCGCTGGGATATTGGCCGCCATCTCGATGGTGGAGGTGGCGATGGGGTTGAACACCTGCTGGCTGACCCGCACCGGATCGAGCGTCGTGCGATCGACCGTTCCATCCGAATTCACCGGCCAGCCCTGGAGGAAATAGTTGGCGCCGTTGACGAGGTAGCCGTCCCGATCCATCCGGAAATCGCCGGCGCGGGTATAGAATTGCCGCTCGTCGAAAGCCGGCAGGCCGTTCGACGTGCCGCGAGACTGCGCCACGCTGAAGAAGCCCTGGCCGCCGATGGCCAGGGCGAGCGGATTGTCGCTCTGCTCCACCGTGCCCTGCACAGAATTGGTATAGTCGGGCCGGGCCATCACCGAACCCGGCTCATGCATCGTCTGGCCGGATTGCGTGACCAGATTGGTGAAGTTGGTGTCGATGCGCTTGAAGCCGGTGCTCTGACTGTTCGCCAGATTGTCCGAGATATGGCCGAGCGCGCGCGACTGGGCGTTGAGGCCCGAGATCGCCGTGTTCATCGCACCGAAAAGAGACATGGGGGTAGACCTCTTCGCCATGGATCGTCGCCCGAGGCATTCGGGACTGCAGCGGGTCTGAGGCAGGATGCGTGCCAGCATCCTGGCGGCTTTGCCCGGTAAGGATTGCCGGGGGCCGGCCGGATATTGCCGCCTGCCCGACGCGGTTTGCCGGGTTGGCGGCTTCACGCCGCGGCCCGTGCTTTGCGAAGCGGCCTGCGGTGGGCATCGGGTCCGCCCCCGGCGTCAACCGGGCCATCCGCCGCGAGGATCCCAGCCATGGATGCCGCCTTACCGATAGGAGCGCCGTCGCCGCCGATTGCTCCCGCTGGCGCTGCTCCATGCGCGGAGGGCGAGGGGGGTTTCGCCGAGGCGCTGACGCGCAGCCTGGCAGCCGGCGATGCTTCGACGGCGGCGGCTCCCGTGGCACCTTCCACTGTGGTGGTGGCTGCTGCATCCGCCCAGATGCCGGAGATCACGATCGCGGCGCCGATACCGGTTCCGATCGAGGAGGCGGCGGTAATGCCGGTGCCGCTCGTTGAACTGCCTGTCGCGGACGTCATTCCGGAGCTCGATGAGGCGACCCGCGGTCCGGAGCCTGCCGAAGAGGATCAGTTGCCCATCCCGCCGGAGCTGAAGCCGGCGGAGACTACGCAGCTGCTGCCCTTGCCGACCGGGATTCCTGTGCCGGCTTCCGCCCCGCCGATGCCTCCGCGCATGCCTGCAGCCGCACCACCGGAATCGGACGAGGAGGCCACCGATCCCGACACGATTCCCGTGATCGCGATGCCGGTCATCGTCTCCGCAGCCGCGACGCCCGCCGAGCCGATTGCGCAGGCCACGTCCGCACCGGCGCCGCAAGCAGCGCGGCCGCTCGCTTCGCGGGTCAAGGAGGAGACCATGTCCGAATCCTCGGCTGCGCCGGTGCCGGAGCTTCCGGAAGTGCCTGCCGTCGCCATTCCAGCGCCCCAGCGCACCGCACCTTCGCTCACCTCCGCACTATGGCAGGCCGAAGCGCTGGGCGCGCCCACGGCAGAGATCGCCGCCTATCAGGGCGCGGCAGCGCGTCCCGTCTTGGCCGAAGCCTCGCCGCTGGCCTCCGCAAGCCCCAGCCCGCCGCCACCTCCCGCGCGGCAGGTCGCGTCCGTCGCCATCGCGCTCGCCTTCACGCCGGGGCCGTCCAACGGCTTCGATCTCTCGCTCGAACCGCCCGAACTGGGGCGTGTCCAGATCCGCGTACAGCGAGAGGGCGACAGCCACAGCGTCCGCGTGACGGCGGAGCGGCCGGAAACCCTCGCCTTGCTCCAGCGCGACCGCCACGAACTCGACCGCAACCTGGCCGAGGCCGGGTTGCGAGTGGATGCGGGCGGGATCGACTTCTCGCTCGAAACCCATGGGGGCGATGCCCGCCCCGGGCAGCACGACAGTGCGCGCGGCGATGACCGGCGCGGCGGCCATTCCGGCGGCACCAGCCGGATGCCGGTGGCCGAAGCCCCGCCCCCGCGCGTCATGCGCAGCCTGCTCGACCTCAACATCTGACGGAAAGGAAGAACCTCGATGAGCGGAGCCATCACCAACACCAGCGGCACGAACACCCCCGCGCCCGCCACCAACAGGACGGGGATCGGCGCGGACTTCAACACCTTCCTGACCCTGCTGACGACGCAGCTGCGGAACCAGGATCCAACCAACGCGATGGACCCGCAGGAGATGACGCAGCAGCTCGTGCAGTTCGCCTCGGTCGAGCAGCAGCTCAAGGTGAACACGAATCTGGAGACGCTGATCTCGGTGCAGCAGGGCAGCCAGCTCGTCAGCGCGGCGCCGCTGATGGGGCGCATGGTCGAGGTCGAAAGCGACCAGCTCTCCCTGCAGAACGGCGTGGCGGCGTTGCGGCTTCCGGCAGCGGGAGCGGCGGCCTACGGCTTCATCCAGGTGCAGGATTCGGCCGGCCGCGTGGTGGCGACCAGCGAGGGAGCACTCGGCGCGGCGCAAACCACCTGGCAATGGAATGGGCGCAACCTGAGCGGCGAGCAGCTGCCCGACGGGGCGTATAAATACGTCATCGCGGGGGCGCGAGCGGACGGCACGCAAGTGGAGCTGACGGCCGGCGTCCTGGCACGGGCGACCGGCGTGGACCGGCAGGACGGCAAGGTGCGCCTGAACCTCGGCGCGATTTCGGTGGACTTCGACAAGGTCCGCGGGCTGGACGGCAGCTGATCCTTCCCCGGTTCCGTTAACCATCCGGAAACTGGTCATGCGGCAAGTTCTGCCCAGGGCACAGGATGTGCCTCTGGAGAACTTCGGATGTCCCGTTGCCGAGCGCGCAGCGTTTCACGCCACCCGATGCCACGCAGCCTGGCTCCGGGGATGCTGTGCAGGATCTGATCGGGCAGCTTCGCGCGCTCGGGCGCGTGCGGCTCCTGGCCCTCGGCGGCGTCGGGCTGGGCGTGCTTGGGCTGATCGCCTTCCTGGTGCTGCGCGCGGGAACGCCGCCCATGGGCCTGCTCTACGGCGACCTGGAAGCCCGCGACGCCGGCTCGGTCGTCGCGGCGCTGGAGCGCCAGCGGGTGCCCTACCGCCTCGCCTCCAACGGCACGCAGGTGCTGGTCCCGGCTGAGGATGTGCCGCGCCTGCGTCTCTCCCTGGCGCGCGAAGGCTTGCCCTCCGGCGGCTCGATCGGCAATGAGCTGTTCGATCGCGGTGAGAGCCTGACCACCACGCCCTTCCAGCAGGAAATGAACCGCCTGCGGGCGATGGAAGGCGAGCTGGCCCGCAGCATCCGCGCCTTGCAGGGCGTCCGCGCCGCGCGCGTTCACCTCGTCCTACCCCGCCGCGAGGCTTTCTCCCGCGAGCGTGCCGAAGCCCAGGCCAGCGTGCTGCTGACCATGCAAGGGGTGCAACGGCTCGATCGCGAGGGCGTGC
Organism: Rubritepida sp.; assembly: GCA_028291455.1. Classification (GTDB taxonomy): domain Bacteria; phylum Pseudomonadota; class Alphaproteobacteria; order Acetobacterales; family Acetobacteraceae; genus Roseococcus. The sequence continues at coordinate 39,196 of JAQGHY010000117.1, read as the reverse complement.
AGGCGGTGCTGCATCTGGTCGTGGCGGCGGTGCCCGGCCTGCGCCCGCAGAATGTCTCCATCGTGGATAGCCGCGGTGAGCTGCTGGCGCGTGGCGGGCAGGCGCTCTCCGGCCCCGCCGGCGCGCAAACCCAGGACGAGCTGCGGCGCGGCCAGGAGGCGCGTCTCGCCCGCAATGTGGACGAAATGCTGGAACGGGTGCTGGGCCCGGGCCGCGTCCGGACGGAGGTCTCGCTCGAGATGGACTTCGATCGCGTGGAAACCCGCGAGGAGCGCTTCGATCCGGACAATCAGGTGCCGCGCAGCACGCAGTCCACGACCGAGACGAACCGCACGCAGGATAATGCGAACGTCAGCGTGGCGAACAACCTGCCCGGCGCCGAACCGCCGGCGAGCGGCGGCGGCAACCAGGAAAGCAAGCAGGAAGAGACCACGAATTTCGAGATCGGCCGGACCACGCGCAATGTGCTGCGCGAGCACCCGGTCATCCGCCGCCTGACCGTCGCCGTCCTGGTGGACGGCGTGGCCGAAGTCCAGGCCGAGGGCCCGCCCAATGTACGGGAGCGCACGGCCGACGAGCTGGCGCGCATCGTCAGCCTCGTGCGCAACGCGGTCGGCTTCAACGAGCAGCGCGGCGACCGTGTGGAGGTCGTCTCCATGCGCTTCGCCGAGCCCGAAACCGTGCAGCGGGACACCGGAACCTTCGGACTCGACATCACCCAGGCGACGCTGGCGCGGCTACTGGAAACCGGCGTCATCGGCGTGTTGATCCTGCTGACGCTGCTGCTGGTCGCGCGGCCGGTCGCTCGCAAGCTGTCGCTCACGCTGAACCCGACGCCAGTGCTGGCAGGGACTGCCCTCGCCGGCGGCGCGGCCGCTTTGGCCGGAGACGTCAACGAGCTGCTGCCTGGCGCGGAGGGCGAGACGGAGAGCGACCGCATGATCCACCTGGCACATGTGCAGGGCCGGATGCGCGCCTCTTCCATCGCCCGCATCACGGCGCTGGTCGATGAAAGTCCCGACCAGGCGCTGCTCGTCGTTCGCCGCTGGCTGACACCGGAGGATGAGGAATGAGCGTCACCCGGACCATGCGCGGGCCGCAGAAGGCGGCGGTACTGATGCTGGCGCTGGGCGAGGAGCACGCCGCGCGCCTCTTCGCCCGCATGCATGAGGACGAGATCCGCGACCTCTCCGCCGCCATGTCGCAGCTGGGTACGATCTCGGCGCAAGCCGTGGAGGATATCTGCGACGAATTCGCCACGCATCTCGGCAAGGCGGGGCATCTGGTCGGCTCCTTCGAGAGCACGGAGCGGCTGCTGCTCAAGACCCTGCCGCGAGAGCGCGTCGCGCAGATCATGGAGGAAATCCGCGGCCCGGCCGGCCGAACGATGTGGGACAAGCTCGGCAATGTGAACGAGACGGTGCTCGCGAACTACCTGAAGAACGAATACCCGCAGACCGTCGCCGTCGTGCTCACCAAGGTGAAGCCAGACCATGCGGCACGCGTGCTCTCCATCCTGCCGGAAGGCTTCGCGATGGAGGTCGTGATGCGGATGCTCCGCATGGAGAACGTGCAGAAGGAGGCGCTGGAAGGCGTCGAGCGCACTCTCAAGATGGAGTTCATGTCGAACCTCGCCCGCTCCACGCGCCGCGATGCGCACGAGATGATGGCGGAAATCTTCAACGGCCTCGATCGCCAGGCCGAGGGCCGCATCATGGCCGCCCTGGAGGAGCGCAACAGCGAGGCGGCCGAACGCATCCGCGCGCTGATGTTCACCTTCGACGACCTCCGCCGCCTCGATGCGCAGGGGCTGCAGGTCCTGCTCCGCAGCGTCGAGAAGGAGCGGTTGACCCTCGCGCTCAAGGGCGCCGCCGAGGAGATGCGCGAGCTCTTCTTCCGCAACATGACCGAACGCGCGGCCAAGCTGCTGCGCGACGACATCGCATCCCTGGGCCCCGTGCGGCTCAAGGATGTCGACGAAGCCCAGGCGACGATCGTCGCCGCCGCCAAGGACCTCGCGTCCCAAGGCCAGATTCAGCTCTCGGAGGGCAAGGATGACCAGCTTGTCGATTGATCTCCGGATCCAAGGGAATATCCCATGACCGACGCATCCGATTTCACGCCAGCCATGCCCGGCGCACCGCCGGGTTCCGAAAAGGCGCTGCCCATCGCGCGGGATCTGGAGGCGGTCTACGACATCCCGGTCCAGGTCAGCGCCGTGCTGGGCCGCGCGACCATGCAGGTGAGCCAGCTCCTCAAGCTCGGCCGCGGCGCGGTCGTGGAGCTGGACCGCAAGCTGGGCGAGGCGGTGGATATCTACGTCAACAACCGCCTCGTCGCGCGCGGCGAGGTGGTGATGGTGGAGGACAACCGCCTCGGCATCACCATGACGGAGATCGTGAAGGCGGATCGCGGGATATGACGCGGCTGCTCATCATTGGTTCGCTCTCGGGCGAGCTGGGGCAGGCGGCGCGTATCGCCACCGCGCGCGGCGCGGCGCTGGCGCAGGTCGATGGCGTGACGGCGGGGTTGGAGCATCTGCGCGGCGCCGGTGCCGACCTGGCGCTGGCGGACGCCGTGCACGACCTGCCCTGGCTGCTGGAACGCCTACGCGAGGAACGCATCGCCACGCCCGTCGTCGCCTGCGGCCGCAACGCGGATGCGGAGGCGGTGCTGCGCGCGATCCGCGCCGGAGCCCGGGAGTTCCTGCCCCTGCCGCCCGAGGCGGAGCTGATCGCGGCGATGCTGGAAGCGGTGACGGCGGCGAGCGACGCGCCGGTCTGCCGCGATCCGAGCATGCGCGCGCTGCTGGCCCGCGCGGAGCAACTCGCGCGCGCCGAGGCCTCGGTGCTCATCACCGGCGAGAGCGGCACGGGCAAGGAGGTCCTGGCCCGGCACATCCACGCCGCATCCCGCCGTGCGCGCGGGCCCTTCGTCGCGCTGAATTGCGCGGCGCTACCCGAGGCGCTGCTGGAAAGCGAGCTCTTCGGTCATGAGAAGGGGGCTTTCAGCGGTGCCGTCGCCTCGCGCAAGGGCAAGTTCGAGCAGGCGGAGCGCGGCACGCTGCTGCTCGACGAAATCGGCGAGATGGAGCTGCGCCTCCAGGCCAAGCTGCTGCGCGCGATCCAGGAGCGAGAGGTGGACAAGCTCGGCGGCACGCATCCGGTAAAGGTGGATGTCCGCATCCTGGCCGCGACCAACCGCGACCTTCCGGCCGAGGTGCGCGCCGGCCGCTTCCGCGAGGACCTGTATTTCCGTCTTAACGTGGTGCAGCTCCGCATCCCACCGTTGCGTGAGAGGCACGAGGATATCCTGCCGCTCGCGCAGCATTTCTGCGCGCGCTATTCCGCCGCGAACGGTCTGCCGGAACGCGCGCTTTCTCCGCTGGCGGCATCGCGGTTGATGACGCATTCCTGGCCGGGCAATGTGCGCGAGCTGGAGAATGCGATGCACCGCGCCGTCCTGCTCGCCACCGGCCGCGAGATCGGCACGGATGCGGTCGAACTGGCGGAGATCCACGCCGCGCCCGACGCTGAACCCACGGCAGCCGCAACGAAGCCTCATGGCCCCGAATTTGCCATCGCCGCGCTGGTCGGCCGCCGCATGGAGGAGGTGGAGCGCGAGCTCATCCTGGAAACGCTGGGCCGCTGCCTCGGCAACCGCACGCGCGCGGCGGAAATCCTTGGTATCTCGATCCGCACGCTGCGGAACAAGCTGTCGGAGTATCGCGGCCGGGGCCTCACCGTGACACCTGCGCCGGGGCAGATGCCTGAATCCTGGCGCGTGGCGTGAAGGCGTTCGCGCTTCCTTCCTGGCTGGCAAAGCTTCGCATCTCCTCGGAGGCAGCGCTGATCGCGGGCATCACGCTCGTCGTCGTCATCCTGATCGTCCCGCTGCCTGGCGCGCTGCTCGATGCGTTCCTCGCGCTCAACATCGTCGTCTCCGTCCTGATGCTGATGGTGACGCTGCTGCTCTCCCGCCCGCTCGACTTCCAATCCTTCCCGCAACTGTTGCTCATCACCACGCTGTTCCGGCTCGGCCTGAACGTCGGCACGACGCGCGCGATCCTCGCCAATGGGCATGAGGGGCCGGAGGCGGCGGGCGCCGTCATCGCCACCTTCGGCCGCTACCTGATGGGCGGCGACATCCTGGTGGGCATGATCGTCTTCGCCATCCTGCTGCTGGTGAACCATGTCGTCGTCTCCAAGGGCGCGGGCCGCGTGGCCGAGGTCGCGGCGCGCTTCCACCTCGATGCGATGCCCGGCAAGCAGATGGCGATCGACGCCGACCTCTCTGCCGGCACCATCGACGAGGCCGAGGCGAAGAACCGCCGCCGCGAGCTCCAGGAGGAGAGCGGCTTCCACGGCGCAATGGACGGCGCCGCCAAGTTCGTGAAGGGCGATGCGACGGCGGGGCTGGTCTCCACCTTCATCAACCTGCTGGGCGGCTTCGCCATCGGCGTGGGCCGGCACGGCATGGGCTTTTCCGATGCGGTCGAGACCTACTCGATCCTGACCGTCGGCGACGGCCTCGTCGGACAGATCCCCGCGCTGCTCGTCTCGATCGCCGCCGCCATCATCGTCACCAAGGCGGCGCGCGAGGAACCGGCGGACAAGCTGATGGCGCGGGAACTGGCGGGCTGGAAACCGCTGGCCATCGCCGCGGGAAGCTCGGTCCTGCTGGGCACCATGCCGGGCATGCCCAAGCTGCCCTTTCTGCTCATGGCGCTGCTGCTGGGCGCCGCCGCCTGGTACCAGCGCAAGGCCTCGCTGGTCGAGCCATCGTCGCCCGTCGCTGCGCCGGCCGTGCCGACCGAACCCGCGGTCTCGGAGGCGCTGCGGATGGACCTGCTGCGGCTGGAGCTGGGCTACGGGCTGCTCTCGCTGGCCTCGGGCGACGCCCCGCGCCTGACGGAGCAGATCCGTGGCCTCCGGCGCACCATCGCGCAGGAGATGGGCTTCGTTCTGCCCTCGGTCCGCATCCAGGACAATCTCGACCTGCCGCCCGACACCTACGTCCTGCGCGTGAAGGAGATCGAGGCCGCGCGCGGCGTGCTGCGCCCGCCTATGCATCTCGCGATCGATCCGGAGGGCGGCATGCCAGACATGGCCGGCGAGAAGACCAGCGAACCCGCCTTCGGCCTGCCCGCCCTCTGGATCGAGGAGAAGCTGCGTGACGAGGCGCTGATGCGCGGCTGCACCGTGGTGGATTGCGCCGGCGTGCTGGCCACGCATCTCACCGAAGTCGTGCGTGAGAATATGAGCGAGCTGCTCTCCTACAGCGAGACACAGAAGCTGCTCGACGAATTGCCGCGCGAGCAGCAGAAGCTCGTGCAGGAACTCATCCCCTCGCAGGTCAGCGTGGGCGTGCTGCAGCGGCTGCTGCAGGCGCTGCTGTCGGAGCGCGTCTCGATCCGCGACCTGTCGACGATCCTGGAAGGCCTGCAGGAGGCGGCCTCGGCAAATCTGCGCGCGCTGCCGCAGATGCTGGGCATCGTGCGCATGCGCCTGAGCCGCCAGCTATCGGAAGGGGCGCGGGGGCCGCAGGGCTATGTGCCGATCGTCATGCTCTCCCCGGAATGGGAGGTCGCCTTCACCGAATGCCTGACCGGCCCGGCGGAGGACCGCCAGCTCGCCATGGAACCAGCGCGCCTCCAGGTCTTCATGCAGCGGATGCGCGATGTCCTGGATGCCCAGGCCGCCCAGGGCGAACAGGCGGCGCTGCTGTGCTCCGGCGCGCTGCGGCCGCATCTGCGCGCCATCGTCGATCGCTTTCGTCCCAGCACGTCGGTGCTGTCGCAGTCGGAAATCCATCCGCGCATCCGCATCCGCAGCCTGGGCAGCGTCTGAGCCATGCGCCTCCGCGTCTTCCACGCCCGCAATGCGACCCTCGCCCTCGCCGCCGTCCGCGAGGCGCTGGGCGAGGAGGCCGTGGTTCTCGGCACTCGCCGCGTGGGCGGTGGCGTCGAGGTTACCGCAGGGCTGGACCAGGGCGAGCCGGAGTTCATCCTGCCGGAGCCGGAAGCAGGTCCGCGCGGTCTGCCGCCCGAACTGGAGCGGCACAACCTGCCGCCGGCGCTGGCCATGCACTTTGCGGGGACCGATCTCGAGGAAGCCCTCGCCGGCCGCCTCAGCTTCGCCAAGCTGCCGGAGGACCGGCCGATCCTCTTCGTTGGGCCGCCCGGGGCGGGCAAGACGCTGACCTGCGCCAAGCTCGCCGCGCGTGCCGCCATGGCCGGGCAATCGCCCATCGTGGTCACGGCCGACGGCGCGCGGGCCGGTGCGGTGGAACAGCTCGCCGCCTTCACGCGGCTGCTGCGCCTGACGCTGGCTGTGGCCGCGCAGCCGGAGGTGCTGGCCAAGGTCCTGCACGCCCGCAAGCCCGGCCAGCCGGCCTTCGTCGACGGCTTCGGCTGCGATCCCTTCGACGGGGCGCAGGCCGAGCGCCTGCACCGGCTGATCCGCGCCGCCGATGCCATTCCGGTCCTGGTCCTGCCTGCGGGCCTCGATGCCGACGAAAGCGCCGAACTGGCCCGGGCCTTTCACCTGCTCGGCGCGCGGCACCTGTTGCCGACGCGGCTCGACACCGTGAGGCGACTGGGCGGCATCCTCTCGGCGGCGGCTACCGGCCTCGCGCTGACCGAGGCTGGGATCGGCCCGCAGGTCGCGAATGGATTGCAGGCGCTGACGCCGGCCTGGCTGGCCGCGCGCCTCGTCAACGGTCCCCATCGGGAGAACACGGCATGACGCGGCGACTGATCGCCATCGCCTCCGGCAAAGGCGGCGTGGGCAAAACCTGCCTCGCCATCGGCCTCGCACAGGCCCTGGCCGAGGCGGGGCGGGTCGTGCTGCTGGTGGATGGCGATCTCGGGCTGGCGAATGTGGATGTGCAGCTCGGCCTCGATCCGCGGCTGGATCTTGGCGACGTGCTTGCCGGGCGCTGCACGGCCGCGCAGGCAACGATCACCCACCCCGCGGGCTTCGGCGTGCTGCCCGGCCGCTCCGGCTCGGCGGCATTGGCGGCGCTGGAGGGTGCGGGCCTGGCGCAGCTCGTCGCGCTGCTGCGTGGCGCAGACGCGGATGATGTGGTGCTCGATCTCGGCGCCGGACTGGGGGCCGCGCAACGACGGCTTGCGGCTGTGGCCGATCTCCTCCTCGTCGTCGCGAGCGAGGAGCCGACCAGCCTCACCGATGCCTATGCCGTGCTGAAGCTGCACCGCCGCGATGCGCCGGAAGGCCGCGCGGGCGTGCTGGTCAATATGGTGGCGCAGCACTCGCAGGCGCTGCGGGTCCATGCGGCGCTGGACGCCGCTTGCCGGGGGTTTCTCGGAGCGGGCGTGCCGCTGCTTGGCGCCGTGCGCCGGGATGTGAAGGTCCCCGCCGCGATCCGGGCACAGACGCCGCTGCTGACGCGGCACCCGAACTGCCCGGCGGCCGAGGACCTGCGGACGCTGGCCCAGGCTCTCACGGCGGAAGCGGCCGGGAGCCCGATTAGGGCGCCCGGCGGTAGGTTCAGTCCTGCCACTTCACCTGGTGGAACGCCGCCGGGATGAGCAGCTTGCTCTCCTGCGTCGCGATGAAGCCGCGCACCTTGCCGAGGTAATCGAGCCAAGCTTGGTCCTGAAAAAGCTTCGTGCGGCGCTCGGCGCGCTCGGCGAGGCTCTCATAGGCCCACATGTGGATGACTTGGTTTAGGGGCCCGAACTCGGTCGTGTAATAGCCCACCAGCCGGCCCAGGATGGGCTTCTGAATGGCAAGGCCCTCGGCGGCATAGGCCTTCACGTAATGGGCGATCTGGCCCGGATGCATGGTGTAGATGCGTTCTTCGACGATCATGGCGTTGTCCCTTCTAACGACGGGGAAGGCTACCGCGCCGTTTCGCCATGCAGAAGAGGGGCGCCGCACTCACCCTGGTGCCGCGAACTCCGCCCGGTTCAGGTCGGCGAGGAAAGCGCGCGACCAGCCGCTCGGCCCTGCTTCCACTAGCCTGTCGAAATCTTGCCGCCAGCGTGCCTTGCGTTCGGCGAGCGGCATGGTCAGCGCCAAATCCAGCGCCTCTGCGATCTCGTCGGGGTCGTTCGGGTTAACCTTCACCGCGCCCTCGAGCTCGTGCGCCGCGCCAGCGAAGCGCGAGAGGATCAGCACGCCGGGATCCTCCGGCGGCTGTGCCGCGACGAATTCCTTCGCCACGAGGTTCATTCCATCCCGCAGCGGCGTGACCAGAGCGACGCGGGTGATGCGGAGAAATCCCGCCAGGGTGCGGCGCTGGACCGGGCGTGTCGTCCAGCGCAGCGGCACCCAGTCCACCTCGGCGAATTCGCCGTTGATGCGCCCCACCATCTCGTCCAGCTCGCGCCGAAGCATGCGGTAATGCGAGACCTCGCCCCGCGAGATTGGCGCGACCTGCAGGAACGTCACCTTGCCGCGATGCTGCGGAAAGCGCTTCAGCAGGTCGGCATAGCCCGCCAGCCGCTGCGGCAGGCCCTTGCTGTAATCCAGCCGGTCCACGCCGAAGATCAGCCGCCGGCCGCTGAGGCTTTCCTGGAAACGGATGCCGTCCTTGCGTCCGACCGCGGCCTCGGCGATGCGGGCGAAGCCTTCGGCATGGATCCCGACCGGAAAGACCCCGACGGGGGTGTCCACGCCCTGCTGCTGCATCGCCTCGGCCAGATGCCGGGCATCCTCGTCGGTCTGCACGCCGATCAGGTCGATGGCGGCGAGGTCCTTGAGCAGCGCCTCCGCGCGTGGCAGCGCCGCGAAGACGGCGGGCGGCGGGAAGGGGACGTGCAGGAAGAAGCCGATCCGCTGCTTCGCGCCAAGCTCGCGCAGGATCGCGGCCAGCGGAAACAGATGGAAGTCGTGAATCCAGATGGTGTCGTCTTCACGCAGCAACGGTATCAGCGCCTCGGCGAAGCGGCGGTTCACCGCGCGCCAGGCTTCTTCCTCGGTGCGCCGGAACTGTGCGAGGCCGAAGCGGTAATGCAGCAGCGGCCAGAGCATCCCGTTGCAGAAGCCCGAATAATAGAGCCGGTGCTCCGCGGTGGTGAGATCGAGCAAGGCATGGGTGGTGTTGCCGGCGCTGGACATGCGCGGCTCCTTGCTGTCGGAGCTTTCGCCCGACCAGCCGAACCACAGCAGCTCTCGCCGCTTCACCGCCTCCTGCAGAGCCACGGTCAGCCCGCCTGCCGCCGCGCCGGATTCCCGGAGCGGCGGCACGCGGTTCGATACGATCACCAGGCGCGCCAAAATCCATCCTCCGAACTGCGGGAAAGGCGCATCGCCGGCAGGGTGAGCCCCACCTGCGAATAGCTCTGCATGCGCGGCGTCATCTCAAGCGGTTGCCGCATGCTGCCCCACGACCAGGGATGCGAGCCAGCCGCGGACCGCCGCCGGCGACTGGAAATCTTCCGGCACGCGGTAACCCTCGCCGCCGAGTTCCCTCGCTGCGACGATCCCGTCCTCGTCCGTCACGTCGTCGCCGATGAAGATGGGCTTGCGACCGGCAAAGGGCGCCTCGCTCATGATCTTGCGGACCGCGCCGCCCTTGTTCACGCCGCGCGGGCGAACCTCCCAGGCCATGGCCGCGCGCAGGATCTCGAACTCCTTCGCGGTGCCGATCAGGGTCCGCAGGAGGTCGAAGGCCGGCAGGTCCTGCTCGGGTGCGAGGCGGTAGTGCAGCACGAAGCCGCCGGACTTCTCCTCGAAGACCATTCCCCGATGGGCCGCGACATAGGCGGCGGCGGCGTCCCGCCACTCCTGCGGCGCAGGCAGGAGCAGGGCGCGCTGGGGAGGTTCCGAAGGGTCGGGGCGCAGCACGCCGCCATGCTCGGCGGCGATCGGCAACCGCAGCGGCGCGATGAGCCCTTCGACATCGGCCAGCCCGCGCCCGGTGATCAGCGCGACGGCACCGCCCATGGCTTCGTACAGGGCGCCGAGATCCGAACGAAGCGTATCGGGGACAAAGACGTCGTCGGGGCGCGGCGCGATTTCGACCAAAGTCCCGTCGACATCGAGGAGGAGTGCACACCGCGAGAGGACTTCCCGCGGGCTCGGTACGGCGCGCGGGCGTTGCGGTAATGTTTCCATGGCGCAGACCCTAACACTGTGGGGAGGCTCGGGTTGCCAATGACCGGCTATTTAGTGACGAATGCCTTTTCAACGACATAGCTGCCCGGAACGTGGTTGGTGCCCTCGATGAAGCCACGGGCTTCCAGCAGCGCCTTGCAATCGCTGTTCATGGCCTCGCTGCCGCAGATCATCACGCGGTCGTGCTCGGGATCGAGCGGCTCCACGCCGGCCTGGCGCTCGGCATCGCCCGATTCGAGGCGGGTGGTAATGCGGCCCTGGACGGGGAAGGGCTCGCGCGTCACCGAGGGGAGGTAGATCAGCTTTTCGCTCACCATTTCGCCAAGCAACTCGTGTTCCCGCAGCTCACCGGTGATGTAGTCGCGATAGGCCAGTTCCTTCACCTCGCGCACCGTATGCGCCACGATCACGCGATCGAAGCGGTCGAAGACGTCGGGGTCGCGGATCAGCGACATGAAGGGGGCGAGGCCGGTGCCGGTGGCCAGCAGCCAGAGGTTCCGCCCTGGCCGGACATTGTCGAGGACCAGCGTTCCCACCGTCTTGCGGCCGATCAGCACGCGCTCGCCGACCTGGATGTGCTGGAGGCGTGAGGTCAGCGGCCCGTCCTGCACCTTGATGGAGAGGAATTCGAGATGGTGCTCCCAGGCGGGGCTGACCATGGAATAGGCGCGCACCAGCGGCTTGCCGCCGACCATCAGCCCGATCATGGCGAATTGGCCGGAGGTGAAGCGCAAGCCCGGGTCCCGGCGGCATTTGAAGCTGAAGAGGCTGTCGGTCCAGTGGTGGACCCAGAAGACTTCCTCGGCGAAAAATCCCGGGGGGGCGGCGACGATGGGTTCTGCTGCGATGTCCATGGGGGGTTTTTGGGGTGGGTGACGCGGCGGCGCAAGCAGGCGATCATGCCGCATGAGCGATTTTCAGCCCCCGCATGACCCCGAGACCGCGCCGCCGGTCGGCCCACGGGTCGATCCCACGCCCCGTCAGCTCCCCGCCCGCATCCCCCATCGCGGCCAGAGCGTGGATCTGGAGCCGCTGCACATCCGCCATGCGGCCGACCTCTGGCAGGCCATGCAAGGCGAGGGGTCGGAGGCGAGCTGGGCCTATATGGGCTACGGGCCCTTCGCCACCGAAGCCGCGTTCCGCACGTTCGTCGGCAATTTCGCCACCACCCACGACCCGATCGCCTGGGCCGTGCGCCCGCACCGCAGCGGTTCCGTCGACGGCTGGCTGACGCTGATGGAGATCTACCCCGCCCACGCGCATATCGAACTCGGCAACATCTGGTTCAGTCCGCGCATGCAGCGCACGCGCGCCTCGACCGAGGCGATGTTTCTATTAATGCGCCATGCGATGGACGACCTCGGCTACCGGCGCCTGACCTGGAAGTGCAACGCCTTGAACGCTCCCTCGCGCAGTGCCGCCGCCCGGCTGGGCTTCACCTATGAGGGCACGCTACGCGCCCATCTGACGATCAAGGGCCGCCGGCGGGACACCGCCTGGTTCTCCATCATCGAGGAGGAGTGGCCTGCCCGCCGCAACGCCATCGAGGCCTGGCTGGCGGATTCCAGCTGGGACGCGGCTGGCCGGCCGAAGGCATCGCTGCGGAAATAGGCTGGCTTTAGGAAGCCCCGGCGTATAGATTACCGAAACATTACAAAAACGGGAGGTTTGTCGTGGATCATGTCGAATATGGCGACCTGTTCGCCTGGGCCTTGATCGTCGGCGGCGGCGCTTTCGCCTTGGCGCACCGATGGATGCCGGTCGGTGCGGCGATCGCGACGGCGGCCTTGGCTGCGATGCTCGTCAAATCCGTCCTGCTCGAACTGGTTTGATCGGGCTGACATAAATCCGTCAGCTGACGGTCATGTGCCGCTGCTAGGCCGCGCCCTTCATTCCGAGGGGTTTCCCGCCGATGCGTCGCGTCCTGCTTGCCACCGTTGCCGCCCTGACCATGGCCGTTCCCGCTTTCGCCGACACGCGTTTCGAAGCGCGCCTCGAGGGCCACGCCATCCTGCCCGCCGCGACCTTCACGGCGCCGCCGGCCGATGCGCCGCCGGGCTTCGCGGTCTCCGGCCGCTTCAACGGTCCGGGCAACCTCCGCACGGCCCAGCCCGGCAGCATCATGGGCAACACCGGCGCGGCCTACGGTAGCCGCGACACCGGCATCCCGCTGCCGTTCCAGGGCCAGGCGATCCAGGGCTTCTCCGGCATCAAGCCGGTCGGCGACGGCAGCTATTGGGTCGTGACCGACAACGGCTTCGGCGCCCGCCGCAACAGCGCGGACTCGATGCTGATGTTCCACCGCCTCCGCCCGAACTTCACGACCGGCGCCGTCGCCGTCGAGCGCACGATCTTCCTCAGCGACCCCAACAGCGTCGTCCCCTTCCCAATCGTCACCGAGGGCAGCCGCGAGCGCTACCTGACCGGCCAGGACTTCGACCTGGAGAGCATCCAGCCCCTCGCCGACGGCAGCTTCTACTTCGGTGAGGAATTCGGCCCCTACCTGATCCAGGCGGATGCCCAAGGCCGCGTCACGCGCCTGGTGGAGACGCGCCTGGACGGCGAGGTGCTCCGCTCCCCCGACCATCCGGCCCTCTCCATGCCTGCGACGCCCACCGCCGGCACGCCCTTCCGCGTCCGCCGCTCGGGCGGTTTCGAGGGCCTGGCGCAGACGCCGGACGGCCAGACGCTCTGGGCTCTGCTGGAGCAGCCGCTGTTCACCCCGAACACCGACCAGTCCGAGGGCAATTTCCTGCGCCTGCTGGAATTCAGCATCGCCCGCGCCGAGTTCACCGGCCGCAGCCTGCGCTACCGCTTCGAGCCGGGCGGCGTCTCCATCGGCGACATCAACTTCATCGACGATCGCCGGGCACTGGTGATCGAGCGCGACAACGGCCAGGGCGACCCCGGCCTCGCCTGCCGCGACGGCGTGACGCCGCCGGCCTGCTTCGTCCAGCCGGCCGGCCTGAAGCGCATCTACCTGGTGGATTTCGGCGCGGCCGATGCCGAGGGCTTCGTCCGCAAGATCGGCCATATCGACCTGATGGCGATCCAGGACCCGGACAACCGCGCCCGCCAGCGCGGCGACCTGCCCCCCGGCGCGCCGGCCAACCGCCTGACCTTCCCATTCTTCACGATCGAGAACGTGGCGATGGTCGACGCGGACCACATCATCGTGGGCAACGACAATAACCTGCCGTTCAGCGCCGGCCGTCACCTGACGCGCGCCGACGACAACGAGTTCATCCTGCTCCGCGTGCCGGAACTCCTGCGCGCGCGCTGAGGCGAAGTGTAAAGTCTTGGACGCAAGGATGCTTGCGTGACCTGAAAGCGGCCCTAGCATGGCGTTGCTGTGCTGGGGGTTACGCCAATGCCAATGAACGACAATGTAATGGCCTTCATGCCGGGCGGGCGCGTGACTCATGCGCCCATCGGGTTGGGTGCCCTGGACGGCATGAGCTTTGCCGTGAAGGACCTCTTCGACGTCGCCGGCGCGCCGACCACCTACGGCAATCCCGACTGGGCGCGCACCAACCCCGTCGCCGCCGCCACAGCCCCCGCCGTGATGGACCTGCTCGAGGCCGGCGCCCGGCTGGTCGGCAAGACCAAGACCGTCGAGCTCGCCTATGGCCTCACCGGTGAGAACGTCTGGCACGGCACGCCCACCAACCCGGCCGCACCCGACCGCTTTCCCGGCGGCTCCTCCTGCGGTTCGGCCGCGGCGGTCGGCGCCGGGCTGGTTGATTTCGCGCTGGGCTCCGACACCGGCGGCAGCGTTCGCATCCCCGCCAGCTATTGCGGCGTCTTCGGCATCCGCCCGAGCTGGGGCGCGGTCAGCCTGGCCGGCGCCCGCGGGCTCGGCCCGAGCTTCGACACCTGCGGCTGGTTCGCCCGCAGCGCCGCCGTGCTGAAGGCGGTCGGCACCGTGCTGCTGCCCGCCGAGACCGGCGACGGCTGCCTGGGCCCGGTGCTGAAGGCTGAGGAGGTCTGGATCAACGCAGATCCCGCCACGGCACGCGCCATGGTCCCCGCCATGGCGGCGCTGGAGCGGATCGCCGGTGCGCCGATGCGCGTCGAGGTGGCGCCGGAAGGGCTCCCGGGCCTCTACGAGCATTTCCGCTGCATGCAGGCGCAGGAGGCCTGGGCCACGCTCGGCAGCTGGATCGAGGCGACGCAGCCGAAATTCGGCCCCGGCGTGGGCGAGCGCTTCGCCGCCGCGCGCGGCATGGACGCCGCCAAGGCCGCCGCCGGCCGCGCTTTCCGGCGCGGGTTCCGGCTCCGCATCACGGCGCTGCTCGCCGGTGGCGCGGTGATGGCTTATCCGACCAGCCCGGGCCCGGCTCCGAAGCTGGCGGCAAGCCCCGACGAACAGAATGAGGTGCGCGAGGCGACCATGGGCGTCACCGCCATCGCGGGCCTGGGCGGGCTTTGCGAGGTCAGCCTGCCGGTCGGGCGGGTGGACGGCGCGCCGGTCGGGCTTTCGCTGGTGGCCGCGCCAGGACGTGACCGCGCGCTGCTCGACCTCGTTGCGCGCCTCGCCAAGGAGCTTCGCCTCGCATGATCATCCGCGATGCCACGGCGGCCGACCTTCCGGCCATCACCGCGATCTACGCGCATCACGTCCTGACCGGGATGGGCACCTTCGAGGAGGCGCCGCCCGACGAGGCGGAGATGGCCGCGCGGCTGAAGAAGATCCAGGGCGGCCGCTGCGCCTGGCTGGTCGCGGAGAATGATGAGGCCATCGTCGGCTACGGCTATTTCTCGCCGCTCCGCGAACGCAGCGCCTACCGCTTCACGGCGGAGGACAGCATCTACGTGCGTGACGATGTGCGCGGGATGGGAGTGGGCAAAGCCCTGGTGCAGACCCTGCTGGATCGGGCCGCGGCGAGCGGCTTCCGCCAGATGGTCGCGGTGATCGGCGACAGCGAGAATGCCGGCTCGATCGGCCTGCACGCAGCGCTAGGCTTTCGGCAGGTGGGCACGATGAAGGCCGTCGGCCTGAAATTCGGCCAGTGGGTGGACGTGGTCACCATGCAGCGTGGCTTGGGCGAGGGCGAGCGGAGCTTGCCGGAATAGAAGGCGGGGCCGGAGTAGCAGGTGGGGCCGACCGGAAAACCGGCCGACCCCAAGACGGTTACTTCTTGGTGGCGTTGCGCACGGCGTCCTTGGCTCCGCCGACGGTGCTCTGAGCCTTACCGGCGGCCTTGTCGGCAACGCCTTCGGCCTGAAGCTTGGTGTCGCCGGTCACTTTTCCGGCGGCTTGCTTGACGGCGCCCTTAGCCTGATTGGCAGCGCCGGCGATACGATCCTTGTCCATTTGCTTGGCCTCTCTGGGCGGCGCGAACATCGGGATTGATGTCCAGGCGGCACCTGCCAATTCAACCCGCTTTCGCCCTATCGGTTGCTGTAACGCATCAAATGTTTGGCGTTACCGGCTCAGCAGCCAGTCCGGCAGACCCGTCACCAGCGTGACCGGGAAGATCGTGATCAGCACGACCGTCACCACCAGCATCATGAAGAAGGGCATCGAGGCGCGGGCCACCTCGAACTGTTCCTTCCCCGTCATCGTTTGCATGACGAAGAGGTTGAATCCCACCGGGGGCGTGATCTCCGCGATCTCCACCAGCAGCACGATGAAGATGCCGAACCATACCAGGTCGAAGCCCGCCTGCTGCACCAGCGGAATGACGATCGACGTGGTGAGCACGATCATCGACACGCCGTCCAGCGCCGTGCCGAGGATCACATAAACCACCGTCAGGATCGCGATCAGCCCGTAGGGGCCGAGCTGCATATGCGCCACGCCTTCCGCCAGGGCAGAGGGAATGCCGGTCAACGCCATCGCCTTAGTCAGGAAGGCCGCGCCCGCCAGGATGAACATGATCATGCAGGAGAGGCGCGTGGCGCCCTTCACGCTGTCGACGAAGCTCTGCCAGCTCAGCACGCGCTCGCCAGCGGCGAGTCCGAGCAGGGCAAAGAAGGCGATCGGCCAGAACTGCGAGAAGGGGATCAGGCCGAAGGCCCAGGCGATCAGGTCCAGTACCAGCAGCCCCACGCCGGTCCAGCGGCCGGCCGCCATGAGGAGCGATCCGAGCACGCCGAAGGCCGCGGCCTCGGTGGCCGTCGCCCAGCCCACGAACATCGTGCCGATCACGACGACGATCAGAACGGCGCAGGGGATGAGCTTGGAGCTCTGCCGCATCTTCTCGGCGAAGGAGATGCGCGGATCCCGCGGCGGTTGCTTCTTCGGGTTGAGCAGGGCCCAGACGACGATATAGGCGCTGAACAGCAGCATCACGATCAGGCCCGGAAGGCAGCCCGCGATGAAGACGCGCACGATCGAGACCTCGGCCGCCACGGCATAGACCACCATGATGATCGAGGGCGGGATAAGGATGCCGAGGGTGCCGGATGTGGCGAGCGAGCCGATCGCCACGTCCTCGTCGTAGCCGCGCCGCTTCAGTTCCGGCAGCGCGATCTTGGAGACGGTGGCGCAGGTGGCCGCCGAGGAGCCCGAGACCGAGCCGAAGATGCCGCAGGCCAGGATATTGACGTGCAGCAGGCCGCCGGGGAGGCGGCGCACCCAGGGTGCGAGGCCGTTGAACAGCTCCTCCGAAAGCTTGGTGCGGAACAGGATCTCGCCCATCCAGATGAACATCGGCAGCGCCGCGAGCGTCCAGGAGCCGGTCGCCTCCCAGAAGGAGGAGGCGAGGTACAGGCCGGGCGAGGGATGCGCCGAGGCCATCGCGACGTAGCCCACGGCGGCGAGCGACAGCGGAATCCACAGGCCGGTACCCAGCAGCAGGCACAGCAGCACCAGCAGGAGCAAGGCGAAGGTGAGAAGGTCCATGTCTCAGACCTCCGCCGAGAAGTCGCCGGCGGCGGCTCGTTCCTCGGCAGCGCGGACGTAGGACGGAATTGCGCCTCGTGCCACGGCGACCAACTCATCCACCACGGCGATCAGCAGGATGCCCGAGCCCAGTGGCATGGCCAGCTTGGGTATCCAGAGGTGGAAGGGCACCGTGCCTTGGGCCACCTCCTCGATCTCCCAGGAAAACATCACGTCCTGGGCGGTCCAGAAGACGATGTAGGCGATCATCAGGGCGGCGAGCGCCAGCACCGCCAGCTCCATGTAGCGGCGCGCGGCGGGGCCGAGGCGGTTGATCCCCATGCCGACGCGGATCAGCTCGCCGCGCTTGAAGGTGGCGCCGAGGGCGAAGAAGGTGGTGGCGACGCAGAGATAGGCGCTGAGGTCGTCGGCGCCGGGCAGCTGCCGGTTTGTCTCGCGCAGCGCGACCTGCGCCATCATCACGACGAAGATGGAAAACAGCGACAGCGCGGCAAGGCCGGCGCTGGCTGCGTAGAGGGCGTCCAGCGCGCGGCGCATGTGCCGGCCCTAACCGCGATAGGCCGCGATCAGCCGCTGCCCGTCCTCGCCGGTGCGCGCGACCCATTCCTCGGTCATCTGCGCACTGATGCGGCGCATGCCTTCCGTCAGTTCGGGCGTGGCGGGGGAGATGGTCATGCCACGCTGCCGCAGCGTGGCCTCGGTGCTGGCGGTGGCTTCCTCGGACATCCGCCAGCCGCGCGTCTCGGCACTGGCCGCGGCGGCCATGACGGCGGCCTTCGTGGCGGGCGGAAGGGCGTCGAAGACGCGCTTCTGCACCATGATGGCGTTGCGGGTGAAGGTGAAGCCGGCCGGGGTGAAGACGCGGCAATAGTCCCAGGACTGGGTGTCCACGCCGGTCTGCGCGGAGGTCACCATGGCATTGACCACGCCGGTGGCGAAGGCTTGCGGCACCTCGGCCTGCTGCACCAGCGTCGGGTTGGCGCCAATCAGCGTGGCGAAGCGGTTCGTCATGACGTTGAAGGTGCGGAACTTCGTCCCGCGCAAGGATTCCAGCGAGGTGAGCGGTGTGTTGGAGTAAAAGCCGCCGGGCGGCCATGGCACCATATAGAGCAGCGTGATCCCTTGCCGCGCCAGCCGCGCCTCGACATAGGGCTTCGCGAGGTCGGAAAGGCGCTTGGCGGCGGCGAAGTCGGCGACGAGGCCGGGGATGCTGTCCACTTCGAGGAACGCATCCTCGTTGCCATAGGCCGAGAGCAGGATTTCGCCGAGCTGGACCTGGCCGGTCTGCACGCCCCGCTTGATCTGCCCCATCGGCAGCAGCGAGGCGTTGGAATGCAGCTGCACTGCCACATCGGCCGCCTGCAGGTCGGTGACGAAGGTCTGAATATTGCGCGTGTGGAAATTGGCGTCCGGATAGGCGGTCGCCATCTGCCAGCGCGTCTGGGCGGCCGCGGGCGAAAGCCCGAGGGAGGGAAGCAGCGGCGCGGCGATACCAGCGGCCATGAGGGCGCGGCGGGACACGGTCATGGGGCGAGCCTTTCCGGAAGGAAACAATGTATCCGGATCATCCGCCGAGGCTCGCGGCCGACGCAAGCCCGGCATTCCCCGTGCTTGCGGGCTCCCGCCGGGTTTGCACGCGCCGTGTGCAGACGCAGCCGGCCTTTGGCGCCAAGGGCGGCGGCGCGAGATGCTGCGCCGCTGCCGAAGGCGCTAACCGGCCGTGGCGACGTATTGCTTGAGCTCTTCCGTCTCATGCTCGGCCTGGGCGATGCGGGCCTTCACGAGATCGCCGATCGAGACCATGCCCGCCAGGGCGCCGTCGCGGTCCAGCACCGGCAGGTGCCGCACGCGCCGGTCGGTCATCATGTGCAGCGCGTCCTGGACGGAGCTGTTCGGGGTCACGGTGTAGAGCACGCGGGTCATGAGCTGGCCCGCCGTCATCTGCATGACGGGCTCGCCAACGCCGGCCATGGCGCGGACGATATCGCGCTCGCTGACGATGCCGAGCACGGTGCCGTCGGGCTCCACGACCAGCACCGCGCCGATCCGGTGCTGCGCCAGCGTTCGGGTGATCGAGGCCACGCAGTCCCCGGTTCGCACCGAGATGACCTGGCTGCCTTTGCCTCGCAGAATGTTTGAAATGACCATGGCGTTCTTTCCTCCATCAGAGAGATTGCCTAGCGGTAAGCTGCTCCTCCACCCGCTATGGTTGCAACGGAATTGGATGCTGCGATGCGGCAGAACGCGCTTTGCAATATTCGGAAACTTATTGCGCGTGCGAATGTTGAGTCGCCGGAAGACCAAGGGGCGACCGACATGTCCGTATCCGCCGAGCAGGAGCGCAACTACCGGGCCGTGATGGAGCGCAAGCTCGACATCGCCCGCGAGGAAAGCTTCACGGGAAGCGACCCCGCGCAACGCCTGGACTACGGCGTCGGCAGTGCGCTGCCGACCGCGCGGCAGGCCGCCGCGGCGAAGTAACGGCTACTCGGTGTTTCCCGTCAGCTGCGTCCGCACCAGGTCGGCGAAGCGCCCGGCCATGGTCAGCAGCTGCTGGAAGGTGCCGCGTTCCACGATCCGCCCCTGATCGAACACCAGGATCTCGTCGGCATCGCGAACCGTGGAAAGCCGATGCGCGATGATGAAGGTCGTCCGCCCCGCCATAAGCGCGCGCAGCGCCTTGGCCACCTTCGCCTCGGTCGCCGCGTCGAGCGCTGATGTCGCCTCGTCCAGGATCAGCACCGGCGGGTCCTTCAGGAGCGCCCGTGCGATGGACAGCCGCTGCCGCTGGCCGCCCGAAAGCGTGGCACCCCGCTCACCCACCATCGTGTCGTAGCCGCGCGGCTGGCGCATGATGAAGTCGTGCGCCTCGGCCATGCGGCAGGCGCGCTCGATATCCAGCTGGCTGGCGTCGGCGCGGCCCACCAGCAGGTTGTCGCGGATGGAGCGGTTGAACAGCATGCTCTCCTGGAAGACCACGCCGATATTGCGGCGCAGGCTGTCCAGGGTGATGTCCCGCAGGTCCACGCCATCCAGGGTGATGTGCCCCTCCGTCGGGTCCCAGAGCCGCTGCAGCAGCTGCATCGAGGTCGTCTTCCCCGCGCCCGTCGCGCCCACCAGCGCGATGGTCTGGCCGGGCTGGGAGGTGAGGTCGATGCCGCTGAGGATCCGCCCGCTGTTGGGATAGGAGAAGCCGACGCCCTCGAAATGCACATTGCCGAGCGCGCGGCCGATATCCTTGGCGCCGGGGCGCTCCGGCACGGTGCTCCCGGTGTCCAGCACCCGGAAATACTCGCGCAGGGCGGGCGCCTGGAACAGCATATGCGACACGAAGGCGACGCCGCCTTCCATCCGCGCGACCAGCAGCGTGGCGAAGCCCATGAAGCTGACGATGTCGCCCACGCTGGCCTCGCCGCGCAGGTGCAGCAGCGTGCCCAGCATGAAGATCATGATGACGGTGATGGTGCTGGCCGCACGGGTCAGGACGTTGACCACGGCCCACCAGTTCAGCACCGGGAACTGATGGTCCAGCACCTGGCGCATGATGTCGCCGAACATCTTCGCCTCGCTGTTGAGGCGGGTGAAGGACTGCACCACCACGACGTTGGACAGCGCATCCTGCGCCGAACCGGCCAGCTGCGTGTGGAACTCCTCCACGCGGGCCTGGGCCGCCTGCGTCTTGCGGATGACGACCGTCGTCAGCAGCGTGAAGACCACGACGAGGCCGATTAGCAGCAGCCCCAGCCGCCAGTTCAGCACCATCGTCAGCGGCAGCAGCACCAGCGCGCCGATCGCGGTGGTGAGATGCTCACGGAAGAAGGAGAGCCAGAGGCCGAAGAGATGGTCGGTGCCGACGAGCATCACCTTCATCAGCCGTCCCGACTGCACGTCGCCATGGAAATCCAGCGGCAGCGCCAGCACGTGCTGGAAGTAGCGCGACATCATGGTCAGGCGATTGCGGTGCGCCATCCGGTCCGACAGGAGCGACACGGCGACATTGGCGGCGATGCCCGAGAGCCCCACCGCCGACCAGATGCCGAGCAGCACATAGGCGTCGGCCCAGACGTTCGCCACCGTCATGCGTTCCGACTTGGAGAGCAGGTCGATCACCCGGCCGAACAGCACGGGCTCGAGGAACTGAAGCCCGGCGAGGGCGATCGCCGCGGCCGTCAACCCGAATGCCACCCAGCGGTCGGCGGCGAGCAGTTTCAGTACGCGCGCGTAAAGTCGAAGAAAATCCATCGGCCTGAATGTCCTGCACCGGCTTTGACGATTGCCTGTAGCGGCCATGGGGCGGCGCGCAAGCCTGTTCTGGTTCCGGGGCCCGGCAACGGGAACTCCAATCTGGGGGAACTCCAATCTGGCCACCAACACCGCACCGCGGATGGAGGTTGCACTCGTAACCCTTGAACCCCGCGTGGCTCCGGTCCAGTCTTCCGGCAAATATATAAAAAGGAGACGTCCAGATGTTGAGTTCGCGCCCCTCGCGCCGTGTCGTCCTGTCGGCGACCCTGGCCGCGCCGTTCCTCGGCACGATTGCGGCGCGGGCGCAGGGCACCTGGTCGCCGACCCGGCCGATCCGCCTCGTCGTAGGCTTCACACCCGCCGGCACCACCGATATCGCCGCGCGCCTGTTGGTCGAGCAGCTGTCCCAGCGGCTGGGGCAGCAGGTGGTCATCGAGAACCGCCCCGGAGCGGGCGGCAATGTCGGCGCTGATGTCGTGGCCAAAGCCGACCCCGACGGCCACACCATCCTCATGCAGACGGTGAGCTCGGGCGCCATCAACTACCAGCTTTACGCCGGCCGCATCCCGTACAAGCCGGAGGATTTCGCCGGCATCAGCCTCGTCACCCGCGTGCCCAACGCCATCTTCGTGTCGAACGCGGTGCCCGCAAATACACTGGCCGAGCTGGTCGCCCTGGTCCGCGCCAATCCCGGCAAGATGAACATCGGCAGCAGCGGCGTCGGTACCTCGCTGCATATGACCGGCGAATTGCTGAAGCTCGCCACCGGGATCGAGCTGACGCACGTGCCCTTCCGCGGCGCGGGGCCCATGCTCCAGGAGATGATTGCCGGGCGCATCGAGGTCGGCGTCGACAACCTGCCGAGCGTGATCGGCCACCTGCGCGAGGGCCGCCTGCGCCCGCTCGCCGTCACCACGGCCACGCGCAGCCCGCAGCTTCCGGATGTGCCGACCACGGCCGAGGCGGGATTTCCCGCCGTCGAGGCCACCGCATGGTTCGGCCTCGTCGGGCCCGTTCGCATGCCCACGGCCGCCATTCAGCGCATCAATCGCGAGGTCGAGGCCAGCCTGGCCGATTCCGCCCTATGGCGCCGCTACGACGAGTTGGGCGGCATGCGGGC
Organism: Rubritepida sp.; assembly: GCA_028291455.1. GTDB lineage: Bacteria > Pseudomonadota > Alphaproteobacteria > Acetobacterales > Acetobacteraceae > Roseococcus. Next base: position 16,896 of record JAQGHY010000117.1, on the reverse strand, counting down.
CGATCTGGCAGCGGGCGGCGGCAGCACGCCGGAGAATTTCGACACCTTCATCCGCAACGAGGTCGAGAAATGGAGCGAGGCCGTGCGCCGCTCCGGCGCCTCGGTGGAAGGATGAGCGCTTCCCGCCGCGCCGTCCTCGCGGCCGCCCTTGCGGCAGCGCCGGGTCTTGCAAGTGCCCAGGCCTGGTCGCCCACGCGCCCGATGCGCCTGGTGATTCCCTTCCCGCCGGGCGGCACGACGGATCTGATGGGCCGGATGGTCGCCGAGCGTCTGGCGGCCAAGCTGGGCCAGCCGGTGGTGGTGGAAAACCGGCCCGGCGCCGGCGGCAATATCGCCGGCGACAGCGTTGTCCGTGCCGAGCCGGCCGACGGCAGCACGCTGTTCTTCAACACGATCGGCACGGGTGCGATGAACTACGCCGTCTATGGCAGCCGCATGCCCTGGCGACCGGAGGAAATGGCCGCCGTTGGCTTGGTCACGCGGGTGCCAAACGTGCTGATGGTGGCCAACCGCATGGCGCCCCGCACCATGCCCGAATTCCTGGACTTCGCCCGCAGCCGCCAGGGCGAGATCACCTACGGCACCGCGGGCATCGGTAGTTCGCCGCATGTCTGCATGGAGCTGCTGGGCCAGATCACCGGGATCCGCTTCGTGCATGTGCCCTTCCGCGGTTCGGGCCCGATGCTCACGGAGCTGATGGCCGAGAGGGTGGATTGCGGCATGGACAACATTCCATCGTCGCTGACCTTCATCCGCGAGAACCTCGTCCGCGCGCTTGGGGTGAGCAGCCTGCGGCGCGTGAGTGTGGTTCCGGACGTGCCGGTGATCGCCGATACCATTCCCGGCTTCGAGGCGACGGCATGGTTCGGCGTGCAGACCTCCGCCCGCGTGCCGCGGGCGGCGATCGACCGGATCGGGGCCGAGATCGACGTCATTGTGCGCGATCCGGCGTTTCTCGCGCGCCTCGCCGAGTTCGGCGCGGATGGGCCCGGCCTGACGCCGGCTGGCGGCACGACGCCGGCTGCCTACGAGACGTTCATCACCGCGGAGATCCGCAAGTGGGGCGAGGTGATCCGCAAGGCCGATCTGCGGGTGGAGTAGTCGGGGTATCGGCGGTATCACCGTGGAAAATCTACTGGAGACGCCCGCCATGCTCGCCCGCCGCACGCTTCTCGCGTTGCCCGCCCTGCTTCCTGCCGCCGCGCTCGCGCAGCCCTGGGCTCCCACGCGCCCCATGCGCATCGTTGTCCCCTTCAGCGGCGGCGGCGCCACGGACGTGACGGCGCGCATCATGGCGGAGCGGCTCTCCCAGGTGCTGGGCCAGGCCTGTGTGGTGGACAACCGGCCGGGTGCGGGCGGGAATATCGGCATGGAGGTGGTGGCCAAGGCCGATCCCGATGGGCTCACGCTGGTGATGACCACCATCGGCACGGCGAGCATCAACCAGTTCCTTTATCCACGCCTGCCTTTCGATCCCGCGCGGGATTTCGCCTCGGTCGCGCTGGTGAACCAGGTGACCAATGCCATCGTGGTGCATCCTTCGGTGGCCGCGAACAACCTGCAGGAGCTGCTCGCGCTCGCGCGGCGCGAGCCCGCCAGCCTGAACTACGCCACACCGGGGAACGGCACGTCGGGCCATATGTGCGGCGAGTACCTGAAGTTCCGCACCCAGACCGACATCAACCACGTGCCGTATCGCGGCACCGGCGCGTTGATGGCCGACCTGCTTGGTGGCCGCGTCCAGATCGCGGTGGACAACCTGCCCTCCTACATCCCGCATATCCGCGAGGGACGGCTGCGCATCCTGTCCGTGACGAGCCGCGATCGCTGGTTCGCTGTGCCCGAGGTGCCGACGGTGATGGAAGCCGGCGTCGAGAATTTCGAGGCGGTGGCCTGGTTCGGCCTGCAGGCGCCGGCACGGACGCCGCGGCCCGCGCTGGAGCGGCTGACCGCCGCATGCATGGAAATATGCGCCGAGCCGGCGACGATTTCCCGCTTCCGCGAGTTAGGCGCCACTGCCTCGCCACTGAACGGCGCCGACTTCGATCGCTTTATCGTCGCCGAGAACGAGAAGTGGGGCGCTGTGGTGCGCGCGGCGAATATTCGGCTGGAGTGATGGGCGGGGAGAGGGAAGCGTAAACCTTCCGAGCATGATCCGCCTCTCAGCGCAGCCGGCGCAGAAGCCCGCTCACACGCTTTGGCGCGGGCATGGCTAACCGCCGCGCCACGGCGCGCCGGACGTGTCCATGAACTCGCCATTAATTGCTGTGACAGGATGCTCGCGAGAAATCCGTCAGCGGGTGGTCGGAACTAAAGCCGCCGAGTTCCAGGCCTACGATACAATTGATGCTCGAAGCGCAATGCTCCATGGTTCCGGGCATGAAACGCGCCGTTGTCGTCGTCCTGCTTCTCGCGGGCTGCTCTCAAACCGAAGTCATGCAGGTCGGTCCGAACCGCTACCGCATTACGGCTGACAATCAATGGTCCGCCTCGGGGGCAGAGAGTTCAGCTGTTGGGGCGGCGAACAACCATTGCGCATCTATGGGCCGGATTGCGGACACATCTGTCGTCGCATCCAGGCCTTACTCTATCTACAGCTACGGTGGCGCCAGTATCGAATTTACTTGCCTGCCTCGTCAGCCGTAAGAGGGCCGGCTGGCGGATAGAGTAGGCCGGCTTCGCATCTAGGGTCATCTCCTCCGACCACGCACACGTCGACTGGCTGAGCCTGCGGTTCGGGGCCGCGGCTGCGGGGCTGCGCACCCGTGAAAGAGCAGCAGGCCCACCAGGAATCCGGCCGCGAATGCGGCCGGCGCGCGGCGACCAACTTACCCACCGGCGCGCCAATCCTGAGGCGCGAAGGCAAGCGCCCGGAGCGCGCGCCCGCCGCTTGAGGGCGTCAAATAATCTTTTAGGCCAGCTTAGAAGCGATCCAGTCTTTCATTTGGCTGCGCGGCATGGCGCCTACCTTGGTGTCGACCGGCTTGCCGTCCTGGAACAGGATCATCGTGGGGATTCCGCGCACCGAGTAGTTGTTCGGCGTCATCGGGTTGTCGTCGATATTGACCTTCGCGATGGTCAGCTTGCCTTCATATTCCTTGGCGATCTCGTCCAGGATCGGCGCGACCATGCGGCAGGGGCCGCACCATTCGGCCCAGAAATCCACCAGGACGGCACCTTTGGCCTCCAGCACATCCTGCTTGAAGGAGTCGTCGCTCACGGCCTTGGTCAGTTCGCTCATGGAAGTGTCCTTAGAAATTGGCTGTGAAGAACGTCGTGTCGAGGCGGCTCCGGGTCAAGCGGGGGCGTGCTGATCGAGCAATGCACTGGGCAGGGGCATGACCCGCGCGCCATAGGTCCAGACCAGCACGCATTCCACTGCACGGCCCGGAAAGGCCGCGCGCAACACGGCACGATAGGCCGCCATCTGCCGCAGATAGGCGCGCGGCGCGGCCTGGCTTGTGGCGGGTGGCGGGCGGTTGGTCTTGAAATCCAGCACCAGGATTTTTTCGGGACCGACCAGCAGGCGGTCCACCTGTCCCACGATCAGGCGCTCGCCGATACGCCCGGCGAGGGGCGCTTCCGCCAGGCTGCCGGGTTCGAAAGCGGCGGCGATGGCGGGATTGTCCATGACGGCGAGCGCCTCTGCCAGGATCTCGGCCTGCTGCGCGGGCTCCAGCCCTTGGCCTGGGCGCGCCAGGAAGGCTTGGCCTGCCGCCTCGCGGAGCGCCGGCTCCAGATCGGGCAACGATTGCAGCAGGGCATGAATCAGGTTGCCCCGCCGGAAGCGGGTGCCCCGCGGATCGCTCGGCCCATGGGGCGCGGCGGCTGGCAGTTCCACCTCCGCCTCGTCCATATGCGAGGGCGTGGCGATCTCCGGCCCTTCCGCGCGCACCGCTGGAATCCGCGCCCAAGCGGGCAGCACGGCGGTGAGGCTCGCGGTGCGGCGAGTCTCATCCCGCCGAGGATCGGTCTGCTGCGACGCGAGCCGCAGCAGCGGACCGGGCGCAAAACCGGCGGGGTCGGCGCCGAAGTCCTCGGGCTGGAAGGGCAGTTCCTCCAGTCCATTGAGATTGCCGAAGCCGGCTTCGATCTTGCGGTACCAGCATTCATCGGGCGGCTTCTTTCCGCGATGCCAGCCGCAGACCAGCAGCCGGTCCTCAGCGCGGGTGAGCGCCACGTAGAGGAGGCGGTTGGTCTCCTCCGCCTCGCGTCCGGCGCGGGCGAGGTCGGCGGCCTCGTAGGCCGTCGCCGCGAAGCCTTCCTTGCGCGGCGCCCAGAGCGGCAGGCCGTCCTCGGTCCAGCGCAGCCCAGCCGAGCGCGGCGGCGAGCCGGTGGTGTCCGGCAGGATGACGATGGGCGATTGCAGCCCCTTCGCACCATGCACCGTCATCACGCGCACCAAGTCGGCGCTTGTGTCGGGCTCGCGCTTCACCTCGGCGCTGGCGCGGCGCAGCCAGTGCAGGAAGCCCTGGAGCGAGGCGGGATGCGCCCGCTCATGTGCCATCGCGGCGGTCAGCAGCTCGTCCAGCGGATCGGCGGCGTCAGGGCCGAGGCGGGCCAGCAACCTCGCCCGGCCACCGCGCTCGCCGAGGATTTCAGCGATCAGCGCATGCGGCGGCAGATGGTCGGCGCGGGCTTCGAGGGCGGCGAGCAGGTCGGCAGCCTTGCCGACGGGTGTTTCGGCCCCGCGCTGCGCCATTAGCCGGGCGTGCAGCGAGGCGGGGCGGTTGTAGGCGAGGGTGAAGAGGTCGTCGTCATCCAGCCCGAAGATCGGCGACTTCAGCGCGGCGGCGAGTTGCAGGTCGTCCTGCGGCAGCAGGATCGCGTCCAGCGTCGCCAGCACGTCCTCCACGGCGAGCTGCTCGATCAGCACCATCCGGTCCACGCCGCCGACGGGCACGTCGCGCTCCTTCAGGGCGCGCACCAGCTGGCCCAGGAAGGCATCGCGCCGGCGGACCAGCACCAGGATATCGCCGGCGCGGATTGGGCGGCCCTGGGACGGGTCGCCCTCATGGCGCGCGGGCAGGCGCTCGTGGCGGATCATGTGCTGGATGCGCGCGGCCAGGGCGGCGGCCAGGCGCGCATCGGGGCCGGTTTCGGCGGTGGGGGCGTCGGGCACCTCCCAGGCGGGCGCCTCCTCGCGGTCGCCCTGGGCCTGGAGTGGCCAGAGCTCGACCAGCCCGGCCGCCCCGGCGCGGTCCGGCAGGTGCCGCAGGGGCTTGTCGGGCGGGGTCACGCCGGCGCAGGCCGGGCCGGCGAAGAAGACCTGGTCCACCAGGGACAGTATGGGCGGGGCGGAGCGGAAGGAGACGTCGAGCGTGACGCTGCGGAAGGTCTCACCGGCCTCTCTGACGGCATGCTCGAACTGGATTTCCGCGCGCGGCAGGCCACCCGCATCGGCGCCTTGGAAGCCGTAGATAGACTGCTTAACGTCGCCTACGGCGAAGACCGTGCGCGGGGGGGCGTTCTCGCGTGTGCCGGCACCGGAGAAGAACTCGTTGGTCAGCGCGCGGGCGATGCCCCATTGCTCGGGATTGCTGTCCTGCGCCTCGTCCAGCAGCACGTGGTCCAGCCCGCCATCGAGCTTGAACAGCACCCAGGCGGCGCCCGGATTCTCCAGCAGTTTCCGCGCGGCGGCGATCAGGTCGTCGTAGTCGAGACGGCCGATGCGCTGCTTGGCCTGCTCGAAGCGCTCCAGCACGGGCAGGCCGAGGGTGAGCGCGGCCTGCGTTGCCTCATAGAGATTGAGCGCCTTCAGCGTCTCGAGATGCGCGAAGACCCGCTCGCATTCCGGGCAGAGGATCTTCAGCGCAGCGGCCTGCATCGCCGCCCCAAGCCCGCCCTTGGTCGCGAGGAACTTCTCCGCCCTGACGCTGCCGGTCTGGGTGAGGAAGATGATTTTCCAGTCGTCCAGCGCGGCGATGCGCGCGGCGGGCGTGGCCAGCGCCAGGAACCGGCGGATCGCGGCGCCGCGCTTCTGGTCGTTCTCGTTGGTGCTGGCGACGAGCATCGCTGCCGCGCGGGCCAACTCCCGCTCGTCGGGCGAATGCGCCAGCGTGTGATGCAGCGTGGCGGTGCTGGCATCGGGTTCGAGGCCCAGCACATTGGCGATGCGCGGCATCAGCAAAGCGGGCCCGCCAGCGCCTTCGATGGCCTTTTGCAGCCTCGGTTCCGCCCGCCGCAATTCGCCCATCAGCTGGCCGAGCAGCTTTCCGGTGGCGAGCATGGCCAGCAAGGGCAGCGCGGGATGGCCCGGCAATACCGCCTCGCGCGCGCCGGCGAGCTCGGCTGCGGCGTCCATCTCCTCCAGCACGGCGAAGCCCGGCGGCAGGCCGGCCTCGAGCGGAAAGCCGCGCAACAGCGATTGCGCGAAGCCGTGCAGGGTGGCGATCCGCATGCCGCCGGGCAGTTCCAGCACGGCAGCGAAGGCGGCGCGGGCGCGGGCGGTCTCGGCGGCGTCCGCTGGCCGCACCAGCAAGGCGGCGAGGTCGGCCGCCAGCGCTTCGGGCGTTGCCACAGCCCAGTCGCCCAGGCGGCGGTTGAGCCGCGTCGCCATCTCCGCCGCCGCCGCCTTGGTGAAGGTGAGGCAGAGCAGCCGCTCCGGCCGGGCGCCGCCGAGGATCAGGCGCAGCAGCCGGTCGGTCAGCAGCTTGGTCTTGCCCGATCCGGCCGAGGCCGTGACGAAGGCCGAGACGGCGGGGTCGGAACCCTGGCTTTGGTTGGCTTGGGCGAGGTCGCGCGCGGAGCTCATTCCTCGCCCTCCGCCGACCATTCGGCCGTCCGTGCCAGATGCCGGTAGTCCGGCGAGGCCCGCCGCGCCGGATGCGGGTTGGCGAGGAAGGGCCGGTGTCCCAGCAGAAAGCCATCCGCCAGCCGGTTCAGGGCATCCTCGGCAGCCAGGATGGCCTCGGCGACTTCTAGCCCCAGCACGGTGATTTCGCCGGGCTCGGTGGCGCCCGTCAGGCGCCAGTATTCGAGCGAGGTGACCGCTGCGGGCGTCACGCCCTCGAAGGCGCCACGCTCGGCCATCAGCGCTTCCAGCGGCAGCTGCGGCGCGGTGCCGGCGACCACCTGCTTCTCCGAGGGCACGGTTCCGGATTTGTAGTCGAGGATGCGCAGCGTGCCGTCGGCCAGGCGATCCACCCGGTCGGCCCGGGCCTCCAATGTGATCGTGCCGCGTGGCCGCTTCACGGTGAGCTTCGCGCGCAGTTCGGCCCAACTCGCCAGCAGCCCCGGCTGCTGACGCGCCTCGATCCCGCGGATGAAGGCGCCCACGCGCGCCAGCCGCGTCGTCCAGAGTGCCGCGATGGCGGGGCGCAGCGCCGCCTCGTCCAGCGCTTTTTGAGCCGCGGTTTCCCAGATGGCCTCCGCCGCCTCCTCGCCCGGCCAGGGGCGCGGCAGGGTGGTGAGGAAGCGATGGATCGCGGCATGGATCAGGTTGCCGTAATCCGCCGCGCCGGGCTCCTGCTCCAGCGGATCGAGCGGAGACAGGCGGAGAATCCGCTTCGCATGGAAGGCATAAGGATCGGCCAGGAGGGTCGCGACGTCGCTGACCGTCAGCCGGTCCGGCCTTGCTTCCGCGGGCGGATTGGGCGCGGGCCGGCCGCAGGGCTGCACCCGGTTCGGCAAGTCGAGCAGCGGCGCCCAATCGGCGCAGGGATTCTTGGCCACGGCGAGCCCGCGCTCCTGCCCCGCCAGGAAGGTGTCGAGGCGGGTGAGCCAGCGCGCCGGCACGCTCGGGCTGCCGCCGCGCCTGGCCGCGCGCGACAGCACGGCCTCACGCGAGGAGGCGCAGGTCATCAGGAAATCCGCCGCGACGCGGCCGATGCGCAGCTCCGGCGAGGGCAGGCCGAATTCGCGCCGCATCGGGCGGCTCATCCAGGGGCCGGGGTCGCTGGCCTGGGGCCAGATGGTCTCGTCCAGCGCACCCAGCACGACACAATCGAAATCCAGCAGCCGGGCCTCCAGCAGGCCGAGGATTTCCACCTGCGGATGCGCCGCATCCGGCCGCCCGCGCGAAATACGCGGCGCGCGCGTGGTGCCCTGCGCCAGCGCTGCCTCGAAGAGCGCGGGCCATTCGGCCGGCGAGAGTGGTGGCAGCTCGGCCATGGCGGGGGCGAGGTCGGCCAGATGCCGCGCCAGCGCCTCGCCCTCGGCCTGGGCATAGAGGCGCAATCCACCGGGCAGAGCGGGCGTGGTGGCCAGCGCCTCGGCGGCGGCGAGGTGTTCGGCGAGGAGATCGGCGGGCCGCCGGACCGGGCTGCGCGGCAGGGTGTGGAAGGGGCCGAGCGCGGCTTCCAGCGCGACCAGCAGCGCCTCGATCCGCGCCGCCGTCTCCGCAGGGCGCACCCCCGCGAGCACCGATCGCAGCCCCGCCACCCCCACATTGGGCGATGGCCCGCGCAGGGCCGCGCGTTCCAGAAGCTGCGTCGCGGCCAACAGGTCGCCGCGTTCCCAGCCCGCTGCGCAGAGCGGGTGCTTCAGCACCGAGAGCAGCGGCACCGGCCCGCAATCCCCCGCGGCGAGATGCGCGATCAGCCGGAGGAACGCGCCCGGCGGCGTGTCAGATAGCGGCTGCCCTGCGCTGTCGTCGGCGAGGATGCCGTGGCGGGGCAGTTCGGCCGCGACACGGCGCGCGAGATCGCGATCCGGCGTCACCAGCGCGGCCCTCGCGCCCGGCCTTTCCAGCGCTCCGCGCAGCACCAGCGCGATCGACGCCGCCTCATGCTGACTGTCCGTCGCCTCGATGCGCGAGACACCCGCCAGCGCAGCGCCCCATCGCGCGGGATCGCGCGATTGCCAGGGCGCGAGCTGCCCGGCCGGCAGAAGCGCAGTGCCGAGCAGCGCCGCGCGTTCGCCGGATATCGGCTCCGCCCAGGGCGTCGCATCGGCCATGGTTGCGCCCATGCGGCGGAGCATGGCGCGCTGGCCGGCGAAGGGATGCGTGGGCGCTTGCTCCAGCGCATGGAAGGGCAGGGCGGCCGTCGCCGCATCCTCGCCTGGCAGCACGACGGCACCGTGTTCGAGCCCTGTCGCGATCACGCGGAGCAGGTCGGCCGCGGCGGGCACCGTGCCGCCCAGGCCGATACCGGCCGCGATCACGGCATCGCCCGGCGGCGCATCCTCCCAGGCCTGGCGCTGGGCGCGCAGGGCCAGCACGCGCCGGACGCCGATATCGAGCAGGCCCTGTTCCGCCAGCCAGCCCTGCCATTCCTCGACGACCGCGCGAAGAAAGGTCGTGGTAATCTGCCAATGCACGGCCAGCGCCTCGGGCGCCAAGGCCTCCAGCCGCTCAAGCCACAGATGTCCAAGCAGTTCCGGGTCGTCCGGCAGCGGCTCGGCCTCCTCCAGCGCGATCTCGTCCAGCAGCTTGCCGAGTTCGTCGCCCAGGGCCCAGGCGTGCTCGGCGCTGGCGGGGCCGCCACGGGAGCGCGGCCAGCGCATGGCGAAGCCGGTCAGCACCGCCTGGCGCCGCAGCTTTTCCACCGACGGCGGCAGGCGCAGCAAAGCGGGCAGGGCCAGCTCGTCCGCATCCTCCGTGGAGAGCCCGGCCAGCGCCCGCATGCGCGGCAGCAGCAGGGCCGGGACATCGGCCTCGCGCAGGAAGGCGGCCTGCAGGGCGCGGGCGGCGCGCTGCGTCGGCAGCAGGATCGTCGCCGCGGCAAGCCGCTCCCCGGTGCCCAGCCGCGCCAGTGCCCCGCGTGCGAGAGCGGGCAGGAACGGCAGGCCGGGCGCGATGGAAAAGAGCTTCACAGCCAGTGGCTCGCGAGGCCGTCGCGCAGCCTTCGCTCGGTGCGGGTCAGGTCCGCGGGGGTCGAGATATGGAACCATGCCCCGTCATGCACGAGGCCGAAGAGGCGGCCTTGCTCCAGCGCCCGGTCGAAGCAGCGATTGAGGCTGAAGCGCCCCTCCGCCTCGGGGGCGACCAGCGCGGGCGCCATGATCTGCACGCCGCCGAAGAGGAAGGGCGCGATCTCGGCCGGCTCGGGGCGGCGCAGCTGGCCCGCCCCGTCCAGGAAGAAATCGCCGCGGCCGACCTCGCCCTGGATTTGCGAGGTGCGGACCAGCAGCAGCAGCCCATCCATGCGCTCGGGGTCGAAATGCTGGGCGAGCAGCGTCAGCGCGGGCGTCGGCCCGTCCAGCCAATAGGCATCGCCATTCACCACCGCGAAGGGGGCGTCGCCGAGGCGCGGCAAGGCGCGGCGGATGCCGCCGCCGGTCTCCAGCAATTCCGGTTCGAGCTGCAGGCGCACGCGCGGCGCCACGCCCTCGCGTGCAGTCAGTGCCGCGGCCACGAGCGGGGCGCACCAATGCGCGTTCACCACCGCCTCCTCCACGCCGGCCACGGCCAGGCGGTCCAGCGCATGGTCGAGCAGCGAGCGGCCGAGCAGCGGCAGCAGCGGCTTGGCGGTCTTGGCCGTCAACGGCCGCATCCGCTGCCCGAGCCCGGCAGCCAGGACCATCGCGCGGCGGATCATGGATTCTTCCGGATGTGGTGGGGAACATGCGCGTCCAGGAACCGCGCCAGCGGCGCCGCCGCCGGATGCTCCAGGGCATGGTCGAGCAGCGCCCAGCAACGCGGCCCGTGCGCCAGGTAATGCGGCTTGCCGTCGCGCCGGTCGAGCCGAACCCAGAGCGCCGCCACCCGCAGATGCCGCTGCGCCCCATGTACCGCCATCGCCGCGCGCCACGCGGCGGGATCGAGACCCGGCCGTTGCGCCAGATAGGCACGGATCGCCGCGTCCCGCAGCGCAGGTGCCACGTCCCGCCGGGCATCCTCGACCAGGGAGACCAGGTCGTAGGCCGGGTTGCCCAGGGCGGCGTCCTGGAAGTCGATCACCGCCATGCCGCCCGGTGTGGGGATGAGGTTCGCGGGGAAGTAGTCGCGATGCACGAAGCCGGTGCCGGCGAAGGGCGCCAGCATCTCATGCAGCGCCGCATTGAAGGCCATGCGCACCGAATCGGAGGCCGGCGCGCCGAAAGCCGCCGGCCACCACCAGTCCAGGAAGGTGGCGGCGGTCGCCCGCGCCATCGCCGGGGCGTCCCAGGCGGGCAGCCCGGCCGGCGGGGCCTCCGCATGCAGGGCCGCCAGGGTCTTCGCCGCATCGAGGTAGAGGGGTTCGGCATCCGCGCCCGCATCCAGAGCATCGGCCATGCTGGCCGTGCCCAGATCCTCCACCAGCGCCAGGTTCTCCGCCTCCTCGACGGCGAACACCGCCGGGGCCGCGACCCCGATGGCCGCAAGATGCCGCGCGACCCGCAGGAAGGCCGCGAGGTACTCCGCATCGGGCGTCTGCATCAGCAGGGCGCCGCGGGGGCCGCCGGTCAGCCGCGCATAGCGCTTACTGGCATCCCCCGGCAGGATTTCCTGCCGTGCCGCGCCGTAGCCGTGGGTTTCGAGGAAGCGCGCGCTCATGCGAATCGGCCGTCCCAGCCTTCGACCCGCGCCTCGCGGGCATCTTCGGTGCCGCCGGGTGCCAGGGTCACGCGCAAGGCATCGGGGGGCGTCAGGTTGCCCAGCCGCTCCGGCCATTCCACCAAAACGATCCCCTCCCGCGCCTCATCCCAGCCCAATTCGATCAATCCGCCCGGCCCGCTCAAGCGGTAAAGGTCGAAATGATGCGCCGTCCGCCCCTCGGGCAGAGCATAGGATTGTACCAGCGTGAAGGTCGGGCTGGGCACCTCCAGCGCCGGATTCCCCGTCGCCGAGCGCAGGAAGGCCCGCGCCAGCGCCGATTTGCCGGCCCCCAGCGGGCCTTGCAGCAAAAGCGCGTCGCCCGGCCGCGCCAGCCCGGCAAGGCGCGCGGCCAGCGCCTCGGTCGCGGCGAGATCGTTCAGGGTCATTTCCATATCCCGCCATCTTGCCGCCTGCACCGCTTCGCGCAATGGCTGGACTGCATCGGCAAAGGGGAGCATGGGCGCGACCATGAGCGAGATGATCGAGACGGATGTGGCCATCATTGGCGCGGGGCCCTGCGGCCTCTTCGCCGTGTTCGAGTGCGGCATGCTGAAAATGCGCGCCGTGGTCGTGGATACGCTGGAGGAGATCGGGGGCCAATGCGCCGCACTCTACCCGGAAAAGCCGATCTTCGACATTCCCGCGCATCCGCAGATCGCCGGATCGGACCTGATCGACCGGCTGGCCGAGCAGGCTGCGCCCTTCGAGCCCACCTTCCTGCTGAACCAGCGCGTCGAGCAGCTGACGCCGAATGCGGCGGGCTTCCGCCTGGTCACCAGCGCGGGGCGCACGGTGCAGGCCAAGGCGGTGATCATCGCCGCCGGCGCCGGCGCCTTCGGCCCGAACCGCCCGCCGCTCGATGGCCTGCCCGGGTACGAGGCGAGCGGCGCCGTGCGCTACATGGTCACCAAGCGCGAGGAGTTCCGCGGAAAGCGCGTCGTCATCGCCGGCGGCGGCGATTCCGCCGTGGACTGGGCGCTGAGCCTGAAGGATGTCGCGGCCAAGGTGATCGTCGTGCATCGCCGCCCGAAGTTCCGCGCCGCGCCGGAAACCGCCGCGCAACTCGAAGCGGCGGCCGCGCACGGCGAAGTCGAGATGGCCATTCCCTACCAGCTGCACGGGCTGGAGGGCGACGGATCCCGGCTCGATGCGGTGGTCCTGACGACACTCAAGGGCGAGGAGATGCGCGTCCCGGCCGACCACCTGCTGGCCTTCTTCGGCCTGTCCATGGAGCTCGGTCCCATCGCCGAATGGGGGCTGGGGCTGGACCACAGCCACATCGCCATCAACCCCGCCACCTGCGAGACCAATATCCCCGGCATCCACGCGATCGGCGACATGGCGAATTATCCCGGCAAGCTGAAGCTGATCCTGCAGGGGTTTTCCGAGGCCGCGATGGCCGCGCATGCTATCCACCCGCGCGTCTTCCCCGGGCAGGCGCTGCATTTCGAGTACTCGACCAGCAAGGGTGTGCCTGCCTGATGACCGACGAGCGCCGCTTTGCGCCGGCCGTCGCCCGCAACCGCGATGCGCTGCTGGACGTGCTGCGCGGCGTGCTGCCGGAACGGGGCTTGGTCCTGGAAATCGCCTCCGGCTCCGGCGAGCATGCGGTCCATATCGCGGGCGCGCTGCCGGGCCTGACCTGGCAGCCTAGCGACCCCGACGCCGCCGCCCGCGCCAGTTGCGACGCCTGGGCACGGGAATCCGGGTCAGCCAACATTCGTCCGGCTTTGGCGCTCGACGCGGCTTCCTGGCCCTGGCCGATCCGCCATGCGGAGGCGCTGCTCTGCGTGAACATGATCCACATCGCGCCCTGGTCGGCCACGCTCGGCCTGCTGCGCGGCGCGGCGGAGATCCTGCCGCCGCATGCACCGCTGGTCCTCTACGGTCCGTACATCCGTGCGACTGTCGAGACCGCGTTCAGCAACCTCGACTTCGACGCCAGCCTGCGCGCCCGCAACCCCGAATGGGGCATCCGCGCGCTCGAGGACGTGGCGGCGGCGGCCGAGGGGTTTACTCTTGAACACGTCACGGAAATGCCGGCGAACAATCTGACGGTCGTCTTTCGGCGCAAGGCCTAGCCCAGTGCCTTCGCGAGACTTTCCGCATCCAGTTCCGCCATCAGCGGATGCGGCGAAAGCCGCTCGCCCGTAGCGCCTTCCAGCAATTGCAGCGCCGCCCCGATGAGCGGCGCCGGCGTCCGCGTCGCGCGGGCCAGCCCGTCCAGAAAGGCCAGCCCGGCGGCCACCTCCGCCAGCGGCAACGCCGCCTCGGGCAGCCCACCCTGCTCCATCACCAGCTCCGCGATACTGGGGAGGCTGCCCCGGCCGCAGGCCTCCGCCAGCGCGTCCCGCTCCGCCGCCAGCCCCAGCAGCAGCCGCCCGGCGGCATTCGGCACGCCTTGCGGCGCGAAGAGCTGCGCGGCCCCGATCAGCGGCGCCGGTTCCGCCAGCGCCGCGGCCAGCACGTCGGCCAACCGCTCCACCGGCAGCCCGAACGCTTCGTCCAGAATGGCGATGAGCCGCGGCGAGGCCTCCACAGGCAGGCTGCCGAGCCAGATCCGCGGACGGATCGCGACGATATGCGTGGCGCCGTCGGCCTCACGCCGCGCGGCCACCGGCGGCACCGGCAGCGCGCCGACCCGCGGCGAGATCCCGCGCGAGAGGGCCAGGTTGCGCAGCAGCAGCGGCGCCAGCGCCCCGGGCGGGGTGAGAAGAATATCGGGATTGCCGACCAGCACCGTCGCCAGCCGGTGCAGCAGCGGCGCCAGCACATGCCCCGGCAGGGCCACCAGCACCAGCTCCGCCTGATCCAGCGCGCGGCCCAGATCGGCGGCGATGCGCAGCCGCCAGCTTCCCTCCAGCACGCCCCGCGTCACCAGATTGGCACCGAGATGCCGGGTGCCTCCACCGCGCGGCGACCACAGCGTCACCTCATGTTCCCGATTGGCGATGAGAGCCGCCATCGCGCACCCAGCCGGCCCCGCCCCCAGAATGGCGACCTTCATGCAGCAAAAATCCCCTGATCGGTGCCTAGGTTAGCGTGCATCGGCGTTTAGGGTGACGAGTGCAACCGAGGCCAGCAACTCTGTCACACAGGATTCGCCATGTCGTCATTGCCCTGTTGCGGAACCCGAGATAGCGGACTGGCATGAACGCAACCACGCCAGCTGCCCCGATGGCCGTCCCCGCGATCGCGACCGGCAAGCCGGCCCCCCGGCGCATGAAGCGCGGCGCTTCGCTGCGCTTCCGCCCGAGGCTGCCCGGACAGATCTGGAACGACGTGCTGGGAGACCGCCCGCTCGGCGGGCGCTTCCGGGCGCTACGCCGCATCTTCTGCGTGCTGGTCTTCACGCTCTTCTGCATCCCGGTCCAGGCCGTGCTGATCCAGCTTCCGGGCAAGGGCAAGAACCATTTCGGGCGCTTCTACCACCGGACGCTTTGCTGGTTGATCGGGTTGAAGCTGCGCGTCATCGGCACGCCTTCGCCCGAAACACGGACGCTCTATGTCTCCAACCACACCTCCTGGCTGGATATCCTGGTGCTGGGCGCCACGCTGGATGCGCGCTTCGTCTCCAAATCCGAGGTGGCGGGATGGCCGCTGATCGGCTGGGTGGCGAAGCTCGGCCGCTCGGTGTTCGTCACCCGCAGCCGGGGCCGCACGGGCAGCGAGGCGCAGGAATTGCGCGCGCGCCTCGATGCCGGCGACAGCCTGATCCTCTTCCCCGAAGGCACCACCAGCGACGGCGCGCGGGTGCTGCCCTTCCGCTCCTCCTTCTTCTCGGTGGCGGGTGCGGCCTCGCGCATCCAGCCGGTGACGGTGGTCTATGACCGTCTCGGCGGCCTGCCGGTCGGGCGCCGGGATCGCCCTCTCTTTGCCTGGTACGGCGACATGGAGACCGGCAGCCACGCATGGCGCCTGCTGCGCCGGACGGGGACGCGGGTGAGCGTGGTGCTGAACGAGGGCTTCGCCCCCGATGCCATGCCCGACCGCAAGGCCCTGGCCGCCCGGGTCGGCCGCGCCGTCACCGATACGGCGGCGGCACTCCGGCAGAACCGGGACGTGAAGCCCCGCGCGGCATGACGCAACCCAGCAAGACGGCATTAGCGAGTTTGCCGAGAAGACGGCCTGTGCATGTCGGGCGATTTTACAACTCGCGCGCCATGTCCGAAGTGCGTGTGCCGCGAGGGCGACTGGCGCCGGAAAACGGCGTGAATCGTAGCAAATCTTCTTGACCGGCGCGGCATGCCTCTGGGAGCGTCCTATCCCATGAGACCCTCCCAAGTTTCGGAACGGGGCCGCTCTTCTTGACCACGCGGCTCAGTCTCCGCATCTCCTCGTCCTGGACCGTCCTCGCGACGGACAGCGAGGGCCCTCCATGACGAATTCCACCCAGACGAAAAAGCGCCTCTTTGTGCGCAGCTGGGGCTGCCAGATGAATGTGTACGACAGCGCCCGCATGGCCGACGTGCTGGCGCCGCTCGGCTATGTGCCGGTGGATGCGCCCGAGGGCGCGGATATGATCATCCTCAACACCTGCCACATCCGCGAGAAGGCGACCGTCTAGCTCTTTTCCGAGCTGGGGCGCCTGCGGATCATGAAGCAGGACAAGCAGGCGGCCGGCGGCGAGATGGTGCTGGCCGTGGCCGGCTGCGTCGCCCAGGCCGAGGGCGCGGAGATCGTCGCCCGCGCGCCCTACGTGGACATCGTGCTGGGACCGCAGAGCTATCACCGCCTGCCCGAGATGGTTGCCCGTGCCGGCCGTGCGGCGGGTGCCGTGGTGGAGACGGACTTCCCTGTCGAGGAGAAGTTCGACCACCTGCCCGAGGCCAGCGCGCCTCAAGGCGTCACCGCCTTCCTCACGATCCAGGAGGGCTGCGACAAGTTCTGCTCCTTCTGCGTGGTGCCCTATACGCGCGGCTCCGAATACAGCCGCGGGCCCGTCGCCGTACTCGCCGAGGCCCGCAAGCTGGTGGGTCAGGGCGCGCGCGAGATCACGCTGCTCGGGCAGAACGTGAACGCCTATCACGGTGCGGGGCAGGATGGCGCCGAATGGGGGCTGGCGCGGCTGCTTCATGCGCTCGCGGAAATCCCGGGCCTCGAACGCCTGCGCTACATGACGTCGCACCCGCGCGACATGGACGACGCGCTGATCGCGGCCCATCGCGACATCCCCGCCGTCATGCCCTTCCTGCACCTGCCGGTGCAGTCCGGCGCCGATCGGGTGCTGGAGGCCATGAACCGGGGGCATACGGCGGCCGACTACCTTCGCCTCGTGGACCGGCTGCGGGCGGCGCGGCCGGACATGGCCTTCTCCACCGACATCATCTCGGGCCATCCCGGCGAGACCGAGGCCGACCACGAGGCCACGCTCGACCTGATCCGCCGCGTCGGCTTCGCCTCGTCCTTCTCGTTCAAGTATTCCGCGCGCCCCG
>JAQGHY010000111.1 GCA_028291455.1 Rubritepida sp. | reverse complement strand
CGGGGCGCGGCGGCCAAGGCCTCGGCGATCCGCCCACCATCCGCCGCATCGGCCAACCGCTGCCAGGGCATCGCCACCTCCTGCTCCTCGGACCAGAAGATCGCGGTCACCGCCACCGCGCCGCGCGGCCCGCCGGTCGCTGCGGCGATCACCCCCGCATCCAGGAACGCGCCGCTGAGCCCGCCGACCATCAGCAGGAATTCGTCGTAATCCACGCTGGCCGAAACATCGATCGCGAGGACAAGCGCCACATCCACAGGTTCCATCCCCCGCATCTCGCGTGTTGCGGCGGCCATTGCCAGGGTGGCATGCTCGATTTCCTCGGGAGAACCTGCATGCAACGACGCCATCTGATCGCCTTTGCCGGCGCGACCCTGGCCGCGCCCGCCGTTCACGCCCAGGTCGCATGGCCGGGGCGCGGGCCGATCCGCGTCGTCGTTCCCTTCACGCCCGGCGGCGCGACGGACGGCATGGCGCGCGTGACGGCGGGGAAGCTGCAGGAAAAGCTGGGGCAGACCTTCGTGGTCGAGAACCGTGCGGGAGCCAATGGTGCCGTCGGCGGGCAGTTCGTCGCCCAGGCAGCGCCGGATGGCTACACCTTCTGCTTCTCCGCCTCGATCCAGATGCTGGCGCGGCTGGTGATGCGCAATCCGAACTACGATCCGGTGGCCGACCTGCTTCCGGTGGTGCGTACCGGCCAGGGGCCGACCCTGCTGATCATGAACAACGCCCGGCAGGAAAACACGCTGATGGAGGTGCTGGCCTCCTGCCGCGCCAATCCGCGCGACTGGTCCTTCGCGGTCTCCTCGCTGGGCGCGGCGGGCCATTTGGCCACCATCGAGTTCCTGCGCCAAGCGGGGGTGGATATCGTGCAGGTGCCTTATCGCGGCACGGCGCCTGCTATCACCGACGTGGTCGCGGGCAATGCGAAGCTTATGTTCGACTCCATCCTGGGCACGCTGCCGCAGGTCCAGGGCGGGCGGGTGAAGGGGCTGGCCGTCACCGCGCTGGCGCGCTCCCCCGCCGCGCCTGATATCCCGACGGCGCAGGAGGCGGGCATGCCGGGCCTCGATATCCAAAGCTGGTGGGCACTGTGGGGGCCGCGCGGCATCCCGCCCGAGATCACCGGCCGCATCGGCGAAGTGCTGCGCACCGGCATGTTCGAGGCCGATGTGCGGGCGCGGGTCGCGACGCTGGGGATCGAGCCGATGGCCGAGACCGGCGCCGAATTCGCCGCCTTCATCCAGCGCGATTTCTCCCGCTCGCGGGAGTTGCTGCAACTCGCGAATTTTCAGCCGGAATAGAGGCACCCTTCCGGCCGCCCTGGCGTTGATATCCGACAGACGGCCAAGGAGCACAGCCATGCCGGCACGCAACATGGCGGAGATGGTCCGCGAACAGGAAACCCTGACCCTGCCGGTCGGCGCCACGGTGCTGGAGGCCTGCATCGCGCTGCACGAGCGCAAAAGCGGCGCCGCGCTGATCGTGGATGACGGCAAGCTCGTCGGCATCTTCACCGCGCGGGACGCCGTGCATGCGCTGGCGCGCGGCCTCGATCCGCCGCGCACGCTCATCAGCCAGGCGATGACGGCCGACCCCTGCTGCCTCGGCGCGCAAGGCGAGCCCATGGACGCGCTTCGCCTGATGCAGGATGGCGGCTTCCGCCACCTGCCGGTGGTCGAGGATGGCAAGCTCCTCGGTATGGTCCAGCGCCACGATTTCCATGCGCTGGAACATCGCCGGATGGATGACGAGACGGATCTGTTCGAGACGATCCGCTAAAGTCCCGTCGAGGAGCATTGCCCCTCGGTTGCGAGTACTTCACGGGTTGCTGCGATCCTGGGACCGCCAACGCGGTTTAGCGGGCAGAGGGACTTGTCACACTCAGCCCCGGTCACCTAGGGTTCCAGCGAACCTAGAACACTCGAGAGCGGTCAAGCTGCTCCAACGCGCCAGTCGTCTACGGCTCCGAGTGATAGGAGTCCGCCGTCCTTGCCTGATTCGCCCATCCGCTTCCGTAGCGTCAGCAAATGGTTTGGGACCTCGCAGGTTCTCAAAGGCATCGACCTGACCTTTGGCATGGGTCATGTCGTGGTCGTCTGCGGGCCGAGCGGCTCTGGCAAGAGCACCCTCCTGCGCTGCATCAACGGGCTCGAGCGCGTGCAGGAAGGCCAGATCGAAGTCCTTGGCCAGGAGCTCACCGACCGCACGCTGCGCTCCTCAGGGTTCCGCGCGGAGATCGGCATGGTCTTCCAGCGCTTCAGCCTCTACCCGCATATGTCGGTGCTGCAGAACGTCACGCTGGCGCCGCGGCTGGTGCGCGGCACCACGGCCGCCGCGGCCAAGGAGCGCGCGATCCGGATGCTCACGCGCGTGGGCCTCGCCGACAAGGTGGACGCCTATCCGGCGGAACTGTCCGGCGGCCAGCAGCAGCGTGTCGCGATCGCGCGCGCGCTGGTGATGGACCCGAAGATCATGCTCTTCGACGAGCCGACATCCGCCCTGGATCCGGAAATGATCCACGAGGTGTTGGACGTCATGCGCGATCTCGCCGCCAGCGGCATGACCATGGTCATCGTCACCCACGAGATGGGCTTCGCCCGCGAGGTCGCCCGGCGGATCATCTTCATGGATGAGGGCGAGGTCGTGGAGGACAGCGAAACCAGCGCCTTCTTCAGCGCGCCGGCGACCGATCGCGCGCAGCGATTCCTCGACAAGATCCTTCACCACTGACCCTCATAGGACAACCGATCATGACCTCATCGACCCGCCGTGGCCTGAGCCGGCTTTCGGTCATGCTCTCCGCTCCCTTTCTCGCCGTTTCCGCGGCACAGGCGCAGACGGCGCCGCAGGGCACGATCGACCGGATCAAGGCGCGCGGCACCTTCCTCGCCGGCGTGCGCTACGACTTTCCGCCCGTCGGCTCGCTCGACACCAGTGGCCGGCCGACCGGCTTTGGGCCCGACCTCGCGAAGGCCTTTGCCGACAAGCTTGGCGTGCGCGTCGAATACGTGCAGGTCACGTCCCGGAACCGCTTCGCCCTGCTCCAGAACAACGGCATCGATGCCGATATCGGGCCGACCACGCCGACCGTGCAGCGTGAGGATGTGGTCGACTTCACGACCCCTTATGTCTGGGACAGCTGCGTGCTCATCGTGAAGCGAGGCACGAGCGGCAATGTGGCCGATTACGGGCCGCCGCGGCGCATCGCCACGACGCAGGGCAGCCTGCTCGTCGATTACGTGAAGTCGGAGGTGCCGACCGCGCAGTTCGTCTTCTTCCAGGAATATCCGGACGCCATCACCGCACTGCTGAGCGGCCGTGCCGATGCGGTGGCGACCAACACCTTCTCCGCGCAATCCTATGTCGCGCTGCGCCCACAACTGCTGGAGGTCGGCACACCCTTCTACAACGACCCCTGGGCGATCGGCCTCCGCGAGAACGATTCCAAGTGGCGCAATTTCCTCGACATCACGATGCAGGAGATGTGGCATCGCGGTGAGTACCAGACGATGTTCGCGCGGCACTTCGGCGCGCCGCCCGCCTTCAAGATGTGGTCCGAATATCGCCTCCAGCCGGGCATCGGGGCCTGATGCGCCGCCATGACCGGGAGGCCGCATGCACTGGGAGGTAATCTGGCGCTACCGCGAGGTCCTGTGGAACGGCCTCATCTTCACGCTGCAGCTTTCGGTGCTGTCGATCGTCGGCAGCCTCGTGGTCGGCGTCGTGATGGGCTGCCTCGGCGCCTTGCCGAACTTCTTCCTGCGTAAGTTCGTCGCGACCTATGTCGAGGTGCTGCGAAACCTGCCGGTCGTGGTGAAGCTCTTCTTCCTCTATTTCGTCGTGGGGTTGGAGGCGATGCCTGCGGCGGTGATCGCGCTCGTCACGCATCAGAGTGCCTATATCGCGGATCTCGTGGCGGCCGGGCTACGCGCCGTGCCGCGTGAGCAGTCGGAGGCCGCCTATGCCTGCGGACATGGCCAGTGGCAGATCTACCGTCACATCCTGCTGCCGCAGGCGCTGCGCATCGTCGCACCGCCCATGACCTCCCAGTTCATCGAGGTCGTGAAGAACACCTCCACCGCCATGCTGATCGGCGTGGAGGAGCTGACCTTCCAGACCCAGGCCATCGAGAGCGAGACCTTCCGGGGCTTCGAAGCGGCGTCCACCGTCACGCTGATGTACCTCGCGATGGCGCTCGCCATCGCGGGCGGCATGGGCCTGCTCGAACGCCGGCTGAGGTTGCGTTGAGATGAGCGAAGCCCAAAAGCTTCTGATCTGGCGCCTGTCGATGGCGGTCTTGATGGCCGCCGGCATCTGGTCGGTGCGCGACGCGGGATGGGACGTCGTCTGGCGCTCGGGGCCATTCCTGCTGCGCGGCATCGGCGCGACGCTCCTGCTCACCGTCATTTCCGTGTCCATCGGCCTGGCGGGAGGCGTGGTGCTGGCGATCCTGCGGCTCTTCGCACCGCCCGGGCTGCGCCACCTGGCGATCGGCTATATCGAGGTTCTGCGGGCCATTCCGCAGCTCATGGTGATCTTCTGGGTCTTCTACACCTGGCCGGCGATCACCGGCTCGTCGGTGCCGGGCTGGTGGGCCGCGGTGATTTCGCTCTCGATGATCGCGGCCGCCTATCTCGCGGAGGTGGTGCGGGCCGGCATTCTTTCCGTCCCGAAGACCCAGTGGGAGAGCGGCTACGTGACGGGACTGTCGGCCTTGCAGAACATGACGCGCATCATCCTGCCGCAGGCCGGGCGCAACATGCTGCCCGCGTTGATCTCGCACTTCATCATGATGCTGAAGACGACCTCGCTGGTCTACGTCGTCGGCATCATCGATTTCTTCCGTGCCATCATCATCGTGAACAACCGCGATTTCGCGCCCGCCGCGCTCTACCTCACCATGGCCGCCGGCTACTTCGTCGGTTGCTACGCCCTGTCCTGGCTCGTCCGCCGGATCGAGCCGCGTTACGCGCTGACGACCTGATCCGGCGCGAGAGAAGGAGATAAGTCAAAGTGATCGGCGACTGGGTTTATATCAACGGCGAATTCTGCCCGCACAACGAGGCGAAAGTCTCGGTCTTCGACCGCAGCTTCGTCTATGGCGACGGCGTGTTCGAGGGGCTGCAGGCCGTCAATGGCGGCGTCTTCAAACTGAAGGAGCATATCGACCGCCTCTACCGCTCCGCGCATTACCTCGGCTTCGAAATCCCCATCGGCAAGACCGCGATGATCGATGCGGTGCTGGAGACGGCCCGGCGCAACGGCCTGCGCGACGGCTACCTCCGCCCGATCGTCTCGCGCGGTGTGGGCGCGATCGGCGTGCGGCATACGGAGAAGCTCGGGCCGGGCAATATCGTCATCGTGGCCCAGCACGAGAAGGTCGAGGACCGCAGCCATCTCTTCGCTAAGGGCGAGCGCGCGCATGTCTCCTCGCACCGGCGCATCCCGCCGGATTGCCTCGATGCCCGCGCGAAGACCTGCAACTACATCAACAACATCATGGCCTTCCTCGAAGCCCGCCACGCGGGTTGCGATACGGCCATCATGCTCGACATGCAGGGCTATGTGGCCGAGGGTTACGGCAGCAACGTCTTTTCGGTGCGCGATGGAACGGTGGAGACGCCGCCCACCGGCAATATCCTCGAAGGCATCACGCGGGCCACGGTGATCGAGCTCTGCGGCGAAATGGGCATTCCCACCCGCGAGCGGCCCATGACCGTCTACGACCTCGTCACCGCCGACGAGGTCTTCGAAAGCGCCTCGATGGCCGAACTGGTGCCCATCGTGGATGTCGGCGGCCGTAGCGTGGGTAGCGGCGAGGTGGGGCCGATGGTCGGCCGCCTGCACGCCGCGCTGCGCGAGCGGATGTCGAGCCTGCGCGACAGCGCGCCAATCTTCAACAACTGAACGGAGACGCTAGAGATGGACATGATGGTGGCGAGCTCGGAAGAGCAGGCGATGGTCGAGACCGCGAAGCGGGTCATGCCCGCCGGCGGCTTCGGCAATATCGCGACGGAAACCGTGCTGCGCGAGGGCAAGGGCGGCCGGGTCTGGGACGTCAGCGGCAATGAATATGTGGATTTCCTGCTCGGCTCGGGCCCGATGTTCATCGGCCACGCGCACCCCGAGGTGAATGCCGCCGTGGTCGAGCAGGTCGGCCGCGGCTCGACCTTCTTCGCCAACAACGAGCACGGCATCGCACTCGCGGCGGAAATCGTCGAGGCGATGCCCGGCGCCGAGCAGGTGCGCTTCGCCTGCACCGGGACCGAGGCCGACGCCTATGCGATGCGGCTCGCGCGGGCCTATCGCAAGCGCAGCAAGATCCTCAAATTCGAGGGCGGCTACCACGGCATGAGCGACTATAGCCTGCTCAGCATGTGGGCTCCCCGGCCGGGCAACTCGCCCGACGCCGCCTTCGATTCCGCCGGCATTCCCGAGAGCGTGAAGGGCGAGATGCTGATCTCGACCTACAACGACCTCGCCGCCGCGGAGGAGCTGATCCACGCGCATAAGGACGAGCTGGCGGGCGTCATCGTCGAGCCCATGCAGCGGCTGATTCCGCCGATGCCCGGCTTCCTCGAGGGGCTGCGCGCCATCACCGCCGAATACGGCATCCCCTTGATCTTCGATGAGGTCGTCACCGGCTTCCGCCTCGCCTATGGCGGCGGGCAGGAATACTTCGGCGTGACGCCGGACATCTGCACCATGGGCAAGATCGTCGGCGGCGGTTATCCGCTCTCCGCCGTCGCGGGCAAGGCCGAGATCATGGCGCATTTCGACCAGGCGAAGGTCGGCGCCGCGGGGTTCACGCCGCAGATCGGCACGCTCTCGGGCAATCCCATCGCGGCCGTCGCGGGGCTCGCGACGCTGAAGGTGCTGAAGCGCCCCGGCAGCTACGAGCAGGTTTTCGCGACCGGCCGCGCCCTGTGGACCGGCATGGAGGCCGCGCTGAAGGATGCCGGCCACCAGATCCTCATGCTCGGCGTGCCCGTGATGTTCGACGCCTTCTTCACCACGCGCACCTCCATCACCGAGCATCGCGGCACGCTCGACGTGGACAAGGTGAAGAGCCGCCGGTTCAACCAGCTCGTCCGCCAGCGCGGCGTCTTCAAGAGCGACAACAAGATGTACATCTCGCTCGCCCACGACGAGCGCGACGTGAAGGACACGATCACGGCCTTCCAGGATGCGGCGAAGCTTCTCTGATGAGTGCCAGTGAACTGAACTGGTTGCCCGCCACGGAGATGGCGGCGCTGGTGCGGCGCAAGGCGGTCTCCCCCGTGGAGATCGTCGACGCCGTGCTCGCGCAGGTCGAGGCGCATGAGCCGCGCATCAACGCCTTCGTGATGATCCTCGCCGACGAAGCGCGGGCAGCGGCGCGCGCGGCCGAGAAGGCCGTCATGTCCGGTGAGGCGACCGGGCCGCTGCACGGCGTTCCCGTCACCATCAAGGATGTGGTGGCGATGAAGGGGCTGCCGATGCGCAGCGGCTCGCTGAGCACGCCGACTACGCCCTCCACCGAGACGGCGCCGGTGGTGACGCGGCTGGTGGATGCGGGCGCCATCGTCATCGGCAAGACGACTACGCCGGAATTCGGCTGGACGGGCGTGAGCCACAGCCCGCTCAGCGGCGACACGCACAATCCGTGGAAGCACGGCATGAATGCCGGTGCCTCCTCGGCCGGAGCCGGCGCCGCCTGCGCCGCGGGCTTCGGCCCGATCCACGAAGGCAGCGACGGCGCGGGATCGGTGCGGATGCCCGCGCATTTCTGCGGCGTCTTTGGCGTGAAGCCGAGCTTCGGGCGGATTCCCTACTACCCCGTCAGCCTCGGCGACCTGACCTCGCATGTCGGCCCGCTGACGCGCACCGTCGCCGATGCCGCGCTGATGATCGGCGTGACGGCCGGCCAGCACCCCTGGGACCACACCTCGCTCGAGGCGCCGCCGGCCGATTACCTGGGCCGCCTGCACGAGCCGGTGCGCGGCCGCCGCATCGCCTTCAGCCCCGATCTCGGCCATGCCCGCGTCGATCCCGAAGTCGCGTCGCTGGTGCGCAAGGCGGCGGAGGATTTCGCCGCCGCCGCGGAGGCGGAGCTCATCGAGGTGACGCCGCCCTGGGGAAAGCTCGGCCCCGAGCTCGGCCGCTTTTTCTGGTCGGCCAACCTCTCCCGCCTGGTGCCCATGCTGGACGAATGGGAAGGCCGGATGGACCAGGGCCTGGTCGCCTGCATCCGCGATGGCAAGAAGGTCTCGCTCACCGAATACCAGACGATGCGGGCGCGAAAGTACCGCTACATCACCGAGATCCATCGCTTCTTCGAGGATTACGACCTGCTGCTCACGCCCACGGTCTCGGTCGCGGCCTTCCCCTTGCCGCGCCTCCAGCCGGAGCATTGGGACCAGCATCCTTGGGACTGGCTCTCCTGGGCGGAGTTCTCCTACCCGTTCAACCATGCCGGCAATCCGGCGGCGAGCGTGCCCTGTGGCTTTACGCCGGCAGGCCTGCCGGTGGGGCTGCAATTCGTCGGCCGGCGCTTCGACGACCTCGGCGTGCTGCAGGCCGCCGCTCTCTACGAGAAGGCGCGGCCCTGGATCGACCGGAGACCCGACCTCAGGGGCTGACGCGTTCAAGCCGAGCAAAGATGCCGGCGACGGGGGAAATATCCAAGGCTTGCGAACGGATGGCGAAGACCTCGCCGGCCGAACATTGTCGTCATGGAGTTGACCGTCATGAAGCGTAGAACACTGCTCGCGGGATCGATGCTGGGTGCCGCGTCCCTCGCGCGCCCGGCCCTGGCGCAGCCGGCCGGCTCGCGCGTGCTGAAGTTCGTCCCTCAGGCCGATCTCGCCATCGTCGATCCGATGCGCACCACCGCCTATGTCACCCGCAACCACGGGTACCTGGTCTTCGACACGCTCTATGGGCTGGACGAAGGCTACAACGTGCAGCCGCAGATGGTGGAAGGCCACACGGTCGAACAGGACGGCAAGCTGTGGCGGCTTACCCTGCGCGAGGGGCTGATGTTCCATGACGGCACGCCGGTCCTCGCGCGTGACGTCGTGGCGAGCCTGCGCCGCTGGGGCGGGCGCGACGGCTTCGGCCAGATCCTCTTCGACGCGACCGACGAGCTGAGCGCGCCCTCCGACCGCGTCGTGCAATTCCGCCTGAAGCACCCCTTCGCCCTGCTGCCGGAGGCGCTGGCGAAGCTGCCGGGCTACATGCCCTGCATCATGCCGGAGCGGATCGTGAACATCGATCCCAACCTGCCGATCACCGAGATGGTCGGCAGCGGCCCCTTCCGCTTCGTCGCCAACGAGCGGGTGCAGGGCGCCCGCTTCGTCTACGAAAAATTCGCCGGCTATGTGCCCCGTCCCAACGGCACGCCGAGCCGTACGGCGGGGCCGAAGATCGTGCATATGGACCGCGTCGAGTGGCATATCCTGCCCGATGTCGCGACCGCCGCCTCGGCCTTGCAGTCGGGCGAGATGGATTGGCTGGAAAGCCCCAGCCTCGACCTGCTGCCCGTGCTGCGCCGAGGCCGCAACATCGCCGTCGAGCTGAAGGACCTCTCCGGCAATATCGGCAATATGCGCTTCAACCACCTGACCAAGCCGTTCGACAATCCGGAAATCCGGCGGATCGTGCTGCGGGCAACGCACCAGGCCGACTTCATGTCCGCCGTGGCCGGCAGTACGCCCGGCGCCTGGGCCGACGGCGTCGGCTTCTTCTGCCCGGGGACGCCGCTCGCGGAGGGGCTGTCGCCTCTCGTCGAGGAGCACGACATCGAGAAGTCCCGCCGGGAGCTGCGCGCGGCGGGTTATGCCGGCGAGCCTGTGACACTGCTGGCGGCAACCGATTATCCGAGCATCAACGCCATGGCGCAGGTCGGCGGCGCGCTGCTGCGCAACCTCGGCATGAACGTCGATTTCCAGGCGATCGACTGGGGCACCGTGCAGCAGCGCCGCCTCCGCAAGGAGCCGGTCGCCGCCGGCGGATGGAGCCTGTTCTTCACCTTCATCGCCGGCGCCGACACCTTCAACCCCGCGGTGAATCATTCGGTCCGCGGGATCGGCGCATCAGGCACGCCGGGCTGGCCGGAAAGCACGGAGCTGGAGCGCTTCCGGACAGAATGGCTCAATGCTCCCGACATGGCGGCGCAGAAGGCGGCCTGTGCGCGGCTGCAGGCGCAGGCGCAGATCGACGTGCCCTACGTGCCGCTCGGGCAGTTCTTCCAGCCTTTCGCGTTCCAGAAGAACGTCAGCGGGATCCTTCCGGGGTTCGCGACCTTCTACAACGTCCGGAAGGGCTGAACGGCACCTGCGCTCCGAAGCGTTCGGCGCGCACGGCTTGGCCGGCCGAGGCGCGGCTGTGTCGAAGCCGCGGTACCGCGCTTGGATCGGGCGGGGTCTCGCCTCAGCAGATCGCGGTCCGGCGGTTCGAACTGGAGCTCGCCCTTAGCCTGACAAAGAAAAACGCGCGCCCGGCGTGAGCCGGACGCGCGTTCCTCATGCTGGCAGCCGAAGCCGCCAGCTTGGACTCAGGCTTGGTTGCGCCGGCGGCGAACCGCGGCCAACCCGAGCAACCCGGCGCCGAACAGAGCCAGCGATGCCGGCTCCGGAACGAGCGTGTAGGGCTGGTTGATCGTGCTGATCGAGGAAATGGTCAGCGGGCCCGTCGAGAAGGACGAAAGCTGGATGTCCTTGGTGATGTAGGCGGTGAACACGGAGGGCAGGAGGCTGATCGTGGTGGCGAAGACGCCGGAGGCCACGCTGACCAAGCCCTGGCCAATGAGGTTCGAGCGAGCGGCATCGGAGAAGACCTGCTCGACCACCTGGGCCTCGCCGGTTGAGCCGCTCACGGCGCCGTTGAAGTTGAGGCCGATCGCCGAGATCAGGCTCGTCGACACCACTTGGTAGCCGATAACGACATCCAGCCCGGAAATGGGCGTGATGGCGCCGCCGGCAGCGGTCTGCAGCAGGGTCGAGAAGGAGAGGCCCGATGCACTGCCCGCGACGTTAACGGAGCCGCAGCCGCCGACGCTCGTGCCGACACTGCCACCCGAGACGCAGGTGAAGTTGCTGAAGGTGAAGCCGTCGATCGCGATCGAGCCGGCGCTCAGAATGGGATCCGCCTGAGCGGTCGCCATCGACAGGAAGCAAGCGGTGGTTGCTAGCAGCAGTTTTTTCATGGTGGTCGCTCCTTATCTGGGTCGTCGGTTAGGTGACATGGCATGTATAGCAAGGAGCGTGCCAACCGATTGGAGCTAGCTATTTCAATGGGTTAAATTGTTATGGCCGCGATCGAGGGCACTGGTGTAAGCTTTCCCGACACCCATCGGCGGCCGCCATTCGGTGATCCGCGTTACAAAGGCCGGCCGTTGCGGCCATGCTGTTCGCTTCAGCGTGCGAGGCAAGCGGCCTGAGTGCGGCACCTGTCGAGTCTGAGTTGTTGCGTCAGGGCGGCGCCCGACGCGAGCCGCTGGACCTATGCGGCTGCGGTGCACGCGATCGGACCGCTAGGCCTGCGTCCATCATCGCGCGCGTTATTTAACGAAGATGAAGACGCGCTTCGAGTTTGCCGAAGGGGGCGAGGGTGGAGATCACTCTCATCAGGTAGGGAGTACGGCCTTCGTTCGAGCTGATCCCGGCCAGGCCGATCAGGTCAGGCCGTTCCCGACCTGCCGGGTAGCTCACCCGCTTCCGACATCAGCCGCGCCATCTCCAGCAGAAGGGCCTGCTTTTCCACATCGAGCTTGTCCCACAACTCGAACAACTCGGACCTGTCAGCGGTGCCGGAGGCGCGTATGCCATCCAGTTTTCGGAGGTGGCTGATCATTTCTAATATGACGGGGAATTGGACGGCCATTATCGCTTGCCCGCCCCGCTCGGCGAACTCCCGAAGTCGAGCGACAGGGAACGGCCAGCAAAATCCCGCCTGGGAGCGCTTGCGTGGCCAGAGGTCAGGGCCGGAGTGGATAGACGCGTCATGGGGCCCTCATTATACTGTTTAAACCACCGCCTGAGAGCGGTTAGGCCAGCAATTCCAAACCTGCCGCACTTCATACCTGCATCAACAACAGTGCACGTCATCGCGATCAACGCCAAACTATTCTGAGACATGTAAATTCTTTCGGAGTATGTGTCCGGGCGCAAGCTCCGGGTCTTTGCAGATTCTTGCCCGCGCCAGAGTCCCGCTCGCGCCGAGGACTGCCCGACGCCCACGGACCACCGAGACGGCCAAGAATACTCGGTAGCGGATTGCGCGTCAGCAATGATGTGCAGGAGCGGCAAACGCGCAGATCCGAACTTCCACGCGCCTGTCCGGCTCAAAGGCTATAATGCGGGGGATGGTCACACCAGCTGAGGGGGCGATTACTTGCGCGACCATGCTGCGGCAGCATTCTGGCCGGAAATCCACCTGATACGTCCAGAGCTACCCTCGTTGCACGAACCGGTGAGGTGATCTTTACCGGGGCGGTAAGCATCATGTCCTTCTTCGTAAGGCAATGCACCCGGTTCATTCACCCAATTTAGCCATATCCGTATCTCCTCTACGGGCTAGTGTGGCTAAAGCAAGGCGCATGCCATTGATCGACTTCTCGTACTTTCAGTAGGTTATCCTGGCGGACGTAGATGCAGTTCAGGGAATGTAAAAAACCGGAGCAGATTTCTCCCGCCCAGCTTATGATATTTTCGCTCCATGGCAGGACGGCCTGGATATCGTTCCTGGACCGCATCTGGATGCCATTGCCGCCCACGGGCGAGCACCGCACCGAGCGTGATGTCGAACATGTCGCGGTTTACGCGGATCGCGGAGAAGACCGGCTTGCCGACAACGTCACTCCGGTCGGGGCGCCAAGACCAAGCCAGCCAGAGGGCACGGGGCTGCAGCCACCTCTGGGAGCGTCGCTGACGATGTTCCCAGTATCGATGCAGGCCGCATCATCCGAGGAGGGGGAACGCGCGCCTTCTGCACAGACGCGCGCATTAAACCGCCCAGGGAGACCTATGCGTGTGGAGCCAAGGCAGTTTGTTCCACCCGTGTCACGACAGCCCTGATTCCCCAGCATAAACCACCAGATCGCTACAACTATAGATAGCAGAGAAGTCTTATTGCCGCCGCAAAGGCGCCGCGATCCCGGCCGAATCCAGTTTTGACAAGATCAATTGGTAGATTGATGCAGAATTTCATCGATAAGACGCATCTTTCACTTTATGAGGCAGTTGTAGTGGTGATAGACCGCCCAAATATGGGTGCGGCAGGGCACCTTTGATCAGCTCTGCTTATTATTAGTTTTGCTGGTAGGAGCCGTGATATGCTAAGCGATACGCCATATAAATTGCGCACTCAGCAAGCTAATTTTACTCAACCGAGAAAATTCTCTACTTCTGTTCAAGCCGAAGATGGCTCCAACACGCGATCCGCAACGTCGGCCGATGTGAAGGTAGGCCAAAAAATTAAGAAGGTTCGCCTCACGGCCGGGCATACCCAGAAGCATTTGGCAGACTTGGTGGGCGTCACAGGCGCCCAATTCCACCGCTACGAGACAGGCGCTACGCGCATTGCGGCAAGCAGGCTGATGAAAATCGCTGCCGCCCTCGGAGTTCGCCCCGAGGTCCTGGTGGACGGCATCAGCGAACTCGCCGCACCTCCCCCGCCACCGCCGCCGCCGCTTGCAGTCGACGCTAATGACTTGGTGAGTCTGGTGGAGGTCTTCTCGCTAATTACGGATCCTCGACGGCGTAAGGCACTTATCTCCTTTGCGAGGAACCTGGCGGAGAACGAAGCCGCCGATGGAGCGGCCTCCGGCGACACCCGATAGGCCGCGGGTCCCTTAACGGCGCTTTATAAGAGACCTCCAAGCGCCCGCCGATCCAAAAAGCCTGTTTCGCATAACCTGCCGCTAGAGAGCCCGCATCGGCTCCCCAATGTGCTTATCGATCGCGAGCTTCACGCCCGTGCTCCAGCTGCGGTCATACTGCGGCGGGATCGCCAGTGCGTCTGTGCGCCCGAGTGCCACGGCGGCGTTGAGCGTCCAGTAGGGGTCGCGCAGGAAGGCCCGCGCCAGCAGGATGAAATCCGCCTGCCCGGCATCGAGGATCGCCTGTGCCTGCGCCGGCTCGGTGATGAGGCCGACGGCCATGACGGGAATGCCGGTGCCCTGCTTCACCGCCTCGGCGCCGGGAACCTGATAGCCCGGGCCGAGCGGGATCTTCTGCCCGGCATCGAGACCGCCGGAGCTCACATCCACGATATCCACGCCGAGCTCCTTGAGCCGGGCGCAGAGCATCACGCTCTCCGCCGTGTCCCAGCCGCCCTCGACCCAATCCGTGTGCGAGATGCGGGCGCAGAGCACCATCTCGTCCGGAATGGCGGCACGGACGGCGGCGGCAACCTCGCGCAACAGGCGCGTGCGCCCGTCGAAATCGCCGCCCCAGCCGTCGTTGCGCTGGTTGGAGATCGGCGAGAGGAACTGGTGCATCAGGTAGCCGTGTGCGGCATGCAGCTCGATGAGCTTGTAGCCGGCCGTCACCGAGCGCTTCGCCGCGGCGACGAAGGCCGCGATGGTCGCGAGGATCTCGGCCTCGCTCATGGCGCGAGGCGTGTCGAAGCCCTCGAAGGCGGCAGCGCTCGGCGCGACTGTCTCCCAGCCGGGCGAGGCGGGACCATGCACCCAGGGCGAGTTGCGGCTGGCCTTCCGGCCGGCATGGGCGAGCTGGATGGCCGGCACTGTCCCCATCGCGGCGAGCGCGGCGACGAGGCGGGCATGCGGGGCAGTATGCGCGTCGCTCCAGATACCGAGGTCGCGCGGGGTGATGCGGCCCTCCGGCACCACGGCCGCCGCCTCGGTCATCACCATGGCTGGACCGGCGACGGCGCGGGAGACGAGGTGCGCCAGATGCCAGTCGGTCGGCATGCCATCATCGGCGCAGCAGTACTGGCACATGGGCGAAACGCCGATGCGGTTGCGGAAGGTCACGCCGCGCAGTTTCAACGGGCTGAAAAGGTCAGTCATGCACAAGACTCCTCAAGGCCAGGGCGGTAGCCGCCCGAGCCGATTCTCCATGATGACGAGCGCTGGGGGCTGCTTGGGCAGCAGCCTGCCCTCCCCATCGGTCTCCAGACGCGAGAGCGTTACGCTGTCGGTCACATTGCCGCCCACCGCCTCGACCACGCCAGGGCCAGCGGCGACCACGATGTCGCAATGCATCGGGCGGAACTGCCCGCGCTCGGCCGCGCGATCGGCCCAGGCGAGCAGCGGGCGGCGCGAGCGGTCGTGGCAGACGAGATCGCCCGGCCGGGGGGCGTAGAGGGCGGGTTCTCGCGGCATGAAGGGGGCGAGCGCGGGCCAGGCGGCGGCCAGCACGTCCAGGTGGTCGAGGTAGCGGGAATGCGAGGCGTCGGGCGCGAATTCCGGCGTGTCCACGCCCGCGGCGCCGATCACCCAGGAGATGAAGGCCGCCGACCAATAGGGCTCGGCCCAAAGCGCGGGGCTCGTGGCCTGCCCGCGCAGCGCCGCATCGTAGCGCCCGCGATTGGTGGGAATTGCCCCTTCGGCATTCGGCACCGCGCGCCAATAGGCCAGCACGCGGGGGAAGTTCTGCGGGTCGCTCTCTGGGCGGGGAGTGTTCGGGCTCTCGCAAGCGGCGACGGGCTGGCCGGGCAGGCCGGTCTGGGCACAGCCCCAGTCCTGCCATTCCCCCAGCGCCAGCCGGATCATGCGTTCGCGCGCGGCCGGCGGATAGCTCAGCGGCGGCGCGATCTGCGCGACGGGCGGCTGCACCGCGCAAGCGGCG
Source organism: Rubritepida sp. (assembly GCA_028291455.1). GTDB lineage: Bacteria > Pseudomonadota > Alphaproteobacteria > Acetobacterales > Acetobacteraceae > Roseococcus. The sequence goes on along the minus strand of JAQGHY010000111.1, from coordinate 1,593 downwards.
AGCAGCAGAAGCAGGGGCATGAGGCGCAGCATCGTCCCTCTGTGCCAAAGCCTTCCCTGGCCGGCAAGATGGCTTATCGTGCCTCCCCATGGGTACCAACGCCGAGGCCGATGGCGGCCGCATCTTCTTCCGTAGCGAGACCTTCGCCGGAGACCCCGCGCGCCACCGCCGCCCGCCCACCGGCGAGACGGTGGCCGAGGCCGCGCGGGACATTCCGCTGCATGCGCGCTGCGACGTGCTGGTGGTCGGCGGCGGACCCTCGGGCGTCGCCGCCGCCGTGGCCGCGGGGCGGCTGGGCGCGCGGACCATCCTGCTGGAGCGGTACAACCATCTTGGAGGGCTCTCCACCGGGGGCCTGGTGATCTGGATCGACCGGATGACGGACTGGTCCGGCCGCCCCGTCATCCGCGGTTTCGCCGAGGAATTCCTGGACCGCCTGCCGCGCGAGGCAAAGGCCGGGCCGCCCCCCGCCGCCTGGGGCAACCGTGACGCCGCGACGGCCGCCTGGTGGCAGGCCCGCACAGCCGCCTTCCACGGCACCGTGACCCATTCGCCCACTTGCGACCCCGAGGTGATGAAGCTCACGGCGATGGAAATGGTGCTGGAGGCCGGCGCCGAGATCCTGTTCCACGCCTGGGGCGCCGAGCCCATCGTCGAGGACTGCGCCGTCCGCGGCTGCTTCTTCGAATCCAAACAGGGCCGCCGTGCGATCCTGGCCGGCTGCGTGGTGGATGCGACCGGTGACGGCGACCTCTTCGCCCGCGCCGGCGCCGCCTACGACGCCGATATCGACGAGAACGACATCCACCACTGCATGAATACGAGCTGGCTCTTCGGCGGCGTGAACATGCCGCGCTACCAGCGCTGGCGGGCCGAGTACCCTGCGGGTTTCGGCGACTTCCTCCAGCGCGGCCGAGACCGCTTCCGGCTGTTCGAGCGCGCTTTCGCCTCCTGGCGGGACGACGTGGCGCTGTTCATGGGCCCTCGCCTCTCCGGCTATTCCGCCGTCAACGTGGACGACCTGAGCAGCGTCGAAATCCAGAGCCACCGGCTGATGGCGCAGCACCTCTCGCTCTACCGGGAGCAGGCGCCGGGTTTCGAGAACGCCTATCTCATGCTTTCCGCGCCGCAGATCGGCATCCGCCATGCGCGCCGGCTGCGCGGTGTGGCGAGCGTCAGGCGCGTGGATTGGGATGGGAGGGTGACGGTGGACGAGATCGGCGTCTCGCCCAGCCTCTCGCCGAAAATCCCGAACGTGTCGGTGCCGTATGGATCGCTGGTGCCGGAAACCCTGGATGGCCTGCTGGCCCCGGGCCGGCATCTGAGCTGCGATCCCAACAGCCATTCCTTCCTGCGGGAGATTCCGCAGTGCTGGCTCACCGGCCAGGCTGCCGGCGTGGCAGCCGCGCTGGCTGTGGCCGGGAAGGTGGCGCCGCGCGCTGTCCCGATCGGCGAGCTTCAGGCCCGGCTTCGGGCGGGCGGGGTGCATTTTTCCACCCCGGTTCCGGCCCAGAACGTCGCCTGATCAGGCGGCGCTGAGGCGCGGTTCAGCCAGCGAGGGGCGGTAGGCGGCGGTGCCGGCCTCGCGGACGA
>JAQGHY010000106.1 GCA_028291455.1 Rubritepida sp. | reverse complement strand
AGACGGCCGATGAACTCGGGGATGAGACCGAACTTGAGGAGGTCCTCCGGCTCGACGCGAGCGAGGAGCTCGCCGAGCTTGTAGTCCTTCTTGCTCTTCACGTCCGCACCGAAGCCCAGGGTCGACTGACCCGTGCGGCGCTGGACGATCTGGTCGAGGCCGACGAAGGCGCCGCCACAGATGAAGAGGATGTTCGTCGTATCCACCTGCAGGAACTCCTGCTGCGGATGCTTGCGCCCGCCCTGCGGCGGCACGGAGGCCACGGTGCCCTCCATGATCTTGAGCAGCGCCTGCTGGACGCCCTCGCCCGACACGTCGCGCGTGATCGAGGGATTGTCCGACTTGCGGCTGATCTTGTCGACTTCGTCGATGTAGACGATGCCGCGCTGCGCCCGCTCCACGTTGTAATCCGCGGCCTGCAGCAGCTTGAGGATGATGTTCTCCACATCCTCACCGACATAGCCGGCTTCGGTCAGCGTCGTGGCATCGGCCATGGTGAAGGGCACGTCGAGGATGCGCGCCAGGGTCTGCGCCAGCAGCGTCTTGCCCGAGCCGGTGGGCCCGATGAGCATGATGTTGCTCTTCGCGATCTCTACGTCGTTGTTCTTCGCACCGGCGGCCAACCGCTTGTAATGGTTGTGCACCGCAACGGAGAGCACCTTCTTCGCGTGTTCCTGGCCGATCACATAATCGTCGAGGACCTTGCAGATCTCCTTGGGAGTCGGGACGCCATCGCGCGTCTTGACCAGATGCGTCTTGTGCTCCTCACGGATGATATCCATGCAGAGCTCGACGCACTCGTCGCAAATGAAGACGGTCGGACCCGCGATGAGCTTCCGCACCTCGTGCTGCGACTTCCCACAGAAGGAGCAATAGAGGGTATTCTTGCTATCGCCAGACTTGCTCATGCCCACTCCTCGCGCCCTGGGTGGAACCGGCTGTCCATCCTGCAGGTGCGTTTCAAAATCATAAACCCCCGGGAGGGCCTGGGGGAAGCACGGCCTGCCTCATCGGCTCGACCATGCCCCCCCAAATCCTAAGACACTGTCAACGCGTCAAGTTTCGGCGCGTCAAGTTTCGGCGCGTCAGGTTTTCGGAGCGTCGGGCGAGGCCGGGCGCTTGTCGACAACCTGATCGATGAGCCCCCAGTCCCGCGCTTCTTCCGCCGACATGTAGCTGTCGCGTTCCAGCTTGGCTTCGATGGCCGCAACCGTCTGGCCGGTGTGGTTCACATAGATCTGGTTAAGCCGCTTGCGGAGCTCAAGGATCTCCTTGGCCTGGATCTCGATATCCGTGGCCTGGCCCTGCGCGCCGCCGGAAGGCTGATGCACCATGACCCGCGCATTCGGCAGGGCGAAACGCTTGCCCTTGGCACCCGCGGTCAGCAGCAGCGAGCCCATCGAGGCCGCCATGCCCACGCAGACGGTGCTCACGGGGCTGCGGATGTACTGCATCGTGTCGTAGATCGCGAGGCCGGCGCTGACCACGCCGCCGGGGCTGTTGATGTAGAAGGAAATATCCTTGTTCGGATTCTCGCTCTCCAGGAACAGCAGCTGGGCGCAGATCAGGCTGGAGACCTGGTCGTAGACCTGGCCGGTGAGGAAGATGATCCGCTCCTTGAGCAGGCGGGAGTAGATGTCGTAGGCGCGTTCGCCGCGGGCGGATTGCTCCACCACCATCGGCACGAGCGAATTGTTGTAGATTTCGACTGGATCGCGATCCCGCACGTCTTGGTATCCCATAATCTGAGGTCCGCCCCAGGATGGGCACGGCCTGGTTAAGGCCCGGCGAATCGTGCCCTGGCCTTTTCTTCAGATTGCAGCATGTGGGCAGAGATGCGCCCAGGGAAAGGGGGGGGCCTCAAGGCAAGGTAGGAAGCCCCCTGCCCTCACGACTGCTGGGCGGCCTCGGCCAATGCTTCCGCCGTCACGTCCTGGTCCTCGACCTTGGCGAGCTCCAGCATGAAGTCGACCACCTTCTCCTCGAAGATCGGGCTGCGCAGGTTCTCCAGCGCCTCGGGATTCTTCTGGAAGAAGTCGAACACCTGCTTCTCCTGGCCGGGATAACGCTGCACCTCGGCGCGCATGGCGTTGCCGAGTTCCTCGCGCGAGACCTGGATATTGTTGGTGCGGCCGATCTCCGACAGCAGCAGGCCCAGACGGATGCGGCGCTCGGCGATGGCGCGGTATTCGGCCTTCAGCGTGTCCTCGTCCTTGCCGGTATCGTCGCCGTCCAGCTTGCCGGCCTTCATATCGGCCTCGACGCGCTGCCAGATCTGGGCGAACTCGTTATCCACCATGCCCTCGGGCACGGCGAAGCTGGCGCGCTCGGCCAGGGCGTCCAGCAGCTTGCGCTTGATCGCCATGCGGCTGAGGCCGTCATATTCGCGCTGCAGCGACTCCGTGATCGCCTCGCGCAGCTTCTCGAAGCTCTCCAGGCCCATCTTCTTGGCCAGCTCATCGTCCAACGCGGGCTTGGAATAGGTCTTCAGCGCCTTGGCGGTGACGGTGAACTCGGCATCCTTGCCGGCCAGATCGGCGGAGGCGTAGTCGGCTGGGAACGACACCTTCACGATGCGCTCCTCGCCCGGCGCCATGCCTTCGAGCTGCTCAGTGAAGCCGGGGATGAAGCCGGGACCGGAGACCTCGATCGGCATATCCTGCGCGGCACCGCCCTGGAACTCCTCGCCGCCGATGCGGCCGACGAAGTCGCAGACCAGCACTTCGCCCTTGGCGGCCGCGCGGGACTCCGTCTCCTCCATGGTCGCCTGACGGCGGGTGATGCTGTCGAGCGCCTTCGTGATGTCCTCCTCACCCGGGGCCGACTTCAGCCGCGTCAGGCTGATCCCGGAGAAGTCGGGCATCGCGATCTCGGGCAGGACCTCTAGGTCCATGCGGAATTCCAGGTCGGCACCGTCGACGAAGCTCACCAGCTCGATCTTGGGCTGCAGCGCGGGACGGAGGTTGTTGTCGGCGACCACCTTGGTGCTGGCTTCCTGAACGGAGGCGTCGAGCACCTCACCCATCACGGCTTGGCCGTAGCGGGCCTGCACGACCTTCTGCGGCACCTTGCCGGGGCGGAAGCCGGGGAGCTTCATGTCCTTGGCGAGTTCCGCCAGGCGCTTGTCCTTCTGGAGCGCGATGCTCGAAGCGGGGACCACGATGGTATAGGCCCGCTTGAGACCCTCATTCGCGACTTCAGTGACCTGCATAGCGCTCGAATCCATCTGATAAGTTGCCGGCGATTCCAGTGGCCACGGAACGATGGTGCGGGGGAAGGGACTTGAACCCTCAAACCCTTGCGGGCGCTGGCACCTAAAGCCAGAGCGTCTACCGTTCCGCCACCCCCGCAGGGAACCAGCGTAGTTGCGTGTGGCGGGCTTGTGCCAGGGGAAACCGCTTGTGTCACCCCCTTGTGACAGGTGGCGGACACCGGAACAGCGACCTAGCGTGTCCGCCGATTGCGTCACCGGGCGGGAGGCGTGCCTGTAGCGCCGAGGCCGGGCCGCGCCGATACTAGCTTCATGTCCGATTCACATGATCCCGGCGGCAAGGTGCGGCTGAAGCTCGACGCCGGCATCGTCTCCGCCGCGGCATTCTCCCCCTGCCGGCGCTGGCGTTGGTGGCTCGAACGCCGCTGGGACGGCAGCCCGCTGGGCACGCCAGGCTTTGGCGTGGTGATCGGGATGAACCCCTCAACGGCCGATCTGGAGGTGGACGACCCGACCGTGGCGGGCTGCGTCTGGCGAGCGCGGTATCGCTGGGGGCTGCCGGCGCTGGTGATGCTCAACGCCTTCGCCTATCGGGCGACCGACAAGAAACGGTTGCTGGAGGTGGAGGACGCGGTCGGTGAGGAAAACGACGCGACGATCGAGCACTACGCGCGCACGGCGGCGCTGGTGGTTGTGGCCTGGGGGCAGCCGCCAAAGCCGCTGATGGCGCGGGGTACGGCCATCACCCGGCTGCTGCTGGATACCGGCGTGCAGCCGATGTGCTTCGGCGTGAATAGTGATGGCAGCCCGAAACATCCTTTGTACCAGCGGCGCGATGCGGTGCTTGTGCCATTTCCCTTGCCGACAACTGGTTGACCAACTAGTTTACCTGCCATGGACAGCACCGTAGGCGCCTTCGAAGCCAAGACCCACCTCTCCGCCCTACTCGACCGTGTAGCCCGCGGCGAGGAGGTCACGATCACTCGGAGAGGGTTGCCGGTGGCGAAGTTGGTGCCGGTGAAGCCTGTTGCGACCGACAGGGGCGCTGCCGTGCGCGACCTCCGGCAATTTCGCGAGCGATTGCTGGCCGAGGGGGCCAAGCCTTTCACGGTCGAGGAAATCCTCGAACTGCGCGACGCGGGCCGCAAGTACTGACCGTGGTTGATTTTGTGCTGGACGCCTCGGCAACCATGGCCGTTGCCCTAGGCGAGGGCGAGGCTGAAACCCTGGTCGAACTGCTCACCTCGGGACAGCCGGTTGTTCCTTCGCTCTGGCACATCGAGATTGGAAACGCGATTCTCATGAGCGAGAGGCGCGGTCGCCTCGCGCTTCAGGCGGTGCAACCCTTGCTGTCGCGACTGGCGGCCTTAGAGGTCGAGACCGACGGCGAAACCGTTCAGAAATGCTGGTCGGACACGCTCGCCGCTGCTCAGCGCCATCGCCTGACGCTATACGATGCCGCCTACCTGGAATTGGCGCTGCGCCGCCGCCTGCCGCTGGCGTCGCTCGATCGGGAATTGCGCGCAGCGGCGGTGAAGGAGGGAGTGGCGGTCCTTCCCTGAAGGGTGCGCCTATCCGACAAGAAGCTGTGCGCAGGCGTCCAGAATCGTAGCCTCGTCCAGCCCGTATTCGGCATAGAGCGCGGGGATATCCCCGCCCTGCCCGAACCGGTCCACGCCCAGCGCCGAGATCCGCTGCCCGCGCACCCCGCCCAGCCAGTCCAGCGCGGCCGGGTGGCCGTCCAGAACCGTTACGATTCCCGCGCCGGGCGCGAGCGGGGCCAGAAGCGCCTCGATATGCGATGGCTCCGAACCAGGCCCGGACCGAGCGCGCCGGCGGGAATTCAGCCAGCCCTGGTGCAGCCGGTCCGGAGAAGTCACTGCCAGCAGGCCCGCCCCGGGCTCCTCTGCCTTCAGAGCCTCGAAAGCAGCGATGGCCTCGGGCGCGATCGGCCCCTGATAGGCGATGGCGATCCTCGCACCCTGCGCGGGTGGCACCATCCAGTACCCGCCGGCGATGACCTGGGCGGGGTCGAGCACGCGGTCCGGCTGCTCCAGCCCGCGCGTCGAAAGCCGCAGCCAGACGCTGGAGCCGTCCGGCTCCTGCATATGGGCGAAGGCGTGCCGCATCAGGATGGCCAGCTCGTCGGCGAAGGCCGGCTCGAAAGCCGCCAGCCGGTCGAGGGCCATGCCGATCAGCGGCGTGTTGACCGACTGGTGCTGCCCGCCCTCCGGCGCCAGCGTCAGGCCGGACGGCGTGGAGACCAGCAGGAAGCGCGCATCCATGTAGCAGCCGTAAATGAGCGCATCGAGGCCGCGGTTGACGAAGGGATCGTAGACCGTCCCGATCGGCAGCAGCCGCGCGCCGTAGAGCTTGTCCGAGAGCCCCAGCGCCGCCAGCACCAGGAACAGGTTCTGTTCGGCAATCCCGAGCTCCACATGCTGGCCCGCCGGCGACATCCCCCAGCGCTGTGCCGAGGCCAGCTTGGCGTCGCGGAACACGTCGTTCTTCAGGTGCCGATCGAAGATGCCGCGCCGGTTCACCCAGGGGCCGAGATTGGTGCTGACCGTGACGTCAGGGCTGGTGGTGACGATGCGCTCGGCCATTGGGGCGAACTCCCCCTCCCCGCGGCCGATGCCCGAGAGGATTTCGCCGAAGGCCATCTGCGTCGCGAGCTTGCGGCCAGCCGGAACCTTCGGCACCGGCAGAATAGCGGGGATGGGGATCTTGGGCGAGGTCAGGCTGCGCCCCTCGGGCGTCAGCTTCGCCGCGAAAGGCACGCTGTCGATGAATTCGCGCAGCTCGGCCGGCGGGACGGCAAGCCCCTCGAACTCGTCCCATTCATGGCCGGGGCGGATGGCCATGAGCTCGCGGAACGTCTCCATCTGCTCCTTGGTCATGAGGCCGGAGTGGTTGTCCTTATGGCCCGCAAAGGGCAGGCCCATGCCCTTGATGGTGTAGGCGATGAAGCAAGTCGGCTGGTCGCCGGCGGCGTCCTGGGCGCGGAAAGCCTCCATCAGCGTCTCGATGTCATGGCCGCCGAGGTTGTTCATCAGATCCGCCAACTCGTCGTCCGAAAGCGGATCGAGGATGGCGCGCAGCCCTTCCTCGCGGCCCATTTCCGCCAGCAGCGCGGCGCGCCAGGCGGCGCCCCCCTGGAAGGTGAGCGCGGCGTAGAGGCTGTTGGGGCAATCGTCGATCCAGCGGCGCAGGCTCTCGCCGCCCGGACGCGCGAAGGCGGCCTGCAGCTTGCGGCCGTATTTTAGCGTGACGACGTTCCAGCCCATGTCGCGGAACAGCCCCTCGATGCGGCCGAAGAGGCGATCCTGCACGACGCTGTCGAGGCTCTGGCGATTGTAGTCGATGACCCACCAGACATTGCGGATGTCGTGCTTCCAACCCTCCAGCAGCGCCTCGTAGATGTTGCCCTCGTCGAGCTCGGCATCGCCCACGATGGCGACGTGCCGGCCGGCGGGCAGATGCTCGGGTGTCAGCTTCTTCAGCCGCACGTAGTCCTGGACCAGGCTGCCGAAGCTGGTCAGCGCCACGCCCAGCCCGACGGAGCCGGTCGAGAAGTCGACCTCGGAACCGTCCTTGATGCGGGAGGGGTAAGGCTGGATGCCGCCGAACTGCCGCAGGCTCGACAGCCGCTCGGCGCTCTGGCGGCCAAGCAACAGGTTCATCGCGTGGAAGACCGGGCCGGCATGCGGCTTGATGGCGATGCGGTCGGCCGGCTTCAGGATATCGAAATACAGCGCCGTCAGGATTGAGATCACCGAGGCGCAGGAGGCCTGGTGCCCGCCCACCTTCAGCCCATCCCGGTTGGGCCGGATGTGGTTGGCGTTGTGGATCATCCAGGCCGAGAGCCAGAGCAATTTGCGCTCGACCGCGTTCAGCAGGGTAAGACGGCGCGCGTCTTCCGG
>JAQGHY010000088.1 GCA_028291455.1 Rubritepida sp. | reverse complement strand
GCGCAGTGGGAGCGTGTGGGCCGCGACTGGGAAGCGCATGCCCGCGCGCCCTCGGGCACCGGCCCCTGGAAGTTCGGCTCGATCGTGCAGCGTCAGCGCCTCGAGCTCGTGAAGAACGCGGACTACTGGGATGCCGCCCGCGTCCCCAAGACCGACAGGCTGGTGCTGCTGCCGATTCCCGATGCCAATACCCGCGTCGCGGCGCTGCTTTCGGGTCAGGTGGACTGGATCGAGGCGCCGCCGCCGGATGCCGTGGCGCGGCTGCGCTCGTCGAATATGCAGATCGTCACCAACGGCTACCAGCACACTTGGCCCTGGGTGCTGAACGTGAACGAGGGCTCGCCCTTCGCCGATATCCGGGTGCGCAAGGCGGTCAACCTCGGCATCGACCGCGAAGGGATTTCCGCGATGCTGGGCGGCTTCGGCGCGCCGGCGGTGGGGCAGGTGCCGCCGGGACATCCGTGGTTCGGCACGCCCAGCTTCCGCATCCGCCACGATCCCGCCGAGGCGCGGCGTCTGCTGGCGGAGGCCGGCTTCGGGCCGCAGAATCCGGTGCGGGCGCGCATCATCATCAGCGCCTCCGGCTCCGGCCAGATGCAGCCGATGATGATGAATGAGGCAATCCAGGAAATGCTGCGCCCGCTCGGCGTCGAGATCACCTTCGAAGTGGTGGACTGGGCGGCGATGGTGCAGGCGCGGCTGCGCGGTTCACGCGACCCGACGGCGCGGAACCTGCATGGGCTGAACTACAGCTGGGTGTGGGTGGATCCCGACTTCGGTTTCATCACGGCGCTCGACAGCCGGCGCACCGCCCCGCGCGGCAACAACTGGGGCAATGTGGAGCAGCCGGAATTCGACGCCTTCTCCGACCGCATCCGCGCGGAGTTCGATCCGGCGAAGCAGGATGCGGTGGTGGCGGAGATGCACACGCGCATGGTGGACGAGGCGGTGTGGCTCTGGGTGGTGCACGACATGAACCCGCGCGCCATGACGTCCAAGGTGAAGGGCTTCGTGCAGGCGCAGAACTGGATCCAGGATCTGACCTCGGTGAGGATGGAGTAGAAGTTGCCGGGCAAGCCTAAAGGCAAGAAGCAGACCGACCTCGAATCGTCGATCAAGAGACCGGCTCGCGGAACGAAGTCGGCACGAGAGCCGGGTTCGAAGCGTCCCCAGACGAAGAAGCAACGCCGGTCTGAACCCACACCAACGACCGGCGCGGAAATTCTGGATCGGTTCTGGTCTCTGATCGAGACGCGGCGCTCGGTCGATTTCCTGCCGACCTCGCATTCCGCGCGGTTGATTGCCCGCGGGACGCAAAGGGTTGCGAAGAAGCTCGGCGAGGAGGTCGTCGAGCTGATCATCGAGGCCATCGGTGGCGACAGACCTGCCAAGATCTCCGAGGCGGCGGATGTCTTCTACCATTTGATGGTCTTGCTGGTGGACGCTGGTATCGAACCCAAGGAGCTCTGGCGGGAGCTGCGCCGTCGGGAGGGTGTATCCGACGTCGTGAGCGAGGCGCTAAGTAATAGCGAACCTGAGTTTCGGGACGAGTTTCCGGATGCCCAGGTCGCTCTAGTGAATCTCGGGCGTGAGTAGGTGCCGACAACCGCCGGAGCGAGCCTTGATCAAAAATTTGGTCCCAAGATATTTGCACTTTACGAGATTGTGTCCGTTTCGATGCAAAGTTCCGGGATCGAAATCTATGCGGAACGATTGAGCCGTTGCGTTGAGTCGCGACAATCTAGATGCTTAAGCTTGCGTTCTAGTCGTGGCATCTCGGATTTTATCGGGGCTTATGTATGTGCGGATTGACCGGGTTCTGGTCACCTGAAGGTTGGCGCGACCCCGCGGCCGCCGTGGCGCTGGTTTCCCGGATGCGGGACCGCCTAGTTCACCGCGGCCCCGACGACGCCGGAAACTGGACGGACGCCTGCGCCGGCGTGGCTTTTGGCTTTCGTCGGCTCTCGATCATCGACCTTTCTCCCGCAGGCCATCAACCGATGCTCTCGGCCGATGGACGGTACGTCCTTATGATGAACGGAGAGATCTACAATTCCGCGGAAATGCGCGCGGAAATAGATGCGGCCAAGGGCGGACACCCCTGGAACGGGCATTCCGACACGGAGGTCCTGGTCGAGGCCATCGCCTCCTGGGGCGTCAATGCCGCGATCGGACGTGCCAACGGCATGTTCGCGCTTGCGATCTGGGACAGGCGAGATCGTGTCCTCTCGCTCGCGCGCGATCGCATCGGCAAGAAGCCCATGTATTACGGCTGGGCGGGCGGGAGCTTCCTGTTCGGGTCGGAACTGAAGGCGCTTCGTGCCCACCCCGGCTTCGACGATCGGATCTGTCCGCAGGCCCTGTCGGCCTTCCTGCAGATCGGCTATGTCGTGGGCCGGCGCACCATCTTCTCCGCCATCTCGAAGCTTCCAGGCGGCCATGTCCTGCGCCTCGACGCCCAGGGCGCAGCCCAGCGACTGTCGCCTGAACCGGAGTCGTACTGGGACCTTCACGGCGTCGCCATGGCCGGGCTGGACGCTCAAGCCAGCCATGGGAATGCCGTGCACCAGGATGAGTTGGAGGAACTGGTGCAGGACGCAGTTGCCCGTCGCATGGTGGCGGATGTCCCCGTCGGATCGTTTCTGTCAGGCGGCATCGATTCGAGCCTGGTGACCGCCGTGATGGCACAGAACCGGGCCCGACCGGTGCACAGCTTCGCCATCGGCTTCAGGCAGCCGGAGTGGGACGAGGCTCCGCATGCGCGTGCGGTGGCAGCACATATCGGCACCCAGCATGATGAGCACTACGTCGGCGCGGAAGAAATCCTCGAGATGGTGCGCAACGTCGCGGAGATCTGCGACGAACCGGTGGCCGACGATTCCATCGTGCCCACCACGCTGCTCTGCCGCCTTGCCCGGCGCGGCGTGGGAGTGGCGCTGTCCGGCGACGGCGGCGACGAACTGTTCGGCGGCTACGCCCGTTATGCCGCGGTGGACGCCTGGCTCGCGCGTGCGGACCGATTGCCGCGAGCGGCGCGGCTGGTCGCCGGACGGCTTTCCGACGGTTTGACGGGGCCGGTGGAGCGGGCAGGCTTTGTGCGGGGCGGAAGACGCTTGCGGTTGCTGGGCAGCCTGCTGTCATCGGGCGATGCCGACAAGGTCCATCGGATGCTTGTCTCGCAGACGCTGGACGCCAATGCCCTGCTGGCCGAACCCAGCGACACGCCACACCCGCTCGACCACCCCAACTACACGCTCGGGCGCTCCACGCCACTGGACCGCATGGGCTTCATGGACATGGCGTCCTACCTGACGGACGACATCCTCACGAAGGTCGATCGCGCCAGCATGTCGACGTCGCTGGAGGTGCGCTGCCCGCTGCTGGATTATCGCATCATCGAGATGTCCTGGCGTTTACCGCCAGAGGCCAAGTTTCGGAACGGCGAAGGTAAACGGCCCTTGAGGACGATGCTGGAGCGCCTTGTGCCGCGGAGCCTGACGGACCGCCCCAAGCGTGGCTTCGGTGCGCCTGTGGAAGTCTGGTTGCGCGATGGGTTGCGCGACTGGGCCGAGGCGTTGATGAGCGTGGAGGCGCTAGGTCGTCACGGGCTGCTCAACGTGCAAGCCTGCCGCGAACTCTGGCAGGATTTCCAGCAGCGCGGTCATTCCTTCAACCGCGTCATCTGGAATCTCCTCATGTTCCAAGCGTGGCATGAGGCGCTGCGAAAAGCTCCGGTGGCCGCCGAGGCTGCGCCTCCGCCACCCGCTCAAGGTGTTGCTGAAGTTGCAAGGCATTCCGCTGCCAGGTGAAGCGTTCAGCGCAGGCGCGCACCGCCGCGGGCGTCGGCGGGTCTGCCAGGATGGAGCGGATTGCGGTCGCGATGGCCGCGGGCGTGCGTTCCTGCAGAAGGCGGCCGGCGGCCGGGCGGTCGATCGCCTCTGGCGCTCCGTCGACATCGGGCGTCACGACCGGCGTGCCACAGGCCATGGCTTCGATCCAGGCATTGGCGAGCCCCTCGCTTTCGGATGCCAGGGCCATCACGTCGGCGGCAGCCAGTATCGGCGGCAATTGTGCATGCGGCAGGCTTCCCAGTAGGCGCACCCGCGTTTCCAATTTGCGGGCGCTGATCAGCGCGGCAAGCCGCGCGTGGTCCGGGCCGGCGCCGGCCACAAGCAGCGTCACGCCCGGCAGCTCGGCCATGGCCTCTATGACCAAGGCGTGGCCCTTGCGCGGGATCAATGCACCGAGACTAACCACAAGCGGACCGGTCACGCCCAGCTGCGCCTTGGCCGCCACTCGGTCCTGCAGGCAAAACCGTTCAAGGTCACAACCCGTGTAATGGACGGCGATTTTCTCAGGGTCCATGCCCATGGCCGCCATGTCGCGGGAGAGCGATTTGGACACGGCCAGCAGCCCGCCGGCCTGCGCGGCGGCTTCCAGGATCCTCTCCCGGCAGCCGCGGCGGCTTCCCCAGTAATGGACATCGGCGCCGCGCGCCTTGATGGAGATGGGCACATCGAATTCGGCGCCGAGCTGCGCGGCAGCGGGGCCATCGGGGTAGAAGAACTGCGCGTCGATCAGGTCGAAGTCAAAGCCTTCCTCCCGCCACTGCCTGAGCACGCCACGGGCGGCCTGGGCCAGCAGTCCCGGATTGAAGCGGCCACTGAGGCCGGGGACGACCCGCATCGGGGGACGTGCCACGCGCAGCCCCTTCCAGTTTTCCTCACGCGGCAGGTCTCGTAGCGCGCGGTAACGTTCATGCAGGTTCAAGGGGAATGGCGGCATCGGGATCGGGTTGATGACGCGGACCTCCACGCCCGGCCGAGCCGCCAAAGCAAGCGTCTGGCTTTCGACGAACACGCCGAAAGTTGGTTGCCTGATGTTGGGGAAGAGGGTGGAAAGCGTCAAAACACGCAGCATGTGGCCTTCGGTTCAATCTGAAGCCGTCCAAGCCATTTAGACCCACCGATGGGCCGAGACCAACCAAGATCGGCGGGGCGGCAAAAATAGGGAGGCGGGTTGACTTGCGTGCTCCCTTTGACCGCGCTGCTTTCCGCTCGCCTCCTCTAGTTCCGCCGCGCGATCTGCTTGTTCTCAAGCGTCGAGAGCAGCCGCACCACTGGCCAGAGCAGGATGAAATACGCTACCGCCGCAGCCATGATCGGCGTCGCGTTGAAGGTCACGCTCTGCGCCTGCCGCGCTTGGAACAGCAGCTCCGGCAAGGCCACCACGGCGGCGATAGAGGTCAGCTTCACCACCTCCAGCGTGTTCGAGATCAGGTCCGGCAACACGTTGCGAACGGCCTGCGGCAGCACGACCAGCCACATGGCATGCCCACGCGAGAGGCCGAGGGAGCGCGCCGCCTCCATCTGGCCGGCCGGAACGCTCGCGATGCCCGCGCGCATGATCTCGCCGTAATAGGCGCCGGTGTTGAGGAAGAAGCCGATCGCCACCGCACCGAAAGCGCTGACCTCCAAGCCCGCGAAGGGCAGGCCCGCATAGATGAAGATCAGCAGCACCAGCGGCGGCAGGGAGCGGAAAATATCGACCCAGGCCATCAGCGGCCAGCGCACCCATCGGGTCCGTACGGTGGAGAGCAGCGCGAGGATCAGCCCCCCGAGAAGGCCCAGTGGCACGACGACCGCGGACAGCAGAAGCGTCTGGCCCAGCCCCGCCAGCAGGATCGGCCAGGCCTCGGCGAGGATGCCGAAGTTGAAGAAGGCGTCGATGAACTCGTCCATGGCGCTACCGCCGCCAGGCAAAGCGCGTCTCGATCCAACGGCCGAGCACGACGACCGGCAGGAACAGCGCGAGATAGGCCACGGCGCCGAGGGTCAGCGGCGTCGGGTTGAAGGAGAAGGAGACGCCAGCCTGCGCCGCGCCCAGGATCTCCGGCACCGCCACCACCGAGGCCAGCGCCGTCCCTTTGGTGATGGCGATGGTCCGGTTCACCAGCGGCGGGATCACCATCCGCACCGCCTGGGGCAACACCACCAGCCCGAAGGTGACGAGGAAGGAGAGGCCGAGGCTGCGCGACGCTTCCCATTGCCCAGGCGGAACGGCGGTGATGCCGGCCCAGAAGATCTCCTCCGCGAAGGCCATCAGCACCAGCGAGAGCGCCAGCCATGCCGCCACGAAACCGGACATGGAAACGCCCGCCGCCGGCATCCCGAAGAAGAGCAGGACGATGATGACCAGCGGCGGCAGCGCGCGGAACAGGTCCACCACGAAGATGATCAGCCAGTTCAGCGGGCGGATACCCATGGCGCGGATCACCGCCAGAACCAGTCCTACCACCACGCCCGTCACGATGATGCAGCCGGCGAGCAGGATCGTCAGCCAGAGCCCGTCGAGGATCTTCGGTGCGTATTCCGCCGCGACCCGTGCGTTGAGGAAGCTGTCGGCGAACTTATCCCAGCCGCTCACCCGCAGGTTGGGTTCTGCGGCGTGGCGTCATAGCCGGGCAGGCCGGGCGGGCCGTAGCCGGGGAATTCCATCACCTCGGCCTGATCCGGCCCCGGTGCGCTGCCGAACCAGCGCTCGCTCAGCCGCGCGATCGTGCCGTCGCGCTTCATGCAGGTCAGCACGTCCTCCACCTGGTTGCGCATCGCGCCGGAGTCGAGCCGGAAGGGCGTGGCCCAATGGAAGCGCGTACCGGGCAGGATGAAGTCGGCGACGTATAGCGGCGTCCGGCTGGCGCTGTAGCGCACGACCGTGTTGCCGGAGAGGTTGGCAAAGGCGCGGCCCTGGATCACCGCCTGCACGGCGTCGGGCTGCGTGTCGAAGGCCATCAGCGTCAGGTTCAGGCGCTGGGCGTTGTTCGTCACCCATTGCTCGTATGGCGTGCCCTTGTTCACGCTGATGGTCTTGCCGCGCAGGTCCTCCTCGGAGCGGATCGGCGTCGTGCCGCGGCGGATGCCGAATTGCAGCTCGGTGAAGAGGTAGCCCTCGGTGAAGAGCAGGTTCGCGGCGCGCTCCGGCGTCACCGTCGTCGGCGCGCAAAGGAAGTCGTAGCGGCCGGCATTCAGCGCTGGGACGAGGCCGGAGAAGCTGGCGCTGTCGATCGTGATCTCGCGGCCCATGCGGCGCGCGACTTCGCGGAAAAGGTCGATCTGAAAGCCCTGTACCCCGCCTTGCAGCGACGGGAAGGCGTGCGGGGCAAAGGTGCCATCCACGGCGCAGCGCAACGGTGGCTGCGCCTGGGCGAGAGCGGGGCTGGAAGCCGCGGCGGCGAGCACGGCGGCGAGGAGGAAGCGTCGCATGGAAATCACCCTTGTTCAGCGCGTTCGCAAGAACCTTCCATGGCTTTGACGCCAGACGCAACTTGCTTGCGCGCTAGGCAAAGCTGCCTTGAAAATGCCCTGCTTCCTCCCTCTTGCGGCCAAGACCCTGGAGCAAAACAGCATCCAGGAGATCATCACAATGCAACGCTTCGGTTTCACCCTCGTCCTTTTCGGCCTCACCCTGGTGCTCGCGGTTGTGGGCGTCATGTTGACCGACGGCCTTACCCCCGGGCGTTTCGCGCCAGGCTTCGCCGCGATTGCGGCGGCCATCGGCGGCATGCTCCTGGTGCTGGGACTGAACTTCCTGGAGCGCGGCCGGACCAATCTGCGCCCGTTCGGCTGAGACCGGCTCAGCCCTTTTCGGGGTAGAGTTCCAGTAACCCCTGCTCAGTCGCTGGGCAGCGGCCGCGTTCGGTGATGAGCCCGGTGACCAGCCGGGCTGGCGTCACGTCGAAGGCCGGATTGGCGGCCTCGCTGCCCGCCGCCACCACGCGGATCGTCTCGATGCGCCCGTCGGCGGTGCGGCCCGTCATATCCGTCACCTCGGCACCGCTGCGCTCCTCGATCGGGATTTCCGAAACGCCGTCGCGGACCCGCATGTCCAGCGTGGAATGCGGCAGGGCCACCCAGAAGGGCACGCCGTTGTCGCGCGCCGCCAACGCCTTGAGATAGGTGCCGATCTTGTTCGCGACGTCGCCGGTGCGGGTCACGCGGTCGGTGCCGACGATGACCAAATCCACCTCGCCGTGCTGCATGTAGTGTCCGCCGGCATTGTCGGCGATGACGGTGTGCTTCACGCCATGCGCGCCGAGCTCGAAGGCGGTCAGCGCCGCACCCTGGTTGCGCGGCCGGGTCTCGTCCACCCAGACCCGCACGTCGATGCCGGCATCATGCGCCATGTAGATGGGCGCCAGCGCCGTGCCCCAGTCGACCGTGGCCAGCCAGCCGGCATTGCAATGCGTCAGCACGTTCACGCGGCCCTTCCTGGCGGCGATGTCCGCTAGCAACGGCAGGCCGTTCTCGCCAATGCGGCGGCAGGTCTCGACGTCGTCATCGGCAATGGCCGCGGCTTCGGCATAGGCGGCACCGGCGCGCGCCTCAGCCGGCAAGTTGTGCAGCTTGGCCCGCTGCCGATCGAGCGCCCAGCGCAGGTTGATGGCGGTGGGGCGCGTTTCGTTCAGCGCTTCCAGGATAGTGTCGAGCGTCGTGGGGTCCGCACGCATGGCCAAGGCCACGCCATAGGCGGCGACGGCGCCGATCAGCGGCGCGCCGCGTACCTGCATGGAAAGGATGGCATGCGCCGCTTGCTCCCATGTGGTGAGACGTAGGACTTCGACCTGCCAGGGCAGCTTCGTCTGGTCGAAGACGTTGACGGACCAGCCATCGGAATCCAGCCAGACGCTGCGATAAGAAACGCCATCGATCTTCATGGGAGAGGTGGTCCTTTCGGCCGCTTGGGCATCGCTCCGTGCGGCGGGAGCGGGCCCGCGTCAAGGCACCGCCGCGTGAATGTCACATCCTCTGATGCAACGCGGCGATCAGGGTGAAGAGCCGCCGCGCCGTCTCGAAATCCAGGCCGACCCGGCCTTCGAGGCGCATGGTCAGCAATTCAGCCGCCTCGTTGTGCAGGCCGCGCCGGCCCATGTCGATGGCCTGGACCCGCGCATCCATGACGCCGGAGGTCACGGCCTCCTCATGGTTCCCGACCAGCATCAGATAGTCCTTGATGATCCGACGGAAGGGGCCGAGCACCAGGATGATGGCGCGGAGCGGCTGATCGGCCTCGTCGCGGATATCGAGGATCAGGCGGCCCTCGCGCACCATCAGATGCAGCACGTAGGGCCCTGGGCTCAGACCTACGGGGTCGAAGCTGTTTCCGCCGAGGAGATCTTCGATGGCCTGCCGCCGGTCCGCCTCGGCATAGGCGGAGGGCGGCGGCGGAGCTTCCGGCAGTTCGATGCGGATGAGACGCTGGTCGGGCGGCACGGCCTCAGCCGGGCGACTTGTCGCCGCCGAAGCCGAGCCGGCACATCAGGCCGACGGTTGCGCCCTTGACCGGCCGCAGCAGCAGGGTCGTGGCGACGGTGAACAGAGGGATCCAAACCAACATCTGGATCCAGATCGGCGGCATGTAGTGGCGCTCGATCCAGAGGACCGGCGGAATGAACAGATGGCCGACGATGAAGATGGTGAAATAGGGGGGCGCATCGTCCGCGCGCAAGCTGCCGAGTGGGGCGGCGCAGACCGCGCACTGGTCGACCACACGCAGGTAGCCGCTGAACACCTTGCCCTCGCCGCAGATCGGGCAGCGATTGCGCAGACCCCGCCACAGGGCGGTCCTGAGCGGCGGGATGATGTAGGGCGAATCCGAGACGCTGCGGTCCGGTTCCCAGGTCGTTGGGGGAGCGTTGTCCATCGTGCCCTGCTAAGTGGGTATCCGATGGCACCATGGCAAGGAAATGGAGTTCCTGCCATGCTCATGAAATGCATGGCCGTATCCTGATCATCAATCCCAATTCCTCGCGCTCCTGCACGGACGGGATCGCGGGGGCCGTGGCGCCATTTTCGGCCCCCGGCCTGCCGCGGATCGACGTGACGCAGCTGGTCGACGGCCCCCCCGCCATCGTCACCTGGCGCGACTGGTTCAGTGTGGCCGAACCCCTCTGCCGCGAGGTGGAGCGCGAGCAGGCCGACGCCTACGTCATTGGCTGCGTCAGCGATCCGGGGCTGGAAGCCGTGCGCGGCGTGACGGACAAGCCCGTGCTGGGAATGTTCCGCTGCGCGGTGCTCGCCGCACTGGGCCGGGCAGAGCGCTTCGGCATCATCGGCTTCACCCAGAAATCCCTGCCGCGCCAGCGTCGTGCGCTGCAGAGCCTTGGGGTGGAAAGCCAGATGGCCGCCTGGATTCCGCTCGACCTCCCCATGGAGGTACTGACCGACCCCGTGGCGCCGCAGGACCGCATCGCCGCAGCCGCGCGCCAATTGGCCGAGCAGGGCGCGGAAGTCATCATCCTGGGCTGCGCCGGCATGGCCGGGCATGTGGGCGTCGCGGCCGAGGCAAGCGGCCTGCCGGTCATCGAGCCCTGCCAGGCCGCGGCGGCGGCGGCGTTGCTGGCCGTCCTCGGCACCCGCATTCCCATGATGGCGGCGTGAGCGAGGCACTGATCCGGCGCTACTACGCCGCTTTCAATGCAGGCGATTGGCCGGGGATGCTGGACTGCGTCACGGAGGACGTCGCCCACGACATTAACCAGGGTCCGCGCGAGATCGGGCGGGCTGCCTTCGCCGATTTTCTCGCCCGGATGGAGCGGTGCTACCGCGAGCGGGCTGACGATCTGGTCGTGATGGTAAGCGCCGACGGCCTGCGCGCCGCAGCCGAATTCATCATCCACGGCAGCTACCTCGTCGCGGATGAGGGCCTGCCGCCGGCACATGGGCAGGGCTACGTGCTGCCCGTCGGCGCCTTCTTCGCGATCCGAGAGGCGCGGATCGCCCGGGTCACGAACACCTACAACCTCACGGACTGGCTGCGGCAGGTCGGCTTATAAGCCAAGGCGGCCCCAGGCCGCCCGTTCCTCGGCCGCCGCGAGCACGCCATCGACCAGCGCGGCACCCGCGCCGGGCAGAAGGCTCATCGGAAAGCGCCGCTTGCGGACGCCGACCGGGACGATCCGCACCTTGTCGCCAAAGCGGCGCTTCGCCTCGCTCTGCACGTCGCCGAGCCGATCGCAGAGACCTAGCTCCAGCGCGCGACGGCCGATCCAGAAGCGGCCGGTGAACAGCTCGGATTCCGCAGCCTTCAGGCGTGTCAGGCGCCGGCTCCTCACCCAGTCCTTGAATTCGACATGCAACTCCTCGAGCAGCTCCTCCAGCCGCGCCGCCTGATCCGGGCTTTGCGGACGGAACGGATCGCCCAGGGATTTTTCGGTGCCCGCGGTACGCACCCGGCGCTCGATCCCAAGCCGGCCGATCGCCTCCTGGAAGCCGAAGCCGGAGGAGATCACGCCGATGGAACCCAGGATCGAGGCGGGGTCGGCGATGATCTCATCCGCCGCGCAGGCGATCCAATAGCCGCCCGAGGCCGCCGCATCCTCGGCCACGGCGATGACCGGGACCTTCTTCTCCTCGGCCAATTGCCGGATGCGCCGGGCAATCAGCGAGGATTGCACGGGCGATCCCCCAGGCGAGTTGATGGCGAGGAACACAGCCGCGAGCCGTTTCATTCCGAAGGCGCGTTCCAGGATCGGGTTCACGCCGGCGGCATTCAGCCCTCCGAAGGGGCCGACGCGCGCGGCGATGACACCGTCGAGCCGCACGAGGGCAACGACGGGAGGGCGAGGGCGAAAGGGGTTCCACATGTGTCAGACACGCGCCGTTGCTGCGCGCGTGCAAGGCAGGTGCTAGGATGTGCCCATGGATATTCGCACCCTCCTGCTCTCCACCCGCCGGATCGCGCTGGTCGGCGCCTCGAACAAGGCGGACCGGCCTTCCTTCGGCGTGATGCGCTTCCTGCTGGACCGGGGCTACGACGTCACGCCAGTGAATCCGGGCCTCGCGGGCCAGGAGATTCACGGCCGGCGGGTGGTCGCTACCTTGGCGGAGGCCGGGCCGCTCGACCTCGTGGATGTGTTCCGCCGTAGCGAGGATGCGGGTGCCGTGATGGACGAGGCGGTGGCGCTTGGCGCCAAGGCCGTCTGGCTCCAGCTTGGCGTCGTGGACGAGGAAGCTGCCGCGCGCGCCCGTGCCAAGGGCGTCGAGGTGGTGATGGATCACTGCCCAGCCATCGAATGGGGCAAGCAGGGGCTGCCCGATCAGGTGGCTAAAACATGACGGTTTACTAAACTTCTTGAAACCTAAGAGCATCCGGGCCACCTCATCTCCTGAACGAGGGGGCGGCTTGAATCGCTTCTTTTGGAGGTAAGGACCCCATGACTGACGAAGAACGCCGGATCATTTCCGATTATGTGATGCGCGTGGCCGGCGTGCAGCAGGCCGCTGCCGCCGCACCCGCGACCAGCAGCCCCTGGGGCGGCCGCGTGCCGCAGACCGGCGCACCTCGGTTGGCACCGGCGCTTCCTCCGGTGGAGCCCGAGGCCGATGCGCTGATCAACGATCTCTTCAGCCGTTACCCCGAGGCGCGCTTTCGCATCACACAGACCGCCTTCGTGCAGGAGCATGCGCTGATCGCCGCGCAGAACCGCATCCAGGAGCTGGAGTGGGAGGTGGAGAACGCGACGCGCCAGGCGCAGGCCTCGCAGAACCGCGGGTTCCTCGGCCTCGGCGGCTCCCGCCCGGCGCCGATGCCGCCCCGGCCGCAGCCGCAATATCCGGCGGATTACAATCCGCAGGCGCTCCAGGGCCGCCAGGGCTCCGGCTTCCTCGGCACCGCGCTGACGACGGCGGCAGGTGTCGCCGGCGGCATGGTGCTCGGCAATATGCTGATGAACTCGCTCGGCGGCCATGGCGCGGCGGCGGCTGCCACTGCGGCCACGGGCGCAGCGGGCGCGGGCACCTTCGGCCAGGAAGCGGTGCCGACGGCTTCCGCCTGGACCGATCCGGGCGCAGCGGCGGCCTCCTCAGGCTGGGGCGGCAACGATGCCACGCCGGCCGGTTACGACAACGGCAATGCCGATCCAGCCACGGATGCGGGCTATGACGATGCCGGCGGCAGCTACGACGACGCCGGCGGCGGCGGTGACGACGACAACAATATCTGAGCCAGCGAGGCTCTGAACGGAAGGGCGGCTTCGGCTGCCCTTTTTTTTGCGCGCGCGGGGGCCGATAAGACGCCATGCGCATTCCCGATCTCGACCTCGACCTGCTGCGCGGCTTCGTCACGGTCGCCGAGCGCGGCGGCTTCACCCTCGCTGGCAAGGCGCTTGGCCTCACGCAATCCGCCATCAGCCTCAAGGTGAAGCGGCTGGAGGAACTGCTGGGCAAGCCGGTCTTCACCCGTGGCGCCAAGCAGGTGGCGCTGACGCGCGAGGGCGAGACGCTGCTCTCCTACGCCCGCCGCATGCTGGCGCTGAACGAGGAGGCGGTGCGCCGTTTCGTGTCCCCGGTGGTCGCGGGGCGGCTGCGGCTGGGCGTCGCCGACCATTTCGTGCCGCGCCACCTGGCGCCGGCGCTGGCACGTTTCGCCCGCACATGGCCCGAGGTCCGCATCGAGGTGGAGGTCGGCCGCAGCCATGAATTGCGAGCCGCCCTGGGGCGCGAGGAACTCGACCTGGTCCTCGGCAAGCGCCGCGACGGCGAGACTGAGGGCCGCGTGATCTTCACCGAGGCGGTGGTCTGGGTCGCCGGGCCGGATTTCGTGGTCTCGCGCGACCGGCCGCTGCCACTCGCCATGCTGCCGCAGGGTTGCATGTTCCGCGACCGCGCGCTGACCGCGCTGGCCCGCGCGGGCATCGGCTACGAGGTGGTCTATACCTCGCCTAGCCTCATGGGGATCGCCGCCGCGGCACAGGCAGGTTTCGCGCTGAGCGTGCTCGGCCGCACCGGCCTGCCGGACGGGCTGGTCGAGATGGACGGGCTGCCGCCGCTGGGCACGGCGGAGATGTGCCTCTTCGGCGATGCAGCCGGCCAGTCGCCGCTGGTCGAGCCGCTGCTGAACGATCTTCGGGCGGTCAGCTGAAGGCGAAGAAGCCGTTGCTGACGACGACGATGTCGCGCTCCACCACGCGGGCGCGGAACGACGCACCGCCGTCCTGGCGCCAGATTTCCGTGCGGATCGTCTCGCCGGGAAAGACCGGCGAGGAGAAGCGCAGGTCCATCCGCCCGAAGCGCGCCGGATCGTAGTCGCAGAGCTCGCGCATCAGCGCGTGGCACACCACGCCGAAGGTGCAGAGCCCGTGCAGGATCGGGCGCGGAAAGCCGGCCTTGCTCGCCACCTCGGGGTCGATGTGGAGCGGATTGTGGTCGCCGTTCAGCCGGTAATAGGCGGCCTGTTCGGGCCGCGTCGGCAGGTCGAGCGTGAGGTCAGCCGTGCCTTGCGGTTCCGGATGCGGCGCCTTCACCGGGCCGGGCTTGCCGCCGAAGCCGCCATCGCCGCGCGCGAAGGTCGTCTGCTCCAGCGTGGCGAGTTTCTCGCCCGTCGCGGCATCGCGCACCACGCGCTCCGAATAGATCATCGCACCCTTGCCGGGCCCGCGATCGACGATGCCGGTAACGCGCGTGGTGCCGACGATCTCGCCGGAAGCGGGCAGCGGCTTGTGCAGGATCAGCGACTGCTCGCCATGCACCACCTTCACCCAATCCACGCCCGTCTCCGGCTCCTTCACCCAAAAGCCGGGATAGCCGAGCACCACCGCCATCGAGGGCATGGCACGCAGGCCGGGCTCGTAGGTGAAGGGAAGCTGGCGCAGGTCCATCGGATCCTGGCCGAGGCCGATCGAGAGATTGTACAGCGCGACATCCTGCCAGCGGATCGCCGTGCGGATCTCCGGGATCGGATAGGCGAGGAGGCTGGCTTCCTCGATCACTTGGCGCTCTCCATCGGGCCGATCTCCAGCACGGCATCGGCGGCGAAGGCGCCTTCGCCCGCCGGCAGCACCAGCAGCGGGTTGATGTCGATGGAGATGAGCTGCGGCCCGGCCGCCGCCGCGAAGGCGGAGAGGTTGGCCAAGGCCTGGGCCAGCGCCCGCACGTCGGCCGGTTTGCGGCCGCGAATTCCATCCAGCAACGGAAAGCCCTTGAGGCCGCGGATCATTGCCTCGGCTTCGGCAATGTCGAAGGGGCAGCGGCGGAAGGTCACGTCCTTCAGCACCTCGATGAAGATGCCGCCGAGGCCAACCATCGCCACCGGCCCGAAGACGGGATCGCGCACCATGCCGAGCGCCATTTCCACGGCTCCCTTGATCTGCTTGGCGACGAGAACTCCTTCGAGCTTCGCGCTGGGTGCGCGTTTGCCGGCCCGTTCGATCAGCGTGGCGAAGCCTTCGCGCACGGCGGCCTCGCTCTCGATATCGAGCAGCACGCCGCCGATCTCGCTCTTGTGCAGGATATCCGGGCTCAGGATCTTCAGCACCACGGGGAAACCGAAATCGAGCGCCGCCTTCACGGCCGCCTCGACATCGGCGCAGCCGCGCTCCGGAACGGCGGGCACCCCGGCGGCGGCGAGGATGCGCTTGCCCTCGGCCTCGCTCGGCGTGCTCGCGGGCAGGCTCACCTTGGGTAGGATGCCGGCGACGGTCTCGGCCTTGGCGAAGGCCACGCCGAAGCGGCCCATGGCGTGGAGCGCGGTGACGGCGCGCGTCGGGTCCTCGAAGACCAGGAAGCCGTCGGCTTCGTACTCCCGGATCATGTCGGGCGGCGCGATGATCGACAGCGCCCATAGCCGGTCCGGATGCTCGTCCATGACGGTCTTGAGCTGTGCCCGGATCTTCGGTGCGACCGTGCGCGAACCACCGACCTGCGAGAAGAAGATCAGGCAGGAGGCATAGCCGCCATCGGCCGCCATGCTGCGGGTAAACTCACCCACCAGCTCGATCTGGTTGATGGCCTGGGCGGTGCAGTCCACCGGATTCCGAGGCGCGCAGAAGGAGATGAGGCTCCGCAGCTTGTCCTGCGCCGGCTGCGGCATGGCGGGCATCGGGAAGCCGACCGCATCCGCCGCGTCGGAGATGAGCACGCCCGCCCCGCCGGAAACCGTCATCACGCCGAGCGTGTTGTAGGCCGGATAGATCCGCTTCTGCGCGGCATAGGCGACGTCCAGCAGCTCCTCTGTATTGCGCGCGCGCACCACGCCGAATTCCTGCAGCACCGCGTCCGTGATCGCGTCGTCCCCGGCGATGGATGCCGTG
The DNA here is from genome assembly GCA_028291455.1 of Rubritepida sp. Taxonomy (GTDB): domain Bacteria; phylum Pseudomonadota; class Alphaproteobacteria; order Acetobacterales; family Acetobacteraceae; genus Roseococcus. The sequence continues at coordinate 12,345 of JAQGHY010000088.1, read as the reverse complement.
TGGGATTGCGCCGCAGCGCCGCCGAGCTCGCTGCGGCCGACCTTCATCATCACGACCGGTTTGCGATTGGCGCGGGCGAGGCTGAGCGCGGCGAGGAATTTCTCGCTTTCGCGGATGCCCTCGGCATAGGAGCAGATCACGTCGATATCGGGCGATTGCGCCATCCAGCCCAGCACGTCGCCGAGCGCGACCTCGCCCTCATTGCCCGTGGTCACGACGATGCCCGCGCCGATATTCCGGTCCCGCGCCAGTGAGAAGAGGTGGGTGCCATAGGCACCGGACTGGCTGGCGATGCCGATGCGTCCGCCGGGGACGGGCCAGCCGCTGTCGAAGGAGGCGGTGAAGGTCGGGTAGAAGCCGATGGAATCGTTGAACAGGCCTAGGCAGTTAGGCCCGAGGAGCCGCATGCTGTGCCGCTTCGCAGCGGCGACCATGCGGTCCTGCATGGCCGCTCCGGCCTCGTCCACCTCGGCGAAACCGGCCGTGAAGACAATCGCGGCCTTGCAGCCCTTCCTACCCAGCGCGTCGATCGCCTCGACGGCGGATTCGGCGGGCACGGCGACGATGCCGACATCGGGCACGCCGGGCAGGCTCGCCACATCAGCATAGGCGGTGATGCCCTGCACGGTCTGGCGCTTGGGATTGACCGGGTAGATGACGCCCTTGAAGCCGCGCTGCTGCATGTAGGAGATGGGCCGGCCGCCGATGCGGCTCGGCTCGTCGGAAGCGCCGATGATCGCGATCGAACGGGGGCTGATCAGCGGGTCGAGCGAAGAGAAGTCCATTTTTGTTCGTTTCCTCAGAAGCCCGGTAGGGGTCTCAAGCGTCCAACATGCTTTGGAAGATCGGGACCGCGCGTGCAAGCTCCGCCAGCGCTACGCATTCCCGGGTCGTATGCGCCGTTTCGATCGAGCCCGGACCCAGCACGACGCAGGGCGCGATGGCCTGCAGCTCCGAGGCGTCGGTACCGTAGGGCGCGGTGCGCGGCGCCTGTCTCGTCACCTTGGCGGCGAGCTGGATCAGCGGGTGGTCCACGGCCAGTTCCGGCGGGTGGCCCTCATGCGCCTCCTGGAGCGTCAGGCCGTTCTCCAGCGCGGCGGCACGCATGGCCTCGACCACGGGCCGGGGATCGATGCGGTGGCTGTAGCGGAACTTGATGCGCGCAGTGGCCAGCGCGACGGTGACGTTCACCGCCGTACCGTGATTGTCAACGACCAGGTTAAAGTCGCTGAAGGGCGGATCATAAGCGGTGTCATGCAGCGCCGGATCGTTCCGCAGCCGCTCGAACATCGCCTTCACCTCGACGAGGAACGGGATCAGCGCCCAATTCGCGTTCAGCCCTTTGCCGGTGGAGGAATGCGCCTGGACGCCCTCCGCGATCACGGTGAAGGCGATATGCGCGCGATGGCCGCGCACGGGGATCAACCCCGTCGGTTCGGCGACCACGATGCCGCGAAGCCCGGCCTTCTTCGCCAGCAGCGAATGCCCGGCGATGGTGCGCGCGCCCTGCTTGGTCGTCTCCTCGTCGGTCGTGATGAGCAGGGTGGCGCGGCGGCTGGCCTTGGCGGCGATGATGCAAGCGGCCACGGCGCCCTTCATGTCCACGGCACCCAGCCCATGCAAGATGCCGTCGGCGATGCGGCCGCTCCAGGGATCGTCGGTCCAGCCAGTGTTGGGAACGGTGTCCATGTGCCCCGATAGTGCGAGGCCGCCCGGACCGCCGCGATGCGCCACCAGTGCGCGCTTGGCGACGCCGGCGCCGTCCACATAGTCGAGCCGTTCGACCTCGAAGCCGGCCAGCTCCGCCTCGATCCGCTCGGCCACGGCCAGGTTTGAAAGGCTGCTGCGGCTATCCATCCGCACCAGATCGGCCGCGAGGCGCTCAAGGTCATTTTCCATCGCGGCGGAGGCTTGCCCGAAGCGGGCTTGCGCGCAACCCTGGCTGCATGACGCGTTATCTCGATCCGCGCTCCGGGCGCACCTATCCCCTTGAGACGCCGCGCTGGTGCGGCGACGACGGCGAACCGCTGCTGCTCACGGATTTGCCGGGAATCGGCCGCGACGACATCGCCGGCGGCATCCGCAGCATCTGGCGGTATGCGGCGGCGCTGCCCTTCCTGCCGGCAAAGCCCATCAGCATGGGCGAGGGCTGCACGCCGCTGGTCGAGCTGGAGTTCGGCGGCGGGACGGCGCTGCTGAAATGCGAGTGGTTCATGCCGACCGGCAGCTTCAAGGATCGCGGCGCCTCGGTGATGCTCTCGCTCCTACGCGAGCAGGGGGTCATGGCCGTGCTGGAGGACAGCTCCGGCAATGGCGGCGCGGCGGTCTCGGCCTATGCGGCGGCGGGGGGCATGGCGGCGACGATCTTCGTGCCCGCCAGCACCAGCCCGGCCAAGACGGTGCAAAGCCGGGCCTCGGGCGCGGCGATCACGCTGGTGCCGGGCTCTCGCCAGGATTGCGCGGATGCGGCGGAGCGCGAGGCGGAAAAGATCTTCTATGCCAGCCACAACTGGCAGGCCTTCTTCCTCCAGGGCACCAAGACGCTGGCCTATGAGCTCTGGGAAGATTTTTCATTCCGCGCGCCGGACAACGTGATCGTGCCCTGTGGCGCCGGCTCCAACGTGCTAGGCCTCTATATCGGCTTCTCGGAACTGCTGCGGGCCGGGCAGATCGCCAAGCTGCCGCGGATCTTCGCCGCGCAGCCGGCCAATTGCGCACCGATCGCGCGGGCGGCGCTAGGGCTCGACCCGGTGGAGGCGCTACCGACCATCGCCGAGGGCACGGCCATCGCCAAGCCGATCCGCACCTCCGAATGTCTGCGCGCCATGCGCGAAAGCGGCGGCGGCGCGGTGATGCTGAGCGAGGAGGAGATCGCCGCGGCCTCGCTGATGCTGGCCAGGCGCGGCGTCTATGTGGAACCGACCTGCGCGCAGGCGGCGGCGGCCTTCGAAAAACTGCTCGCCACGCGGCGCATTGCCGGCAACGAGACGACGGTGGTGCTGCTGACCGGCACCGGGCTGAAATCCACCCCGCGCTACGCCGAACTTCTGGGAGTCCCAGCATGATCCCGCGCATCGCATTGCTCGGCTTTTCCATCGAGTGCAACCGCTTCGCGCCCATCGCGACCGAGGCGGACTTCGCCTATCGCTGCTTCCTGCGCGGCGAGACGCTGGTGGGCGATGCGCGCAGCAACAGCCCGCAGGCGCTGGGCGAAATGCCCGGCTTCGTGACCGAGATGGACGCCTCCGGCCCCTGGGAGCCGCGCCCCATCCTGCTCGCCATGGCCGAGCCCAACGGGCCGGTGGAGCACGAGTTCTTCCTGGCGATGATGGAGGAATGGCAGGCCGGCCTTCGTGCGCTGCGCGGGCAGGTCGAGGGCGTCTTCTGCGTCATGCATGGCGCCGGGCTGACGACGGTGCTCGACGATCCCGAAGGCGCCGTGCAGGCCCTGGTTCGCGCCGAACTGGGCGAGATCCCCTTTATCTGCAGCTACGACCTGCATGCCAATGTCTCCGACGCGAATGTCGCGCTGAACGACGCCTATGTCGGCTACCTCACCAACCCGCATATGGACATGCGCGAGCGCGGCGCCGAGAGCGCGCAGCTCATGCGCCGCCTGCTCAAGGGCGAGCGCTTCTACCGCGCGCATCGACGCCTGCCGATCGTGGCACCGACGGTCTCGCTGCTGACGGCGCAGGGGCCCTATGCCGAGGTTATAAACCTCGGCCAGGAGCGTAAGGCCGCCGATCCCCGCATCGCCAATGTCTCGGTGATGGCCGGCTTCGCCTATGGCGACACGCCCTTCAACGGCATGTGCGCCGTCGTCACCGCCACGCATCAGGGCGGGGCGGACCGGCTGGCGGACGAGTTGGCCGAAGCGGCCTGGGAGCGGCGTGACCGCTTCGTGGCGAAGCTGACCAGCATCGATGAGGCCACCGAACGCGCGATGACCAGCGAGGTTCCGCTGGCCTTCGCCGATGTGGCCGACAATCCCGGCGGCGGGGGTCGCGGCAACACGATGTGGCTGCTGGAATCCTTCCATCGCGCGGGCGTGGAGGGTGCGGTCTTCGGCGTGATCCACGATCCGGCGCTGGCGGCGGAAGCGCACGCCCTCGGCAAGGGGGCGGTCTTCGAGGCGCGCTTCAACCGCGCGGCCGAGCAGGACCCCTTCAGCCGGCCCTTCGCTGCCGAGGCCGAGGTGAAGGCCCTCTCCGACGGCAAGGTGACCGGGCGGCGCGGCATCTTCGCCGGCACCGCCATGCAGCTGGGACAGACGGCCTGGCTGCAGCTGGGCGGCATCAGCGTCGTCGTCATCAGCCAGCGCACGCAATGTGCGGACCCCGCTTTCCTGGAGCATCTGGGCATCGACGTGGCCGCGGCGCGGGCCGTGGTGGTGAAGTCGCGCGGGCATTTCCGCGGCGGTTTCGACGAGTTCTTCAACCACGCCCGCATTGTGGAAGTGGATGCACCCGGCCTTACCTCGCCCATCCTCACGCGCTTCGACTGGAAAAAGCTTCCCCGGCCCGTATTGCCGATCGATCAGGACACGGAACGATGACTTTGGACGATATTCTCACGCCCGCGCTGGTGCTCGATCTCGGTGTGCTGAAGCGCAACCTGGCGATGATGCAGCGCGCCATCGCGCGCCATCCCGGCGTGGTACTGCGGCCGCATCTCAAGACCGCGAAGTCGCGTGAGGTGGCCGAGCTGGCCGCGCCGAATTTTGGGCCGATCACCGTCAGCACCCTGGCCGAGGCCCGCTACTTCGCCGAGGGCGGCTGGCACGACCAGATCTACGCCGTTGGCATCACGCCGCAGAAGCTGGACGCCGTTGCGGCGTTGAACGCGGCCGGCGCGGATGTGAAGGTCATCACGGATGATGTGGAGGCCGCTCAGGCCATCGCGGCGCATCCGGGAAAAATTCGCGCGTTGGTCGAGGTCGATGTGGGCGAGGGCAGGGGCGGCGTGCCGCCCGAGGAGGCCGTCGCCATCGCCAATGCCCTGGGCGCGAAGCTCGCCGGCGTCTTCACCCATGCCGGGCACTCCTATAACGGCCGGAGCCTGGCCGCGATGGCGACGATCGCGGAGCTGGAACGCGCCGGCGTCGTCCGTGCCGCCGACGTGCTGCGGGCCGCCGGCCACACTTTGGAGATCGTCAGCTGCGGCTCCTCGCCAACCGCGCTGCATGCGGAGCGGCTGGACGGCATCACCGAGATACGCGCCGGCGTCTATATGTTCGGCGACCTATTCCAGGCGCAGCTGGGCACGCATCCCGAGGGCGACATCGCCGTCACCGTGCTGACCAGCGTGATCGGCCGCAAGCCCGCACGCGGCGCGCTGCTGCTGGATGCCGGCGCGCTGGCCATGAGCAAGGACCGCAGCACGGAGAAGGCCCCGCGCGACTACGGCTTCGGCCTGGTGCTGGACATGGACGGCCGCAATACCCTGGGCGAGCCCATCCTGGCCCGCGTCCATCAGGAGCACGGCGAGGCCACGCCCGCCCCCATGCTGCCCATTGGCACCAAGCTGCGTGTGGCGCCTAATCATACTTGCCTGACAGCGGCGGCCTTCGAGCGCTATCATGTGGTCGATGGATCGCGCGAGGTGATCGCGCAATGGGAACGGATCAACGGATGGTAGCGCATCAGGACTGGTCGGCGCTGCGCGAGTCGGAAACGGCGCGCATGCTCGCGGCCTGTTCCCATTGCGGCGCCTGCTTTGATGCCTGTCCGATGATCCCCTACGCGCCCGGTGCCAAGGGGTCCGACAAGTCCGAGACGGTGCGCGGCGTGCTCGATGTGCTGACCGGCGGCCAGGGCGACGCCGCCGCGCGCAACTGGATCGCCGTCTGCACCCGCAGCGCCAGCTGCAACGAGGCCTGCCCCGAGGCGGTAAACCCCATGCTGATGCTGCGCCTGGCGAAATGGCGCGGCAACGAGACCGGCGCGCTGCCGAAGCGGGACGCCGCCGAGACCATGTCGCGCGTGAAAGTCTTCGCGCGGCTTTCCTTTACCGAGGACGAGCAGAGGGACTGGCTATGACCAAGAGCGTCTTCTGGTACGGCTGCAACATGACGCGGCACGGCGAGATCATCCGCCTGAGCGAGCGCATCCTTCAGGCCGTTGGCGTGGACGCCGCGCCGGTTGGCGGGCCTTCCGCCTGCTGCGGCAGCCCTAAGGAGAGCACGCCGCGCATCGCCGAAGGCATGGGCAATCGCACCATGAAGTCCTTCAACGAGAGCGGGGCGCCGCGGGTCATTACCTGGTGCCCCTCCTGCCACATGAATCTCGACGATTTCATGGGCCAGTCCAACGAGCAGAATTTCGACAGCAAGCATCTCTGCGAGGCGCTGTACGAGCAGCGCGACCGGCTGGCGCCGCTGCTGACGCAGACCGTGAACGCGCGCTTCTTCGTGGACCGCCATGTCGGCTTCAACGGCCGGGTGGGGGTGAACGAGATCATCCCGGAGTTGCTGGGCATGATCCCGGGCGTCAGCTTTGCCGATCACTCCTACCGTGCGCCGAGCTACATGTGCTTCGGCCTTGCCCCGATCCCGGGTGCCCTGGCCGATGCGCAGCGGGCCACGCTGGATGCCATGCGCGAGACGGGGGCGGATACGCTCGTCACCATTTTCCACTCCTGCCACCGCGAGATGATCGGGCTGGAGCGGGACCACGGCATCCGCGTGGTAAATTGGGTGCATCTCCTCGCCGAGGGCATGGGGATCGCCTACGAGGATGAATACAAGGCCTGGCGCAATGCCGAGGATCCCTTGGCCGCCATCGGCGCAGAACGGGTGGCGGCGGCTGGTGAGGTCGCGGTTCAGAAGCTGGTGCTGCCGGAACTGACGCGGCCTCGACTCGTCTAGCTGCGTAGGAACTCGTTACGCAAACGCAGCATATGTCGGGTGACCCGGACAAAAGAAGGCCCGCCACAGCTTACGCCGAGCGGGCCGAGTCATACAGGGAGACTTCACGTCTGAAAGACGCAGGATCGGGAGACCCTCTCGACGCTGTCGCGTCGATACATGCAATCTAAGGCGCGGCAGCCCCTGCGATAGTGGGGTTTTCTCGCCTCAGTATTGCGCTTAACGCATGAGCTTCAATGAGAGTTGCTCGACAGCTCCGTCACCAGGAAGTCGCGGAACACCGAGACCCGCTTCGAGGAGCGCATCTCCTCGGGATAGACGAAGTAGGCGTTGATCTTCGGCGCCTTAAGCTCCGGCAGCACCGTCAGTAACCCTTCCAGCTCCGGGCCCATGTAGTCGGGCATCGCCGCGAGGCCGAGGCCGGACTGCACGGCGCGCAGCATGCCGGTGAGGCTGTTCACCTCAACCGTGCCGCGCCGGGCCTGGCCGGGACGGCGGCCCACCTCGGCAAGCCAGTTGATCTCCTCGATCGGCGTCCGGTAGTCGCCCCAGATGATCAGGCGGTGCGCGTCCAGCTCCTCCGGGCGCATCGGGATGCCGTGGCGCTTGAGGTACTCCGGGCTGCCGACGATGCGCCAGCCGAAGGTCGCGACATGGCGCTGGATCAGGTCGGGCTGGCGCGGCGGGTGCATGCGGATAGCGACATCCGCCTCACGCATCGCCAGATCGAGGTCGGCATCGTCCAGCACCACCGAGACGTTGATCTCGGGATAGGCCTCGAGAAACCGGTGCAGCCGGGGGGCCAGCCAGGAACCGCCGAAACCCGTTGTGGTCGTCACCTTCAGCCGCCCGGCGGGGCGTTCGCGCCCTTCTGTGAGCAGGGCCTCGGTCATCGCCAGCTTGGCGAAGACCTCGCGCACCGTCCGGTTCAGCGTTTCGCCGGCTTCCGTCAGGATCAACCCGCGAGCATGCCGGTGGAAGAGCGGCACCGAAAGCGCCTCCTCCAGCGCCTGGATCTGGCGTGAGACGGCGGATTGCGAGAGGGCCAGGGTCTCACCCGCATGGGTGAAGCTTCCGGCTTCGGCGACCGCGTGGAAAACGCGCAGCTTGTCCCAATCCAGCGGCATTACTCGGCCGCCAGCTGATGGGCGTGTTCGAGGCTGGCGAGGAATTTCTCTGCGTCCAGCGCTGCCATGCAGCCGGTGCCGGCGGCCGTGACGGCCTGCCGATACACTTTGTCCGCGACGTCGCCCGCCGCGAAGACGCCGGCCACGCTGGTGCGCGTGCCGCCGGGCTCCACGTTGAGGTAGCCGCTCTCATCCATCGAGAGCTGGCCGCGAAAGAGCTCCGTTGCCGGTTCATGCCCGATGGCGACGAAGATGCCGTCCACCGCCAACTCCCGGCGCTCGCCGGTGCGGGCGTGGCGCAGGCCGAGACCGCGCGCAACGGGGCGGGCGGCCTGGGTGCCGAGCATCTCCTCGGTCACCATGTCCCAGAGCACCGTGATATTCTCCTTGGCGAAAAGCCGTTGCTGCAGGATGCGTTCGGCGCGCAGCGTGTCGCGCCGGTGCACGAGCGTGACGTGCCTGGCGAGGTTGGCGAGATAGAGCGCTTCCTCGACCGCGGAATTTCCGCCGCCGATCACCGCCACATCCTTGCCGCGGAAGAAGAAGCCGTCACAGGTGGCGCAGGCCGACACACCGAAGCCGGACAGCGCCTGCTCGCCGGGAATGCCAATCCAGCGCGCCTGGGCGCCGGTGGCGATGACGATGGCCTCGGCCAGATAGACGTCGCCGCTGTCGCATTCCGCCCGGAAGGGCCGGCGCGAAAGGTCGATCTTCGTCACCAGATCGTATTTCAGATCGGTGCCGACATGCTCGGCCTGGGCGCGCATCTGGTCCATGAGCCAGGGCCCCTGCACCGCCTCGGCGAAGCCGGGATAGTTCTCGACATCGGTCGTGATGGTCAGCTGGCCGCCCGGCTGCATCCCGGCAACGAGCACGGGTTTGAGACCCGCGCGTGCCGCGTAGATGGCCGCGGTGTAACCGGCTGGGCCGGCGCCGATGATGAGAAGGCGTGGTTTGTGGGTAGTGGGCACAATGACTTCCGGGTCGTGGCGTGTGTTGGGCGCATATCTGCCCATCTTGCGATGCGGAACAAGGCTGTGGGTTGCATATCGCAGCTTCCGCAATGATATTGCGCGATATGGTACCTACAGGCAACGAAACAACTCGAGGGCGCATGGCGGAGTTGGACGCGATCGATTTGCGGATTCTGGCGGAACTCCAGGCGGATGGCCGGATCACCAACGTGGATCTGGCGAGTCGTGTCGGGCTTTCCGCTCCACCCTGCCTTCGTCGCGTGCGGCGACTCGAAGAAAGCGGGGTGCTGCGAGGCTACCACGCGGATGTGGAGCCGGGGGCGCTCGGTTTCGAGGTGACCTTCTTCGCCGTTGTAGGGTTGGAGAGCCAGAAGCAGGCCGTGCTCGATGCCTTCGAGGCGGAGGTGATCGCCTGGCCCGAAGTACGGGAATGTCACATGATCCGCGGCGGCGGCGATTTTCTGCTGCGCCTGGTTGCGCGTGGCACACCCCATGAGAATGAGCTGACCAGCCGCCTGACCGGTGCGGCCAACGTGCTGAAGGTACAGACCCTCCAGACTATCCGCACGGCAAAGAATGTCGCCGGAGTGCCGTTTTAAAGGCCCTCAGACGCCGGGCGCGCGCTCCGCGCGCTTGGCTTCGCGCCTCAGGGATGTGGCTTGGGCGGGTAAGTTAGTCGCCGCGCGCCGGCTGCTTTGCAGCCGGGCTTTCTGCGCTTAGCCTCGCCGGACTACGTAGTCGCCGGCTTCCAGTGCGGCGACGATCGCATCCGCCTGCGCCCGGTCGCGTACTTCGATCATCAGCTCCAACTCCGCCGTCTGCACGCTGGGTGCGGCAAACAGGCGCTGGTGGCTTACCTCGATCACATTGCCACCCGCCGCCGCCACACGCGTGGCGATGTCGGCCAGCACGCCCGGCCGGTCGGGGATCTCCAGGTGCAGCCGCAGCAGCCGCCCGTCCCGCAGCAGGTTGCGCAGCAGCACGTTGGAGAGGATGCGCGGGTCGATATTGCCGCCGCAGACCGGCGTCGCGATCCGCTTGCCGGCGAAACGCTCCGGATAAGTCAGGATCGCGGCTACGCCGGCCGCTCCCGCGCCCTCGGAGACAACCTTCGCGCCCTCGGCCAACAAGGCGATGCCCTGCTCCACCGCGCGCTCGCTGACGACAAGCACCTCGATGCCGAACTTCTGCAGGATGGCCAGCGGCAGTTCGCCCACATCGCGCACGGCGATACCCTCGGCGATGGTCGGCCCGCCCACCTGGACCGGCTGGCCGGCGAGGCGCTGGCGCATGGCTTGGTAGCCCTCGACCTCCACGCCGAAGACCGGCAAGCTCGGCCGCAGCTCTGCCGCCACCACGGCGCAACCTGCCAGCATGCCGCCGCCGCCGACCGGCAGGATCATGGCGTCCAACTCCGGCGCGTCCTCCAGCATTTCCAGAGCCATGGTGCCCTGTCCGGCGATGACGGCGGGGTCGTCATAAGGGTGGATGAACGTCAGCCCCTGCTCGATCGCCAATTGATGCGCATGCGCGCCGGCCTCGGCCAGCGTTTCGCCATGCAGCACCACGCGGGCGCCGAAGCCCTCCGTCCGCACGATTTTCGTCGAGGGCGTGAAGCGAGGCATGACGATGGTGGCGGCGATGCCCAGCAGGGTGGAATGCCTCGCTACCGCCTGGGCATGGTTGCCGGCGGACATCGCGATGACGCCGCCCGCCCGCTCCCGTTCCGAGAGCAGCGCCAGGCGGTTGGCCGCGCCACGCTCCTTGAAGGCGCCGATGGCCTGGAGGTTGTCGAGTTTCAGCATCACCCGCGCGCCGCAGGCGGCGTTGACGGCAGGGTTCTCGATACTGGGCGTACGCAGCACGCGCCCATGGATACGCGCCGCGGCGGCGCGCACCTCAGCCAGAGATAACGGCATGGGTGTTAGCCGAACGCGACGCCGGTGATCTCGATGGCGCGTGCTCCGCCCGGGGCCGGCACCTCGACGCTATCGCCCACCGTCTTGCCCATCAGGGCCTTGGCGAGCGGCGAGGAGAGCGAGATCGAGCCCGCCTTCATATCCGCCTCGTACTGGCCGACGATCCGGTAGGTGGTTTCCTTCTCCGTCTCCTCGTCGATGATCGTCACCCGGGCGCCGAAGCGCACCTGGCTGCCGGACATCTTGCTGACGTCGATGACCTCGACGGAGGGCACGATGGATTCGAGTTCCGCCAGGCGGCCCTCGATGAAGGATTGGCGGTCGCGCGCGGCGTGATACTCGGCGTTCTCCGAGAGATCGCCATGCGCACGCGCCTCCGCGATCGCCGCGATGATCGCGGGGCGCTCCACGGACTTCAGCTGCTTGAGTTCGTCTTCCAGCTTAGCCAGCCCCTCAGCAGTCATGGGGAACTTCTGCACGGCAGGTTCTTCCTTCGCAGCAATACCTCTATCCCCCGGCAAACCGCGTTGCAGGAAAACGCCGGAGAACGAGGAGGAGGGTGAGAGCCTGATCGCCCCCACCCGATGTCAGAACGACGCAGTAGAGTAGGATTGCAGCGGGGCGACATCAAGTGTTCCGGCTCGCAGTGCAGCAATGGCCCCGGCCGCGGCCCTTGCGCCGGCGATGGTCGTATAGTGCGGCACGCCTTGCGTCAGTGCCGAGCGGCGGATTTCGAAGCTGTCGGACACGCTGCGCCCGCCGCCGGAAGTGTTGATCACGATCTGGATTTCGCCGGACTTAATGGCATCCACGCAATGCGGCCGGCCTTCGAGCACTTTGTTCACCAGCACGACCTCCAAACCAGCCTCACGCAAACGCGCTGCCGTGCCGCGGGTTGCCATCAGACGGAAACCCATCCCCGCCAGCCGCCTGGCAATGGTCGTGGCCGCGGCCTTGTCGCTCTCGCGCACGCTGATGAAGGCGGTGCCGCTTTCCGGCAACTTCACCCCCGCGCCGAGCTGCGACTTCAGGAAGGCGCGCTCGAAGCTGGTGTCGAGGCCCATGACCTCGCCGGTGGACTTCATCTCCGGGCCGAGCAGCACGTCCACGCCGGGGAAGCGGTTGAACGGGAAGACCGCCTCCTTCACCGCGACATGCGTGGCGACCGCATCGTCGTCGAGCTTGAATTCGGAGAGCATCGTGCCGGCCATGACCCGCGCGCCGATCTTGGCCACGGGAACGCCGGTCGCCTTGGCGACGAAGGGGACGGTACGGCTGGCGCGCGGGTTCACTTCGAGCACGAAGATCTCGCCCGCCTGCACCGCATATTGCACGTTCATAAGCCCGCGCACCTTCAGCGCGCGCGCCATCGCCTCGGTCTGCGCCTTGAGCTCGGTCACGATGGCCGGCGGCAGGGAATAGGGCGGCAGCGAGCAGGCGCTGTCGCCGGAATGGAT
>JAQGHY010000017.1 GCA_028291455.1 Rubritepida sp. | reverse complement strand
AGACGGCGCGGTAGAGCGCGTAGCCGACCTCATCCTCGATCAGGCGCACGAGGTGTCGCAGGCGCTCGGGCTCGGCCGCGGTGCGGGCGACGTCGGCGATGTCGCGCAAGGTTTTCGGCGCGCGCATCAGCGAGAGCAGGTGCCAGCGCGCGAAGTTCGTGAACCAGCTCGGCGGGATGGGGAGATCCGTGCCGATCGGCCGGTAGGTGCCGCCCTTGCCCAGCAGCGGCGAGATGACGTGGTCCATGATGCGGAAGTCGAAGGCGTCGCCGGCGATGCCGACGCCGGAGTGGCCCAGCGGCGTCACCCGCCGGGGTGGGCCGGGCTCGAAGCGCAGCAGCGAGAAATCGCTGGTGCCGCCGCCGAAATCCGCGACCAGGACGGTGGCCGGGTGGTCGAGGCCCTGCGCGAAGCGATGCCCGGCGGCGGCGGGTTCCAACTCCACCTGGACGTTCGGCAGGCCGGCCAGGGCGAAGGCGGCGACGAGGCGCTGGGTGCCGAAATCGTCGTCGGCCGTCTCGCCCACGAAGCGCACGGGGCGGCCCACGACGATCCGCGCACCGGCGAGCTCGGCTTCGAAGGGCGCCAGCAACTCCCGCAGGAAGGCGGCGATCAGCGCCTCCAGGCTCCAGGAGCGGTTGAGGATGCGCGTCTCGCGGAAGCTGCGCTGCGCCAGGTAGCTCTTCATCGACATGATGAGGCGGCTATCGAAGGGGTCGTCGAGATAGGCCTCGATGGCGCGCGGGCCGGCGGCATGGCGGGGGCGGCTCTGCATATCCGTCCAGAAGCACAGGACGGAACGGAAGACCTCGTCCGTGCTGTGCTGCAGGATCTTGACCGAGCCATCAGGCCGCAGCGCGGTGACCACGCTGTTGGTGGTGCCGAAGTCGATACCGATGACAGGGAGCATGCAGGGAGGGCCGAACCGGAAGTGAAGCGCCTTGAAGCCCCGCCGCGAGGGCTTGGCAAGCCGCCCCGCCCGGCGGCGGATTGCGGTTTGCAAAGGGCGCCCAACTGCCATATCGAACAAGGGGGAAGAAAACGCCGGCCGCCGCACATCGTCTGTGGAGGCTCGATGCCCGTTTTCTCTCGCCGCTCCCTTGCCGGTTTCGCGGCAGGTCTCACCACTTCCCGCCTGGCCATGGCGCAGTCCACAGCCCTGCCGAGCGGGACCGTGCGCATGGTCGTGCCCTACAATCCCGGCGGCATCACCGACATCCTGGCGCGTGGGCTCTCCCAGCCGATGACCGCGATGCTCGGCCATACCGTGGTGATCGAGAACCGGGCCGGCGCCAATGGCAGCATCGGCGCCACCCTGGTCGCGCGGTCGCCGGCCGATGGCTTGACCCTGCTGGTCGGCGTCACCGATACGCATGCGGTCAACCCGGCCGCAATGCGCAACCTGCCTTATGTGCCGGAGCGCGATTTCGAGCCGGTGAACCTCATCACGCGCGTGCCGCTGGCGCTGGCTGTCGGCCCGTCGCAGCGGGGCATCGCGGACCTGCGCGGCTTCCTCGCGGCGGCCAAGGCCCGGCCGGGGGCGCTGACGCATTCGAGCTGGGGCGTGGGCAGCACCTCGCAGATCGCCATGCTGCGGCTGGCGGAGGCGGCGGGGGTGGAACTTCTGCACGTGCCCTTCACCGGCGCGGCGCCGGCCGCCCAGGCCCTGGCCGCCGGGCAGGTCGATTCGATGATCATGCCGGCCGGTGCGGCCGAGGCGCTGGCGCGGGACGGCAATGTGCGCGTCCTCGCCACGCTCTCGCCGGACCGCCTGACGCTGATGCCGGATGTGCCGACGCTGAGGGAGCAGGGGGTCGATCTCACCACCAGCATCTTCCAGGGCATCTTCGCCCCGGCCCGCACGCCCGCACCCATCATCGCGCTGCTGAACCGGGCGGTGGCGCAGGCCCTGCAGGCGCCGGGGATGCTGGAGATTCTGCGCGGGCAGGCATCGCTGCCGGAGTCCATGTCTCCGCAGCAGCTTGCCGCACTCGTGCAGGAGGATCAGGAGGCCTGGGGCCGCGTCGTCCGCAACGCGAATATCCGGCTCGACTGAGCCTGGCGCGAGTTCCGGCCGGGCCTATGCTCTGGCGGCTTTGAAGGTCTGGAAGAGGCGGCGATGTTGTCGAGGAAAGAGGTCGCGCATCTGCAGGCGGATGTGCTGGTCATAGGCGCCGGCGGTGCGGGCATGTATGCCGCCATCGAGGCCGCGCGGCGCGGCGCGGCAAGCGTGCTGCTGGTGGACCGCAGCCTGATCGGCCGCGGCGGCGCCACGGTGATGACGCAGATGACCGTGGCCGCTGCCGTCGCGCCCGATGGCGAGGACCACTGGCGGTACCATCTCGCCGACACGCTGACCGCCGGGCGCGGCCTTTCCGATCCGAAGCTGGCAGCGCTGCTTTGCGAAGTCGGCGCGGAATGCATCCTGGAGATGGATGCCTGGAAGGTCGGCTGGGCGCGCGACGGCGATCGTTTCGCGGCAGTGCAGGCGCCGGGGCATGACCGCGCTCGCTGCGTCTATGTGGATTTCCTCTCCACCGGCCCGGCCGTCTCGCGCACGCTGCGGGCGCAGGTCCAGCGCGTGGGACCGGCGATCCGCCGCATCGGGGAGATCGCGGTGACCGACCTCGTCGTGCAGGACGGCGCGGTGACGGGCGCGACGGCGCTGCACGTCGCGTCCGGACAGGCGCTAACCATTGGCGCGGCGGCCACGATCATCGCCACCGGGGGCCTCACGCGGCTCTACGGGCGCAACAGCGCCAGCGCCAATATGTCGGGCGACGGCTATGCGCTGGCGCTGCGTGCGGGCGCCACGCTGGTGGATATGGAGTTCGTGCAGTTCTTCCCGATCGGGCATCTGGCGCCACGGCTGATCGGCATGGACCCGATCATGTGGGATCCCTTCCGCTACAAGCTCGGCGGACGGCTGCTCAACGGCGCGATGGAGGAATTCCTGCCGCGCTGGGGCGGCGATGCGGAGAACGGCAAGTACAGCACCACGCGCGACCTCGCGACCTATGCCATCACCAAGGAAGCGGAGGCGGGGCGGGGCTCGCCCTCCGGCGGCGCCTGGCTGAGCTTCACCCATGTGCCCGAGGCCGAGTTGCGCGGCGCCTTCGGGCCGGTGATCGACCGTCTCGCGCGGAATGGCATCGACCTGACGCGCGATGCCATCGAGGTCTCGCCCATCGCCCACTACCACATGGGCGGTGTGCGCGTGGACGCGGCGATGCGCACGGATGTTCCGGGCCTGCTGGCGGCGGGCGAGGCGGTGGGCGGCGCGAATGGCGCGAACCGGCTTTCGGGCAATGCCATCACGGAAGCCTTCGCCTTCGGCCGGATCGCGGGTGCCGAAGCGGCGCGCATCGCGGCAGCTGCCGGTACGCGCGCCTTCAATGCCGCCGCTGCCGCACCGGCTCTGGAGCGGCTGCATGCGACGGCTGCTCGCGGCATGAACACGGCAGCGATGGTCGAGCGGCTGCAACGCGTCATGTCCGCCGATGTCGGGCCCTTCCGCACGGTCACGGGCCTGGCGCGCGCATCTGTGGCGCTGGAGGCGCTACGGGACGAGTTGGGCGATGCCCCACCCGGCGTGCCCGGCACGCCGCAGGATCTCACGCGGCTCGACTGGTTCGACCTGCGGCAGATGATCCTGGTCGCCGAGGCCGTAGTCCAGGGAGCCACGGCCCGCACCGAAAGCCGGGGCTCGCATCAGCGCGAGGATTTCCCGGAACAGGATGCGTCCTGGCAGGTGAACCAGATCCTGCAACTCGCCAAGGACGCGGCGCGCCCCGATCTGTCGCGCGTCGCGGTGGCGGCATGATCGCGCGGCTGCTGATCCGTCGCGGCGGTGCGGGCGAGGCGCCGCGCCACGAGGCCTTCGAGATCGGCTTCGAGCCCGGGGAATCCATCCTCGATGCGCTGCGCCGGCTGCGTGTCTCGCAGGACCCGACGCTCGCCTTCCGCTACGCCTGCATCAATGCCAATGCCTGCAAGGAGTGCATGATGCTGCTGGACGGCAAGGTGATCTACGCCTGTACAGCTCGCCTCGAAGCGCGCGAGATGCGGCTCGATCCGCTGCCGAACAAGCCGCTGCTGCGCGACCTCGCCACCGTCATCGCCCCGCCCGACGAGCGGCTGGGTTGAACCTTTTCCGGAGCTGAACGTGCCGCCGCAAAATCCCCAGACCGTCCCGCCCGGCATCTTCGGGCACAACCGCACCATGGTGACGCCGCATTACTCAGTGATGCCGCCCGAGGGCATTCTGGAAAGCCGCCTGCCGGGCTTTGCGCGCACCAAGGTGCACTTCCAGACCAGCCCCGCCATGGGCGCCAATTTCGCGCAGGCGCTGCTGGTGATGGAGGAGGACGGCGGCACCACCGCTCCGCGCGAGGATGGGCTGGAGCACTTCTTCTACGTGCTGGACGGCGAGGCGGAGATCGGGCCGCAGGGCGAAGCACGCGTGCTCGGCGCGGGCGGCTACGCCTTCGTTGCCGCGGGCAATCCCTATGTGATCCGTGCTATCGGCGCCGAGGCGCGCGTCATCTGGATCAAGAAGCGCTACGAGGCCGTGCAGGGCATCGTCCCGCGCGGTTCGTTCTTCGGCAGCCGTCAGGACTCGTCGCGCGTCACCAAGCACACCGCCGGCCGCGCCTGGCAGTACCTGCTGGGCGAGGCAGACATGTCGATGGATCTGGAGGTGAACATCCTCTCCTTCGCGCCGGGCACCTACTTCCCCTTCGTCGAGACCCACGTCATGGAGCACGGGCTCTACATGCTGGAGGGGCAGGGCCTCTATCTGCTCGGGCGCGATTGGCACGAATGCTGGCAGGGCGACTTCATCTGGATGGGCCCCTATGTGCCGCAGCAATTCTACCCCACGGGATGGGGCGAGACGTCCTACCTGCTCTACAAGAACGTGAACCGGGACGTGGTGCTCTAGAGATCTAGACGCTCATCCGTCGCGTCAGCCCGACGGCGCGGTCCATCACCAGCAGCAGCACGAAGGCGCCGGTGACGAGGACGCCGGAGGCGGCCGCCACGCGCACGTCCAGCGCCGTTTCCATCATGCCCCAGAGGCGTATCGGCAGCATGTCGGTCTGCGCGGAGGAGAGGAACAGCGAGACCGGCACGTTGTCGAGCGAGGACACGAAGGACAGGAAGGCCCCGGCGGCCACGCCCGGCATGATGAGCGGCAGCACGACCCGGCGGAACGTCCGCCAGGGCGATGCGCCCAGCACGGCACTGCTCTCCAGCAGGGCCGCGTCCATCCCGGCCGCGCTGGCGCCGACAGTGCGCAGCGCGAAGGGTGTGGCGATCATCGTATGGCCGGCCACCAGCAGCAGCAGCGAGGGCGGCTGGTGCAACCAGGAGAAGAACATCAGCGATGCTAGGCCGAAGGCGATGCCGGGCAGCACCAGGGGCGCCAGGAAGGCGCCTTCCGCGAAACGCGCCCAGCCGGCCCGCGTGCGCGCGACGGCAAGGGCCGCGCCCGTCGCGAGCGCGGTGGCGGAGATGGCAGTGAGCGTCGCCACCAGCAGGCTGTTCAGCGCGGCCACGTGGATCTGCGCGGAACGGACGGGGTCAAAGAGTTCGAGATACCAGCGGAAAGTCAGCCCCGGCGGCGGAAAGCGCAGCGCGCGGGAACTCGTGAAGGAGGTCACGAGGACGATCAGCACCGGCCCCACCAGGATCAGGAACCCGATGGCCGCGAGCGCGATGATCACCAGCGCCACAAGCCGGTCCGCCCCCGTCAGCCTATGCATGCCGCGCCCCCCGTCCGAGCAGTGAAAGCGCGCCCGCGACCATCAGGACCGAGCCCATCAGCGTCAGAGCCATCGCCGCCGCCACCGGCCAGTCGAAGACGACCATCGCCTGCTGCCAGACCTGCGCCGGCAGGTAATTGAGCCGCCCGCCGCCGATCACCGATTGCGAGATGAAGGCCGTCGCCGCGCTGGCGAAGACCAGGGTGGCGCCGGCGACGAGGCCCGGCAGCGCGAGCGGCAGCACCACGCGCCGCAAGGTGCGGAGAAGCGAGCCGCCGAGCGAGACGGAGGCGTCCAGCAGCGCGGGGTCGATCCGCGCGGTTGCTGCGATCAGCGGCAGCAGCATCAGCGGCATTTCGATCTGCGTCAGCGCGAGGATCAGCCCAGGCTCGGTCTGCAGGAGGGCGACCGGGCTGGTCGCAAGTCCGCTCCAGATCAGGGCCGAATTGATCACGCCCTCACGCCCGAGGATGACGATCCAGGAGAAGGTCCGCACCACGACGGAGGTGAGCAACGGCAGGATCGCGGCGAGCAGGATGATGCGCTTCAGCCGCGGACCGGCCGCCATGTGCAGCAGCGCGAGGGGCACCGCCAGCAGCGTGGTGGCGACGACCGCCAGCGCCCCGAGCCGCAACGTATTCAGCAGCGACATGATATT
The DNA here is from genome assembly GCA_028291455.1 of Rubritepida sp. Lineage (GTDB taxonomy): Bacteria > Pseudomonadota > Alphaproteobacteria > Acetobacterales > Acetobacteraceae > Roseococcus. Next base: position 6,412 of record JAQGHY010000017.1, on the reverse strand, counting down.
GAAACTGTCGCCCAGCATGTCCCGCCAGGCCCGCAGGGAGGCTTGGGTGAGGTTCTCGTCGGTGGCGAAGGAGGTGCCGACGAGCAGCATCAGCGGAGCCAGGAAGAACAGCGCCTGCGCCAGAGCCAGGGGCAGCGCGAGCCGCCAGACGCCGTTCTCCTGCATCAGCCCGCCATTTCGCGGTTGAAGCGCTGGATCCAGCCGGCGCGCAGCGGGTTGATCACCGCCCAATCATGTGAGACGAAATTGCTGATCTCGGCGATGGAGCGCATCGGCACGTCCTCGCCGGGCGTCACTTCCTTGTTCACGGGGACGAAGAAGTAGGGCGCGGCGGCGAGCGTGGTCTGCACCGGCGTGCTGATCATGGTGTCGATATAGGTATAGGCGGAGGCCGCGTTCCGGCTGCCCTTGGCGATGTGCATCGTCGTGACGAAGGCGGCGGCGCCGGTCTCCGGCACGGCGAAGGCGATGGGCACGCCGCGCGAGCGCAGCAGCGTGACCGTGTAGGTGTTGGTGTACATCACGTCGATCTGGCCCTGCTGGAACAGGCCGGCCATCGCGGCAGGCTGCGCCACGGCGGCGACGCTGGGGCGAATGCGGCGCAGCTCCGCGAAGAGCGGATCCATATTGGCCTCGGAGCCGCCGAGCGACTTCGCCATCTCGATCAGCGAGATGGTGCCGAAGGTCGTGCCGAAGCCGGTGAGGCCGAGCCTGGAAGCGTATTCCGGCCGGAACAGGTCGCGCCAGCCGGCCGGCTTGGCGACCTTGGTCGGGTTGTAGGCGATGCCGACGACCTGGGCCGCGACGGCGGCGCCATGCGCGTCGGAGTAGCCGTCGGGCAGCACGCCGCGGCTGGGCAGGCGGGTGGCGTCGAACGGCTCGAAGAGGCCGAAATCGATGCCGCTGACGCGCGGGCCGGGGTCGAGCACGAAGACGTCGAAAGGTGGTGTGCCGCGCGCGGCGCGGGCTTTGGCGATCTGGTCCACCGCGAAGAGCGGATCGAAGGAGACGGCGATGTTGCTCTGTTGGCGCAGGCGTGGCGCCAGCACGGCGGCCAGCGCCTCGTCCCAGCCACCGGGATAGACGGCGGCGGTCATCGCCGTGGTCTGGGCTCCGGCGGGACCGAAAGGCAGCGCCGCCGTTCCCAGGCTGGCGGCGAGCAGGCTGCGGCGATGGATCGCGTTCATGCGGAATCTCCTTCTGGGGAAAGGCTGGCGGGGAAAAGGCTGGGGCGCGCGCCGGGGAGGAGGGCGACGCGGACGGGGCCGGGCGGCGGCGGCGGGCCGTGGCGGGATTGGTGCAGCTTCAGCTCGGCCGTGCCGGCTTCGACGTCGTGGATCAGCGCGGGGCCCAGCGGCATGGAGAGGCGCAACCGCGCGGGCCACGCGGCGGGATCGGCGTCCTCGGCGGGACGTAGCGCTAGCTGTTCGGGGCGCGCGCAGAGCAAGACGCGGTCACCGGCCGCGAAGCCGCGCGGGCTCTCGGCCGTGACGGTGGCGCCCACGTCAAGACGGACGCGGTATGCCGCGCCCTCGCGCGCCTCGACGCGGCCGTGCAGCCGGTTGGTGGTACCGACGAAGCCGGCGACGAAGGCGGTAGCGGGCGAATCATAGACCTCGGCGGGCGGCCCGACCTGCTCGACCTCGCCGCCGCGCATCACGGCCATGCGGTCGGCCATGCTCATCGCCTCGTCCTGGTCGTGGGTGACGAGAACGCAGGTGACGCCGAAGCGGCGCTGGATGCGCTTGATCTCGAGCTGGAGGTCGAGGCGAAGCGAGCGGTCCAGGGCGGCGAAGGGTTCGTCGAGCAGGAGGATGGAGGGCTCGATGGCGAGCGCCCGGGCCAGCGCGATACGCTGCTGCTGCCCACCGGAGAGCGCACCGGGCCGCCGCGCGCCGAAGGCGTCCATGCGCACGGCGGCCAGGGCGGCCTCCACCCGGCGGATGATCTCAGCCTTCGGGCGTCCGCGTGCTTCGAGCCCATAGGCCACGTTCTGGGCTGCGGTCATGTGCGGGAAGAGCGCATAGGACTGGAAGACGATGCCGACGCCGCGCTTGCCCGGCGGCAGATGGTCGATACCAGCGCCATCCACCAGGACCCGTCCCGCTTCGGCACGGATGAACCCGGCGATCGTGCGCAGCAGCGTGGTCTTGCCGCAGCCGGATGGCCCCAGCAGCGCCAGGATTTCGCTGGGCGCCACGCTGAGGGTGACGTCGCGCACGGCAAGCGTCTGGCCGTAGCGGACGCGCACGCCGTCCATGTCGAGCCGATGCCCGCTGGCGCTTGCGATCCCTGGTCCCGCCGTCATTGTTTGATCGGGCATGAGGCGGACAGAGCAAGAGCCGTGCCGCTGGCACTAATGCGGGGCTGCGCCCAGGAAGGCTCCGTCTGGTGGCGCACATGCGTCCGCTACCCGATGCGCGACTGCCCGCGAAATGGGCACAACGCGGACGTCCCAGGCGGATAAGGTGGCGGCAGCGTCAGCCCCTATAGGGATGCGTCGCGATCCAGTGCTTTGCGATATCGACCCGCCGGGTGATCCAGACATCAGGCTTCGCCGCGATATAGTCAAGCAAGCGCTGCAGCCCCATCGCCCGTGCGGGATGGCCGATCAGCCGCATGTGCAGCCCGATCGACATCATCTTCGGCTGCCCCTTCACGCCCTCGTCGTAGAGCATGTCGAAGGCATCGCGGATGAAGGAGAACCACTGGTCGGACGTACCCATCCAGCCCGCGTATTTCCCGTCATTGTTGGTCAGCGAATAGGGCACGACGAGATGCGGCTTGCCGTCCACGACGGTCCAGAGCGGTAGCTCCTCGCCGTAATAGTCGCTGTCGTAGAGGAAGCCGCCCTCCTCGACGACGAGGCGGCGCGTGTTCTCCGATGGCCCGTAGCGGCAGTACCAGCCGTCCGGGCGGTGGCCGACCGAAGCCTCCAGGCTGGCGACGGCCAGGCGGATATGCTCGCGCTCCTCTGCCTCGCTCATCTCGAAATGCTTCACCCAGCGCCAGCCATGCGAGCAGACGTCGAAGCCCGCCGCCCGGATGGCGGCCGCTGCCTCGGGATTGCGCTCCAGGGCCAGGCCACAGCCGAACACCGTCATCGGCAGGCCGCGTTCCTGGAACAGCCGCATGAGCCGCCAGAAGCCGACGCGGCTGCCATATTCGAACATGCCCTCGGCCGCGAGGTCGCGGCCGGACTTCACCTGGTTGAGGCCGTGCGCCTCGGTCAGCCCGGTCTCGGTGAAGCCCTCGCCGTCCTGCATGGAGGGCTCGGAGCCCTCCTCGTAATTCATCACGAAATTGACGGCGATCTTCGCACCGCCCGGCCATTGCGGGTCGGGCGGATTGGCGCCGTAACCGATGAAATCGCGTTTGACCTCGTAGGACATGGGACCTCGTGATTTAGGGAAAGCCCGTGCATGTCACGGGCAATCGCCCGAACCCGCAAGGCCGCGCTAGGCCAGCTCTTCCAGCAGCCGGTATCCCACGCCCGGCTCCGTCTTCAGCAGCCGCGCCGCGCTGCCGAGCTTGGCCCGGAGCTGGCCGACATAGACGCGCAGATACTGGCTATCGTCGGCGTGGGCGGGGCCCCAGACCTCGGTGAGCAACCGCCGCTGCGTAACCACTTTGCCGAGGTCGCGCGCCAGCGCCGCCAGCAACTCCCACTCGCGCGGCGTCACCGCGATCTCGGTGCCCTCAACACGGACGAGGCGGCGTTCCAGGTCCACCTCCAGCGGCCCCGTGACAACGGTCGGTGAGGGCGTTTCGGTGAGCAGCGCACGGCGGGTCGCGGCGCGCAGCCGCGCCAGCAATTCCGCGAGGCCGAAGGGCTTCTCCACATAGTCGTCGGCGCCGGCATCCAGAGCCGCGACCTTCTCCACCTCGCGGTCCCGCGCGCTGATGATGATGACCGGCACTCGGCTGAAGGCGCGCAGACGCTCCAACGCCTCCTTGCCGTCCATGTCCGGCAGGCCGAGGTCCAGCAGCACGCAGGCCGGGCCGCGCGAGGCGGCGAGGCGCAGGCCTTCCCGTGCCGTCTCAGCCCGCAGCGGCGCATAGCCCGCGGCTTCCAGGGCTGGGCCGAGGAAGCGGTGGATCTGCGGCTCGTCGTCGATCACAAGGACCGTCAGCGGGGCGGGGCCCGTCATGCCGGGAAGCGCAGCGTGATGCGCGTGCCGTGCCCGGCCGCGATGGGGCTCTCGGCCGCGATGCGCCCGCCCATGGCGCCGACCAACCCAAGGCAGATGGAAAGGCCTAGGCCGGAGCCGGCGGCCACGCTGTCGGTGCGCGCGGCGCGGAAGAAGGCGTCGAAGATCCGCGGTAGGTCCTCGGCGGGAATGCCGGGTCCGTCATCCTCTATCTGCATGATCACGTGCCCACTTTCCTGCCGGGCGGCGAGGCGAACGGCGCCGTTCGGCGCGGAATACTTCAGTGCGTTGTCCATCAAGTTTTCCAGTACGCGGTCCAGCAGGGAAGGATCCAGCCGCAGCTGCGGCAGTCCCGCCGGCAGGTCGCGCGTGATGTTGCGGTCAGGATGTATCTTGGAGGCGCGGGCGGCCGCCGCCTCCATCGCCCGGGCCACGTCCAAAGGCTCGCGGCGGGGAACGAGCTGCCCGCTTTCCAGCCGCACGATGTCGAGGATGGCGGACATCCAGCGCGCCAGCCGTGCCGCCTCCTCCTCGATGCTGGAGAGCAGGTCGGCGCGCGTAGCCCCTGATAGCCCGGGGCCCGAGATGCGCAGGGCCTCCGCCGCACCGCGGATGACCGTGAGCGGCGTGCGGAGGTCATGGCCCAGGCTCGTCAGCAGCGCCGTGCGCAGGGCCTCGGTTTCTCCGCGCGCACGTGCGCTGGCGGCGGCATCGGCGAGGCGTGAGCGTTCGAGCGCCACGGCGGCCTGGTCCACCAGCGCCTCCAAAGCGCGATCGGCCTCGGGGTCGGGCCGGTGGCTCTCGGGGCGGATGCCGAGCAGGCCGAGCATCACCGCCTGGCCGTCCCGCATCGCCGTCAGCGGCAAAAAGCGCCAGTCGCTGGTGGGCAGCGTCGCGGTGCCGCGCCCCGCCGCGCGGCCATTGGCCATCGCCCATCGAGCGGCGGCCATCGCGCCATCGTCGGGCGCGGCATCGTGCGGCATCGCGGCGCGCAGAACGGGCTCGCCGGGCGACGACAGGTCGCGCGTGAACTGGCCCGGGAGCGTCTGGGCGAGGGCATCCTCCAGCGGGAGCAGCAGGCAGGCCGGGCCGCCGGCGATGCGCGCGGCCTCCTCCACGACGGCGGCCTGCAACTCCGCGATCGTGGCCTGGGCATTCAGCCGGCGCGATAGCGCGGTCAGCCGTCGCAACGCCGCGAGGCGCGAGGCCGCCGCGCGCACGTTGCGGCCGAGCCGCCCCGTGGTGCCCGTCAGCAGCGCCGCGACTGCACCGAACACCACCGCGCCCAGCACATCCTGCGTCGAGGCGATGGCGAGGGTGTAGCGCGGCGGCAGGAACAGGAAGTTCCACGCAGCGAAGGACAGCACCGCGCCCACCCCCGCATGCAGCGGCCCGGTGATGGCGGCGATGGCCACGATGGAGGCGAGGTACACCATGCCGAAGGCGGCATCCGGCACCTCGCCGTCGAGGAGCTGGCACAGCAGCGTGGCGCACCCCACCAGCAGCGGGACGACGAGCCATGTGGTCCAGGCCGGGATCTGCGGCGGCGCCTGGAAGGCGCGCGAGGCGGTCGCGCTGGGCACCACGTGCAGCGCGAAATCCGTGGCGCGCCGTGCCAGCGTGCCGATCAGCGTGCGCCCCAGCACCCGCCGCCACCAGGGCGGATTGCCGCGGCCGACGATGATGTGGGTCGCGTTCCGCATCCGCGCATGCGCCAGCACGGCGGCCGGCAGGTCGCTGGCCGTGGTGACCTCCGTCTCGGCGCCCAGCGCCTGCGCGAGCGCCAGGCCCGGCCCCGGATCGCGTGCCTGTCCGGGCTGCTCGACGTGGAGCGCGAGCAGCGGCGCATGCAGCGCATCGGCGATGCGCCGGGCCTGCTGCAGCACGGCCTCGGCGGAGGCACCGCCGGGGATCAGCGCCAGCACGCGGTCACCCACCGGCCAGGGGCCCTGTACGGCATTGCGGCGCATCCAGCCGGTGACGTCGGCATCCACGCGATCGGCGGTGCGGCGCAGCGCGAGCTCGCGCAGGGCGGCCAGCGCGCCCTCCTTGAAGAAGCCGCGCATGGCGCGCTCGGCCTGCTCGGGGCGGTAGATCTTGCCCGAGCGCATGCGATCGAGGAGTTCGGCGGGGGGAATGTCCACCAGCTCCACCGCATCGGCGCCGGCGAGCACGGCATCGGGCACGGTCTCTGCCACGCGGACGCCGGTGATGCGCGCCACCGCCTCGGCGCTGCTCTCCAGGTGCTGGACGTTCATGGT
>JAQGHY010000013.1 GCA_028291455.1 Rubritepida sp. | reverse complement strand
GCGTTCCGATGCCGGTCTTAGCACCGCCGGCGGGCAGTCAGCGCGCCGCCTCGCCAACGCGGTGGAAGTCCAGGATTTCGATCGCGTCATAGCCTCTCCCGCACGGCGCGCGCGCTACCTGGGCGGGCTGCTCGCGCGGCGGCGCGGCGTGGCCCTCACCATCGAGCCACTGCTCGCCGAGCGCGATTTCGGCAGCTGGGAGGGCCGCGGCTGGGATCCGATCTGGCAGGCCGAGGGCAACAGCATGGACGGCATGCTGGACGCGCCCGGCAGCTTCCGTCCCGGCGGCGGCGAAACCACCTGCGAACTCGCCGCGCGTGCGCTCGAATGGTGGCGTAACTTTGAAGGCACATCCCTGGTCGTGGCGCATGGCGGCCCCATCGGCGCGCTGGCAGGCTCGCTGCTCCACGACCCCCCCCGCGCCTGGCTGGCGTATGTGCCGCGGCCCGGCGAGGGCATCCTCATCACGCCCCGCTCGATCACGTCGTGGCGGCAGGATCCCTAAACGCGGGCAGGTTTGGCGGCGGTACTCGACCGAGCAGCAGCGGGCGGATGGATTTGGGCCGCCCGTCCCTGGCGACGAAACCGTCCGGCGCCGCGAGCCAATTTTCGGCGAAGAGCAGCAGGTCATCCATCGAGGCATCCGGGTCCAGCCCGCCCACCAGCCAGCTCCAGCGATCGGGCGCGGCCAGCGACACTCGGCAGCGCGCCGGGCAATTGCTGAGGCATGGCGCGGCAACGACGCGGAGGCCGGCAAGTCCAGGCCGTGCGGCGGCCTCTGATGCAAGGCGCAGCGCCAGCGCCTCGCCCGCGGCAACCGCGCCGCGCTTGTCCCGATCGGGATGGGTGCTGGGGGTACAGACATGCAGGAGGCTGGTCATGGAAATCCTTATCCAATTCGCTTGGAGCCTCTATCGGGAAACATTGTTATAACATAACAAACATGAATGGATGCGATCTATCACTGCCTTCCGTTCATTCCCCTTGGGCAGCTTGCGTGGCCGGTAAAGGCCTGCCTAGCATTGGAACGTAACGGTCCCGCGCAAGCGGGTGAAAAGGGAATGCCGTGCGTCCGCCGGGGGAATTCTCCCTCGTCACGGACAAGTCGGCAGCTGCCCCCGCAACTGTCAGCGGCGAGACGCTGGCCCATCCGTCGCGCCCAAGTGCGGCGGGCCACTGTGGCGCACCGGCCTGGCCGGTTCGTTGTGGGAAGGCAGGGCCCGCATTCATGACCCGCGAGCCAGGAGACCTGCCGTTGCCGACGCGCCGTCCGGACCAGCCGGAGGCTGTCGCAACCTTTGAGGGTCCGGGCGGGGTGCACCGGGACCAGGTGATGCCGATGAAGCCTTCCCCCGCCGTGCAGACGGCTCCTCCCCAACCTGTCTGGACCGATCGCGCCGCGCGTTTCTACGCGCAGGGCATGGATCGCTCCGACTACGGCGCGCAAGCCGCCGCGGCACTCCTCGCCGCGCTCGGCCGCCCAGCCAGCCTGCTCGATCTCGGCGCCGGCGCGGGCCATCCCGCCCGCGGTTGGGTTCCGTCGGATTCGCCCTGGTTCGCGGTCGAGCCCAACCGCTACCTCCGCGCACGGCTCGGACGGCTTTCGCGGACCAGCCATCCCGCGCTGCATCCGCTAAACGCCGTCTGGCAGGAGCTCCCGCCCCTGCCTCCGGTCGACGTCGCCTTCTGCGCGAATATCCCCGGCACGCTCGAAGCTCCGGAAGCGCTTCTCGGCCTGATGCGCTTTGCTGCCACCCGTGCCGTCGCCTGGATCGTTCCCGCGCAGCGCGGCCCGAAGCGCTGGTGCCTCTCGGGCGCCTTGCCTACGTCGCTGCATGGCGAGGAGGAGCGCCCGGCGGTCGCCGGCGTGCTAGCCGCGCTTGGACCCAAGCGCCAGCCGAGCCGAAGCGCGATCTTCCCCTGGAGCTTTGCGGCGCGCTTCGCCTCGCCGACCGAGGCCTTCGCGCATTGCGCAGCACAGCTCGACCTCCCGCCAGGCGACCCGCGCCGCGCGGCCTTGGCCGACCACCTCGCCCAGGCACTCCGGCCCTTGCCCGAAGGAGGTTTCGAGCTCACCGCCCCGAAGCTCTCCGCCCTGCTGATCTGGAACCTCGCCTGATGCGCCGCTCCCTGATCGCCGCCGCGCTTCTGCTGCCCGGCGCCCATGCCTTCGCTCAAGCGCAGGGCGAACCGGCAGTCCGCGCGCCCATCACGCTGGACGAGATGGTCGTCACCGCCACCGGACGGCCGCAGCCGCGCTCCAGCCTCGCCGGCACGGTCCAGATCATCGACCAGGACACCATCCGCCGCAGCACCGCGCAGAACATGACGGATCTGCTGGCCGAGAACGCCGTCGGCTTCTTCAGCGAATGGACGCCCGGCCAGACCAGCATCAACATCCGCGGCGGCGCGACGGACGGGCAGGGGCGCGACTTCCGCTCCCAGGTGCTCGTCCTGGTGAACGGCCGCCGCGCCGGCACCGCCAACCTCTCCAAGCTCAGCCCGTCGGAGGTCGAGCGCATCGAGATCGTCCGCGGCCCGGCCAGCGTGGTCTATGGCAGCCAGGCGATCGGCGGCGTCATCAATCTCATCATGCGCGATGGCCGCTCCTCTCCCGGCGGCTTTGCCGAGCTGGGCGTCGGCTCCTGGGGGCTTGCCGAGGGCCGTGCCCGCTACGGCATGAGTTTCGACAACACCAACGCGCCTGCGCCAGCGAACGGCGAGGTCAATATCCGCGCCGGCGACGCCTATATCGGCTTCTCCGGCGGCCGGCGCGACAGCTACCGCGCCGGCGACAGCGGGCGGACCTTGCAGGGTACGGAATGGAACCGCGTGGGCGGTTCGGCGGCCGTTGGCGTGGAGACACCGATTGGGCGCATCGGCACCTCGGTCCGCAGCGACGGCACCTACAACACCGGCTTCCTGGGCTCGGGCTGGAACACCACCAATCACGAGGACCGCACCAACGCCTCGGCCGACCTCTTCCTGGACGGCGCGACGGCCGACGGCCGCTTTAGCTGGAACACCCAGGCCTATGCGGTGCGCGACATCGACGACCTCCGGTGGCGCTCGCCGATCATGCGCAGTGCCGCGGGCCTTCCGGTGCCGGGTACGGATAGCGATGCGAACCGCCGCGTGCTCGATATCTTCGGCACGCGGCTGCAGCCCTCGATGCGGCTCTGGCAGGGGGCGGACCTGCTGGTCGGGCTCGACCTCGAGCGTTCGGTCCTGCGTTCGACGCGCAACCGGGTATCGCTGCCCGGCGGCCCCGCCGGCCAGGTTGCGCCGATGGACAACAACCAGACGGATATCAACACCGGCCTCTATGCCGAGTTGTCCCAGACGCTGTTCGAGGACCGGGTGACGCTGCGCAGCGGCATCCGCCAGACCTGGGGCAATACCGCCTTCGATCCGACGCCGAACCTGCCGCTCCAGCGCACCGGCAGCGCCGACTACAACGCGACCACGTGGTCGACCGGCGCCTCCTACCGGCCGGTCCCCTCCGTCGCGCTGCGGGCCAATGCCTCGACCGGCTTCCGGGCGCCGACCGCGACGGAGCTGGCGGCGGATTTCACCGCGCTCGGCGGTGGCCGGACCTTCGGCAATGCGGGGCTGAAGCCCGAGACCAACCTGCAATATGAGGTCGGCGCCGCCTATTTCCGTCCCGGCTTCCGGGCGGATCTCGCACTGTTCCAGAACACCATCTCGGATCGCATCGTCACCCGCCTGCGGCCGAACGACAGCACCACCAGCGACTACGCGAACAATGGCGGCGATGTCGTGGTGCGCGGGCTGGAGCTCCAGCTGCAGGGCGACATCGCCCGCGCGCTGGGGATCACGCGCTTCGACTGGCGTGCCACGGCCAATGCGTCGTGGAACTTCGACATGCGCGACAATGGCGCCTCCGCCACGGCCAATACCCGCAATGTGGAGCGGATGTACCGCTACCAGGCCGGGCTCGGCACCACGGTGAGCCAACCCCGCTGGGACGTGACGTTGCAGGGCATCCTGCGCGGGCCGGTCTATTACAACACCGAGGAAAACCTGCTGATTCCGCAGGGCGAGCCCTCGCGGGAATACGTCCACCGCAAGGGCGCCTTCTGGGTGTTCAACCTGCGCGGCAGCTTCCAGCCTCTGCCGGAGCGCGCGCCGAATGTCCGCATCTACGGCGCGATCAACAACCTGCTGGACAAGAACTATCACCCGCTCTTCATCGCGACGGCCAGCACGCCCTTCATTGGCGATGCGCGCTTCGCCCAGGGCGGGGCGGGGAATTCCGCGCCGGGGCGGGAGTTCATCGGCGGCGTGCGGTTCACCTTCTGAATGGTGAACCGCCGCACCCTTCTCGCCACGCCTTTGCTGCTCCTCGCGGGGCAGGCGCGCGCGGAGGGCTGGCCGCGAGTGATGGAGGATGGGCTGGGGCGGCGCGTGGAAATCGCCGCGCCGCCGCAGCGGATCATCGGCATCTTCGCATCCAATGTGGAGATGATGGCTTCGCTCGGCCTGGTGCCGCGGATCATCGGCATCGAGGCCTATACGCGCTTCCCGCCCGAGGTGTTGAACCTGCCCAAGGTGGGCGGACGGCTCGGCTTTTCCGCCGAGGCCATCGCGCGGCTGACGCCGGATCTCGTGGTGATGACGCCGGCCCGCCAGGCGGCGCATCTGCTGACGGAACCGCTGGCGCGGCTGGGCATTCCCTGCATCGTCGTCACTCATGGCGACATGCCGCGCATCTTCGCCAACATCGCCCTGCTGGGCGAGGCGACCGGCACCGAGCAGCGTGCGGCGGAGTTGCTGACCGGGCTTCCGGCGCGGCTCGACGCCGTGGCGTACCGGCTGGCCGGGCGTTCGCCGGTGAGGGTGTTCCTGGAGACGGCCTCGACCGGGCGGGGCGCCTTCAGCACCCCCCGGCCGGACACCTATACCTACGACATCCTGCTTCGAGCCGGGGCGGTGGCCGCCCTGCCACCCCTGCCGGCCGCGGGCCCGCCGCAGGTTTCGGGCGAGGCGATCCTGCGCGCCAATCCCGATGTCTATCTGCTTGCGGGGAGGCCGGATCAGGCGGCGGAGGTGGCGCGGCGCCCGGGCTTCGACGGCATCGCCGCCGTCCGCAATGGCCGGGTCCATGCCGTATCGCGCGCGGAACTTCTGATCCCCGGACCGCGCGCGGTGGACGGCGTCGAAAACCTGGCCCGCCTGCTGCATCCGGAGGCCTTTGCCGCGTGAGTTTTCTTTTACCGTTGATCGGCTTGGCCGCCGGCCTGCTGCTTGGCGCCGAGACGCTGAGCCCCGCCGAATTCCTGGCGCTGATCACCGACCCCGCCACGCCCATGTCGCACCTCATCCTCGAATGGCGGCTGCCGCGCGTGCTCGCGGCGGGCTGCGTGGGCGCGCTGCTGGCGCTGGGCGGGGCCGTCTTCCAGGGCGTGTTCCGCAACCCGCTGGCCGAACCTTATCTGCTGGGCAGCGCGGGCGGCGCGGCGGTGGGAGCCACGGTGGCGCTGCTGGTGGTACTGCCGCTGCCAGCCGCGCTGGCTTTGCCGCTTCTGGCCTTTGCCGGCGCCTGGGGCGCGACATGGCTCGTGCTGGCCATGGCGAAGCTGGCGGGCCGCGCCTCGATTGCGGCGCTGCTGCTGGCGGGAGTCGCGGTGGCGGCGGTGCTGGCGGCGGTGCGCTCCTTCCTGATGCTGGCGCTTTCCGACGAGACGGTGAGCCTGCAGGCCGTGCTGTCCTGGGCGCTGGGCGGCGTGCAGACCCCCTCATGGCCGGAACTCGCGTTGCTGGCCGCGCTGACCGGCGTGGCAGTGGGGCTCTGCATGATGCTGGCGCGCGGGTTGGACCTGCTGGGCCTGGGCGAGGGTGTGGCGGAGAGCTTCGGCTTGCCGGTGCGGCGCTTCGTGGCCTTGGCCGTGCTGGCGGCGGCTTTCGTCGTCGCGATCTCGACAGTCTGGGGCGGCCTGATCGGCTTCGTCGGCCTCATGGCGCCGCATATCGCGCGCTGGCGGCACGGACCCTTGCATCGGGGGTTGCTGCCCCGTGCTGCCGCGATCGGGGCTGGGCTGACGATGCTCTGCGACGGGCTTGCGCGCGCCGTGCTGCCGCCGGCTGAAATCCCGCTCGGCTTGGTCACGGCGCTGATCGGCGGTCCGTTCTTCCTGCTCGTTCTTGCGCGGGAGGTGCGTCGTGGCTGAGGTGGCGCTGGCGGGCAGCGGCCTGCACTTCTCGGCTGGCGGCGCGAAACTGCTGCACGGCGTCTCGGTCGGGCTCACGCGGGGCGAGGTGCTGGGGATCATCGGGCCCAACGGTGCGGGGAAATCCACGCTGGTCCATCTGCTGATCGGGCAACTCACGCCCGAGGCGGGGCAGGTCGCGCTGATGGGCAAGCCGTTGCACGACTGGCCTCGCCGCGCGCGGGCCGCGCTGATCGGCCACCTGCCGCAGCATTTCGAGCCGCATTGGGACTATCGCGTCGACGAGCTGCTGCGTCTCGGCCTCGACCGTGCCGGCCGCCGCGCACCGGGTCTCGCCGATCTCGCCGCCAACTTCGGGCTGACGGCGATCCTGGCGCGGCGCTGGTCCACGCTATCAGGCGGGGAACGGGCGCGTGCCTTGTCGGCCACAGTGCTGGCGCCCGATCCGCCCGTGGTGCTGGCCGATGAACCGGCGGCAGCGCTCGATGTCGGGCAGGCGGCGGCGCTGATGGCGCGGCTGCGCAAGCTGGCCGATGAGGGCGCGGCCGTAGCCGTGGTGGTGCACGACCTCAACCTCGCCGCGCGCTGGTGCGACCGGCTGTTGCTGCTGGAAGCCGGCGCCGCGGTGATGGAGGGCACCCCCGCAGAGGTGCTGCACGCGCCTGCGCTGGACCGGGTCTTCGGCATGCGCTTCCTGCGGGTTGCCCTGCCGGGCGGCGGCATGGTGCTGGCGCCGGGCGAAAGTGAAGGCTGACGAGCGCGCCGGCCCGGCAAGCCGGCTTTTGGGGTAGGATAGCCGCTGGCGTGCCACAGGCTTAGGCTGCCAGCCCGCCACTCAGGACCCGCAAGAAATGCCACAGTACCGCTCGCGCACCACCACCCATGGCCGGAACATGGCCGGCGCCCGCGGGCTTTGGCGTGCGACGGGCATGAAGGACGGCGATTTCGGCAAGCCCATCATCGCCGTCGTCAACAGCTTCACGCAGTTCGTTCCGGGCCACGTCCACCTCAAGGACCTCGGCCAGATGGTGGCCCGCGAGATCGAGGCCGCCGGCGGCGTGGCGAAGGAATTCAACACCATCGCCGTGGATGACGGCATCGCGATGGGTCATGACGGCATGCTCTACAGCCTGCCCTCGCGCGAGCTCATCGCCGACAGCGTCGAATACATGGTCAACGCCCATTGCGCCGACGCCATGGTCTGCATCTCGAATTGCGACAAGATCACGCCAGGCATGCTGATGGCCGCGATGCGGCTGAATGTCCCCGTCATCTTTGTCTCCGGCGGGCCGATGGAGGCCGGCAAGGTCGTGCTGAGCACCGGCGCGCGCAAGGTCGACCTGATCGACGCCATGATCGCCGCCGCCGACGACAAGGTCAGCGAGGACGACGTCAAGGTCATCGAGCGCTCGGCCTGC
>JAQGHY010000331.1 GCA_028291455.1 Rubritepida sp. | reverse complement strand
GTACCCCCGTTCGACAGCACAGGCGTGGCCGGCATGAACCAGAGCTTGCTGATGTAGTCGTAGAGCCGCTGCGAATGCGCGGCGTCGTCGCCATAGGCCGAGGCCACGCGGGCGAAGAGGTCCTGATAGCTTTCTCCGGGCAGGAGATAGCGGTCGTCGAGCGTCGCGCGCCCGAAATCCGTCAGCATGGCGTCGCGGCTGCGATCCATCTGAACCTGATGGCGTCCCTGAAGCTGCACTGCGTCGAACACGGTAGATCCCCTCATCACCAAGCTTCCGGATAATGCCCGAACCACCCCGAAGTTTCAACAGCAATTGCTATATGTGGGGGCTAACTTCGCTGGAAACACCAGATGAAGTGGTTCTGTGCTGGCGGGAGGACTCGAGGGAAAGTCCAGGATCCCCGCCAATGTTCGTTTTTCGTTCATATCGGATTTGGCCACTTCGGCGCAAGCGCTGCTGCATCATGGCTGCCACCATGACCAGCGATGTGCCGATTCCTTGGAACAGGCGCAGGGGCGGGACTCCTCCGCTTTACGGTGATGAAGCAGGACAAGAGGCTTCAGCGGGAGATACGGCCTACCCCGCCCATCTCCGGATTCGCCCCGCCCGGTTCGCTTTGTTGCGGGTTAGCCGAGTCGAGCGGCTGAACTCTCTATTCGACCGGCTTCAGCCCGCACCAATCGGCGATGAAGACGGCCATGGCGAGCGTGGTGGTCTTGAGGTGTTCCAGGTTGGTCCGCTCGTCGAAGCCATGCGCGCCCTCGCCCTTCGGCCCGTAGCACAGCGCCGGCATATCGAAATACAGCCCATAGAATCGGGTATCGTTCACCGCCGTGGTGATCCGCGCCGGCATCTCGCCGCCGAAGGCCGCGCGATGCGCTTCCGCCAGCACGGCCTCGGCCTCGGTGCCCGGCTTCAGCACATAGCCGTCGGCGAGGAAGCCGTGCCATTGCACCTCGGGCGGGTTGTTGGCGAGGAAGTTGTCGACCCGCGACGCCGCCGCGACGGCCTTCTCCACCGCGCGCTGGGAGGCCGCGATGTCCTGCCCCGGCAGCAGCCCGATGCGGCAGTCCACCTCGCACCAGGCGGGGGTGGAACTGGCCCAGTCGCCGCCGCGGATGATGCCCGGGTTGAACTTGATGGGGTCCTGGATGTCCTTGTACCAGGGATCCTCCTTCGCCGCCGCGTTCAGCTCCTTCGTATGCTCCTGCAGCGCGAGGATGAGATGGTAGGCGCTCATGATCGCATTGCTGCCCGACTGCGCCACGGCGACATGCACGGGAACGCCGCGCACCTTGATGCGGAACCACAGCGTGCCGGTATGGGCGCGGGTGATGGTGCCGGCGGTTGGTTCGGGGATCAGGCAGGCATCGGCCCGGTAGCCGCGCAGCAGGGTCGCGAGCGCGCCGTTGCCGGTGCTTTCCTCCTCGGTGACGGTCTGGAGGAAGACGTCGGCGGCCGGGGCGAAGCCGGCGCTGCGCAGCGCCTCCATGGCGAAGCACATGGCCGAGACGCCCGACTTCATGTCGTGCGCGCCGCGGCCGTACATCCAGCCGTCCTTCACCGTGGCGCTATAGGGGGGGTAGCTCCACATTTCCGACGGGCCCTCCGGCACGACGTCGATATGGCCCTGGATGATCAGGCTGCGGCCGCTGGGTGCCGCACAACGCTTGGAGGCCACGACCTGGAAGGAGCCCGCCGGATCCACCTCGACCATCGGGCTCGCCTTGGGGTGATCGGCCAGCCGCACATCGGCAATGGAGAAGCGGTCCACGCTGTAGCCGCGCGCGGAGAACCATCGCGCCATGTGATCCTGCAAAGGCGCCTCGCGCCCGCGCAGCGACGGATGGCGCACGATATCGGCGAGGAAGCGAACCTGCTCCTCGAAGCCGGAATCCACGGCGGCGCTCAATTTCTGCAGCGTGTTCTTGTCGGCCATGGGTCGTTTACCTCGGAAGTTCATTCGACTGGCGAGGCCAGCAGGGGTCGATTGGCAAGTCCGGTTCGCATCATAACGCAGGTTCGCCCTTTGCGATGCCGGGCTCTGGCGGTGATAATACACGGGAAAGACGGGCATCCCAGCCGTGGCCGAGGGCAAAGCGGCGACCATGCTCGGCCGTGTCGGCCTCGCAGCCTCTCCGGCCCGGATATCCAATGCAGCGCCAGTTGAGAAGCATTACGATACCCGGTAGCCAGCACCGGGCAGCCGAGTAGGTTCTGCCTCGGCGAAACCCCGGCCCAAGGCCGATCATACGACAGCGAGAAGATGCAATGATCCTCAGGCTTGCACAGGAAGAACGCCTATCGGGTGCGGTGGTCCATCGCGGCATCGTCTATCTGGCCGGGCAGGTCGCCGACGACACCAGCCTCGACACCGAGGGACAGACGGCCGACGTTCTGAACCAGATCGACGAGTTGCTGGCCGTGGCCGGGACTGACAAGGCGCATCTGCTCAGCGTGCAGATCATCCTGGCCGATATCGCCGACGCCCCTGCCATGAACCGCGCCTGGGATGCCTGGCTGGACACGCGCGCCAAGCCGGCGCGGATGACGATCCAGGCACCGCTGGCGAATCCGGCCTGGAAGGTCGAGATCACCGGCATTGCCGCCCTGCCTTGACCTGGCGGTAGCAACTTAGCGGCCGCGAAAGGCTTATCGAGGGTTCGTGCCATGCCGCGCCATGTCCGCGGCGTGATTCCGCCGCATTGCCGGGCATGATGGACCAGATGGAAAAGGCGGGATGCAAGTGACGGCGATGTTGGGCGATCCGGAATTCTGGCGGCGCAAGAAAGTGCTGGTGACGGGCGGCGCGGGCTTTCTCGGCAGCAATTTGTGCCATGCTCTGGCAGCGCTCGGCGCACGGGTGACAGCGCTCGACGTCATGCTGGCCGACGGCGGCGCCAACCCCGCCAACCTCGAGGGCGCCGGCGTCATGCTGGTGCGCGGCGACCTGCGTGACACTGAGCTGCATAGCCTCTGCGCCGGGGTGGACGTGATGTTCAACATGGCCGCGCAGACCAGCCATATGGGCGGCCAGCGCGATCCGGTGGCAGATATCGCCATCAATGCCGTGGCGCAGGTCCGTCTGGTGCAGGTCATGCGCGCGGCTGCGCCGGATGCGGCGGTGGTCCATGCCTCGACGCGGCAGTTCTACGGCCGCCCGATCAGCCTGCCGGTGAACGAGTTGCACCCCGTCAACCCGCCTGATGCCAACGGCGTCTCGAAATGGGCGGGCGAGCAATACTGGATGCTGGAAAACCGCGTCCTGCACCGCCCCGTCGTCTCGCTGCGGCTGACCAACTGCTACGGCCCGCGGCTGCGCATCGCCGACGCCCGGCAGACGTTCCTGGGCATCTGGATGCGCCTGCTGCTTGAAAACGACCCCTTCGAGGTCTGGGGCGGCGACCAGCTGCGAGACCTCGCCTATGTCGACGACGTCACGCGAGCCTTCCTGATG
>JAQGHY010000256.1 GCA_028291455.1 Rubritepida sp. | reverse complement strand
CGATGGCGGACTTCACCGTGCCGGCACGCTTCCCGCCCGCCTCGGTGATGCCGATATGCAGCGGGTGGTCGCATGCCTCCGCGAGCTGCTGGTAGGCGGCGACGGCGAGGAACACGTCCGACGCCTTCACGCTGATCTTGAACTCGTGAAAGTCGTTCTGCAGCAGGTGGTCGGCGTGCCAGAGCGCGCTTTCGACCAGCGCCTCCGGATTGGGTTCGCCATATTTCTCCAGCAGGTGCTTCTCCAGGCTGCCGGCATTCACGCCGATGCGGATGGAGCAGCCGTAGTCCTTGGCGGCCTTCACGACCTCCTTCACCCGCTCGGCCGAGCCGATATTGCCTGGGTTGATGCGAAGGCAGGCGGCCCCGGCCTGCGCGGCCTCGATCGCACGGCGATAGTGAAAGTGGATGTCGGCCACGATGGGCACGTTCACCTCGCGCACGATCTCGGCCAGCGCCTTGGTACTGTCCTCGTCCGGGCAGCTCACGCGGACGATATCGACGCCCGCCAACTCGGAGAGGCGGATCTGCGCGATGGTGGCCGCGGCGTCGGAGGTCAGCGTGTTGGTCATGGTCTGCACGGAGATCGGCGCGTCCCCGCCGACCAGAACCTTGCCGACGCGGATCTGACGGGACTTGCGGCGCTCGATGTGCTGATAAGGCCGGTAGCTCATGCAATCCCTCGAAAGGATGTGTTGGAGCGCAATATAGGCCCGCGGCGGGCTAAGCCAAAGGGCGGCGTCGAAACGTCCCGTTCCGGCCCTTCCCGGGTTACGCTATCGCGGGGCTGGCGGAGTGGCTCGGGCGGGTGCCGGCGGCGCGGCGGCAGGCGGGGGCGGAGCGGCGGCGGGGCGCGGCCGGAGGTGATCAACCGTCAACGGAACATCCCGCCGGACACCTTGCAATCCCGTGAAGATCGGCGAAGCGGTACCCTCGACCATGATCTCCATAGCCTGGGCGTTGCCGGTGCTGAGCACCAGGCCCTCACGATTCGGCACGGGGAAAGTTTCGCCGGCACGCATGGTCCGCGCCAGCAATTGCTGGCCCGAGCGCGTATCGCGCACCTGGGTCCAAACGTCGGCCTTCGCACGGAGGATGATGCGGATCTGGTCGGCGGCGGGCACCGGCGGGGCAGCCGGAGCCGGAGTCGCCACGGGCGGCGGCACCTGTACCGGCACCTGAGTCGGGACGGGAAGCGGCGGCATCCCGGGCGCGGCCTGTGGCGGCCCTGAAGTCGGTGCTGGGGTGGCAGGCAGCTGGGGCCGCAGGGCCTCGCCACTGCGCGCCGCGGATTCGAGCCGTTCCGGCACGGGCGGCACGGCGTCGACCGAGCGATTGCCGGTGCCGGTCCAGTTATACCAAGCGACGTAGGCGCCGATGGCGACCACCGCGCCCACCAGCACGACCACGCCGGCGGGAAAGCCGCGCTCGGGCACGGGCTCGGGGAAGACGAGATCGGCCTTGCGGACGCCCGATCCGGCTGAGCCATCCCGCAGGCGGCGCACCATGTCGCCGGCGTCGAGGCCGAGCGCGCCGGCATAGTTCCTCACGAAGCCAATGGCATAGGCCGGTGAGGGAAGATCCTTCGTGCGGCCTTCCTCAAGCGCGATCAGATAAACTTGGCGGATTCGCAGCTGAGCGGCCACGTCCTCGATCGAGAGACCGAGGGCGAGGCGCGCATCGCGCAATTCCTCACCAAGCCGGGCGGCATCCACCGCGGGGGCCTCCTGGGGGCGGAAGCGTTTCATGTCGTCGAACACCGGCCCATGGTTAAACCCTCGGCCTGGGGCCGCAAAGCCCCGAAGCGGGGATGTGGCGAAACTTCATGCAAAGCCGTGTCGGGCGGCCAGCGCGGCCGCCGCCTGGCCGATCAACTCAGCCACGATCTCGGTGGCCGGCTGCTCGCGCGTCACCATGCCGACGCTCTGGCCGGCCATGAGCGAGCCGTTCTCCACATCGCCGTCGATCACCGCGCGGCGCAGGGCGCCCGCCCAGAAATGCTCGATGTCGAGCTGAGCCTCGTCCTTGGCCAACTCGCCGGACTGGAAGCGCTTCAGCACCACGGCTTGGTGCTCCATGAAGCGCTTGGTGCCCTCGTTCTGAAGGGCGCGCACCGGGATCACCGGGAAGCGTGCGTCGATCTGCACCGTGGGCAGGGCGTCGCGCGCCGAGCCCCGGATGAAGGCCTTCTTGAAGTTGGGATGGGCAATGCTCTCCGTGGCGCAGACGAAGCGCGTGCCGATCTGCGCGCCGGCCGCCCCCATCTCCAGGTAGGAGAGGATCGCCTCCCCTCGCCCGATGCCGCCCGCCACGAAAACCGGTACGTCCGTGATGTGCGGCAGGATCTCCTGCGCCAGCACGTTGAGGCTGACCGGGCCGATATGTCCGCCGGCCTCGCTGCCCTCGATGACCAGGGCATCGGCCCCGGACCGGATCAGCTTCTTGGCCAGGGCGAAGGCGGGCGCGAAGCAGATGATCTTGGCGCCGCCGTCCTTCGCCCGCTTGATCGCGGAGCCGGGCGGGATGCCTCCGGCGAAGACGATATGCGTGACGCCATGCGCCAGGCATGTGTCCACCAGCTGCTCAAGCCGCGGATGCATGGTGATGAGGTTCACGCCGAAGGGCTTGTTGGTCAGCGCCTTGGTGCCCGCGATCTCCGCATCCAGGTGATGCGGCTCCATGGCCCCGCAGGCGATCACCCCGAAGGCACCGGCATTGGAGAGTGCGGCGACCAGGTTCCGCTCGCTCACCCAGGACATGGCGCCACCGAGCAGCGCATAACGTGCGCCGAAGAAAGCCGCGCCACGCTCCATGAGCCGGTCGATCCCCGCATAGGCAGCCTGCGGGATGACGGGTGCGACCTGATCCATCAAGGCGCATCCAACCCGTAGGCCGTGTGCAAGGCGCGCACCGCGAGCTCGGTATAGTCGGCCGCGACCAGAACGCTGACCTTGATCTCGCTGGTGGAGATGACCTGGATGTTGATGCCCTTCTCGGACAGCGCCTTGAACATGGTCGATGCGACGCCTGCATGCGTACGCATGCCAATGCCGACGACGCTTATCTTCGTCACGTCGGGGTCGGCGATGAGCGCGCCGTAGTTCAGCTCGGCCTTGGCCTTCTCCAGGATATCCTGGGCCCGCGGCAGATCGGCCCGGTTGACCGTGAAGGTCATGTCCGTATTGCCGTCCTCGCCGATGTTCTGGACGATCATGTCGACGTTCACATTGGCGTCCGAGAGCGGCCCGAAGATGCGCGCGGCCACGCCAGGCCGGTCCGGCACGCGGCGCAGGGTCACCTTCGCCTCGTCGCGCGAATAGGCGATGCCCGAAACGATCGGCTTCTCCATGATCTCGTCCTCATCCACGACCAGGGAGCCTGGCTTGTCTTCAAAACTGGAAAGCACCTGCACCCGGACGCGCGCTTTCATGGCGAGCTCGACCGAGCGGGTTTGCAGCACTTTGGCACCGACCGAGGCCAGTTCCAGCATCTCCTCGTAGGAAATGCGGTCGAGCTTTCGGGCTCGGGGCACGATGCGGGGGTCCGTGGTGTAGATGCCATCGACATCGGTATAGATATCGCAGCGATCGGCCTTGAGCGCGGCGGCCAGCGCCACGGCCGAAAGGTCGGAGCCGCCGCGGCCGAGGGTCGTGATGCGGTTGCGCCCCGGCTCGATGCCCTGGAAGCCGGCGACGACCGGAACCTGGCCCTGCTCCATCCGACGGATGAGCTCATCGCCCTCGATGCGGTCGACACGGGCCTTGCCATGGGCATGGTCGGTCACGATCGGAATCTGCCAGCCCTGCCAGGACCGCGCCTCGACGCCGATGGCCTGGAGCGCGATCGCGGTGAGGCCGACCGTCACCTGCTCGCCGGTCGCGACCACGACATCGTATTCCCGCGCATCATGCAGCGGCGAAAGCTCCTGGCACCATTTCACGAGCTGGTTCGTGGTGCCCGACATCGCAGAAACCACGACAGCCACCTGATGGCCGGCATCGACCTCGCGCTTCACGCGGACGGCGACATTGCGGATCCGGTCGAGGTCGGCGACGGAAGTACCGCCGAACTTCATCACGATGCGGGCCATAGTGGTTCCTGACCGGCATCCAGGATTGGAGCCAGGCCTTGCGGCGGGAGTGGGGGCGCGTCAGATACCGGTCATGACGCGGATGGGCAACATGGCCGGCTCGGCAGATCAGGCGGAAGTGGCGAAATTCGACGCCTTGGCGGGCGAATGGTGGAACCCTCGCGGACCCATGGCGCCGCTGCACGCGATGAATCCGGTGAGGATGGGCTGGATCGCCGCGCGGCTCGGCCCGCTGCAGGGCCTGCGGATCCTGGATGTAGGCTGCGGCGCCGGGCTGGCTTCGGAATGGCTGGCAAAGCAGGGCGCGATCGTGACGGGGCTCGATGCGGCGGGAGCGGCGCTGGAGGCGGCGCGGGCCCATGCGACGATCTCCGGCGTGCAGGTCGAATACCGCGACGGGACGCCGGAGAGCCTGGAGGCCGGCGGTTTCGACGCCGTCATCGCGCTGGAGGTCATCGAGCATGTGCCCCCGGCCGAGCGGGATGCCTTCTGCGCGGCGCTGACGCGGCTGGTGAAGCCGGGCGGGCTGGTGGTGCTCTCCACGCTCAACCGGACGCGGCGGGCCTACCTCTTCGCCATCCTGGGCGCCGAGCGCGTGCTGCGATGGCTGCCGGTGGGCACGCATGACTGGAAGCTGTTCGTCACCCCGGCCGAGTTGGGCGCATTGCTGCGCGGGTCAGGACTGGCGGTAACGGATGCCGCTGGAATGACGCCGAGCCTGCTCGGCGGCTTCCGGATCGGGCGGGATTTGGCGGTGAACTACCTGATGGCCGCTCGGAAGCCGCGCCAGTACTGACGCCTAGCCGTCGGCGCCGGAACAGCACCCGCGGCATTCCGGCCGGCCGCCCGCTGAGGATAGCGCTCGGTCATGTCGTGGCGTCCCTGTCCGGCACATCAATTCCGGACAGCAGCGCAGAGCCCGCCATCCACCAGGATCTCCGTCGCCGTGATGTACTTCGCCTCGTCGGAGGCGAGGAACAGCGCCGCATGCGCCACATCCCAGCCTTCGCCCATATGGCCCATCGGTACCTGGTTGTGCCGGCGTGCGACGAACGCTTCGAGATCCGCGCCAGCGTTCTCGCTCGCGAATTGCCTGGCCACCTTCTGCACGAGCGGCGTGTTCATCAGCCCCGGCAGCACACAGTTCAGCCGGATGCCGCGCCGCGCATAATCGACCGCCGTCACCTTGCTGAACTGGATAAGCCCGGCCTTGGCCGCCGCATAGGCCGCCTGCGGCTTGCCGGTATTTCGGATGCCGGCGGTGGAGGCGATGCTGACCACCGCCCCCTTCCCCTGCTTCTCCATGATGGGAAGAACCGCCTTGCAGCACAGGAAGGCGCTCTTGAGGTTGACGTCGAGCTGCTCGTCCCACAGCGATTCTTCCATCGTGGCGGGATCGCCGGGCGCGGAGGCGCCGACATTGTTCACCAGCACGTCGATGCGGCCGAAGCGCGCCATGCACTCGGCCACCATGGCGTTCACCCGGACTGAATCGGTGACGCTGCCGGTCGTGGTGACGCAGGTGCCGCCCTCGCTTTCGATGATGCCGCGCGTTTCCGCGGCGGCCGCCTCGTTGATGTCGACGCCGAAGACCTTCGCGCCCTGGCGGGCGAAGAGCACCGCGATGGATTTGCCGTTGCCCCATCCCTCGGCCTGCGACCCGCAGCCGGTGAGGAAGACGACCTTGTCTGTGAGTTTGAACATTCGCTGCATTCCCGCTGGGGTTCCTAGTCGATGTTGACGGCCGCGATGATGGAGCGCCACAGCGTCATCTCGCTAAAGGCCGGCCGCGCCCCGGTGGAACCGATTGCGGGCGCCCCGCGATCCTAGCTGATTTAGGTCTTTTAGAGCCGTCTCATCCCGGCCTGCCGACCGCATGAAATCCACCAGCCGGTCGGCGGTGAACAATGGGCTGATCGCCTCACCCTCCGGGGAGGGACCGAGTTCATTACTCCGCTCGGATATTGCCCTCACGGATGACGCGCCCCCATCGCTCCCGGTCTCCGACGACAAGCGTTGTGACATCGCGTGGCGAGCCGGGCAGCGGCTCGGCGCCGAGGGCAGCGAGCCGCTCAGCGGCGGAAGGCGCGCCGAGGACCGCGTTCACCGCGGCGTTCAGACGCTGCACGATGGCTTCGGGCATCCCCGGCGGGCCAAGCAGGATGAACCATCCCTCAATCTCCGCTTCCTGGAGGTCGAGTTCGCGCAGCGTCGGAAGCTCCGGCACCAGCGGGCTGCGGCGAGGTCCAGTAACCGCTAAGGCCCGCAACTCGCCGCGACGTATATAGGGGAGCAGCACCGCCGTATTGTCGAACATGGTCTGGATGCGGCCCGCCAGAAGGTCGGCCCGCACGGCGCCGCTCCCTCGATAAGGCACGTGCAGAATGTCGATCGAGGCCGCGCGGCGCAGGATCTCGCCCGCAAGATGCTGCGCCGTTCCCATCCCTGTGGAGGCATAGGCGACCTCGCCGGGATGCGCGCGCGCATAGGCGACGAATTCCTGCGCGGTCTGCACCGGCATGCTTGGGTGCACTACGAAGATATATGGCGTCCGCGCCACCGTCGCGATCGGGGTGAAGCCCCGGACCGGATCGAATGGCAGGTTCGGATAAAGCTCGGCCAACGTCGCATGCGAGCTGGGTGCGAATAGCAGCGTGTATCCGTCGGGAGCGGATTTAGAGACG
The DNA here is from genome assembly GCA_028291455.1 of Rubritepida sp. Classification (GTDB taxonomy): domain Bacteria; phylum Pseudomonadota; class Alphaproteobacteria; order Acetobacterales; family Acetobacteraceae; genus Roseococcus. The sequence goes on along the minus strand of JAQGHY010000256.1, from coordinate 11,433 downwards.
CTGTCCGAACCGACGATGCCGCTCGCGCCACTACGGTTGTCCACGAGAACATTGGACCCGAGCTCCGTGGAGAGTCCCTGGGCGAGCAGCCGCGCGATCACGTCGGTTGCCCCTCCCGGGGGAAAGGCGACGATGAGACGGATCGTCTGCGTGGGCCAGGCCGGCGCCTGCGCGCCCGCCTGCCCCGCAAGCCCGAACAGGCTGGCGAGCAGCAGCAAAGTCAGCCTGATTCGGCTCATGTCGTTTCCTCCCAAATCGTCGTGTCCGGCGGCCTCTTCGGGTCGCTCAGGAGACAGCGGCAACGGCCTGCAGCATCTGGTCACGGTCGGCGGCGGCGGCTTCCGTGGCGAAGCGCCCGGTGACCTCCTGACCCTGCAGCGAGCAGCGGTACATCACGCGCGGCTTTGTCTGGTCGAAATCGCCTAGGGCGACGTGGCAGCTGCAGCGATTGTCCCACATTAGCAGGTCGCCCACGCTCCAACGGTGGCGGTAGACGAATTCCGGCGAGGTCGCGTGGGCGTTGAGCATCGCCAGCAGGCTTTGGCTCTCCTCATCCGAGACGCCGAGAAAGCCGCGGATGCGCTGGCCGACGAAGAGCGACTTGCGACCGGTCTCGGGGTGCACGCGGACGACGGGATGGATAACGGGCGGGTTGCGCCGCTTCATATCCGCCACCAGTGCCGGATCCCGCTGCTCGATGCCGCGGATCAATGAGACGTCATGCAGCGCCTCGAGGCTTTCGAGCAGCTTACGCATCGTCGGGCTCAGGGTCTCGTAGGCGATATAGAGGTTGGCGAACATCGTATCGCCGCCGACCGGGGGCTTCTCCTTGCAGTGCAGGAGAGCACCCTTTGCCGGGCAGGTCGTGTAGCTGAGGTCGGTGTGCCAGTTCCGGCCGGAATTATGGGTGCCCGACTGCTTCCCACCGACGAGCTTGTTGGTCAGGACCAGGATCTCGTGATGATCCGCGTGCAGCGTCTGCGGCGCCTGGGATTCGTGCTGGTCCAGCGCACCAAAGTTGCGCGCGAAGACTATCTGCTCCTGCGGGGTCAGCTCCTGGCGCGGGAAGACCAGAACGAGGTGGCGCAGCCAAGCCTCGTTGATCCTCAACCGATCCGCCGCGTCCAGCGGCTTGCGCAGATCGATGCCGGTGACCTCCGCGCCTGCGGCGAAGCCGAGGGGGGTGATGGTGAGTGTGCTCATGGACGTTTCCTCCTTTTCGGCATCATAAGTCGATTGTCGAGTGTCTGACAATATTGACCGCGTCGTCGCAGTGCTGTGCCGGCCGATATCCTGAATGGGGTAACTTTCCACTCATGAACGAATCGACGCAGAACCAAGCCATTCCGCTGGGACGCTCTGCCAAATCGCTGCCGGAGCAGCTGGCGGAGCGGGTACTGGCCGAAGTCATGGCGGGGCGCCTCAGCGCCGGCGACCGCCTCAAGGAAGAGGAGCTCGCCCAGCAGCATGCGGTGAGTCGTGCCACCGTGCGTGAGGCGCTGATCAGTCTGGCCAAGCAAGGCTATGTCGTTCGAACTCCGCGTTTCGGCGCCCGTATCGCGGAGTTTTCCCGCAAGGATCTGGACGACATCTTCGAGCTGCGGGCGGCGCTACTGTCCGTGGCGGCCGGGAATTGCGCGCGGCATGGCGGCGCGGAACGCCTGGCCGAGCTCGACGCCCTGGTGGCGAAGCTGGAGGCGATGGCTGCCGAGCCAGGCATGGACCCCCAGTCCTTCGCAAACCAATCGATCCGCGCGCAAACCTTGCTCATCGAATGGTCCGGTAACAGTCATTTGCCGGGAGTCTACGAGCGGCTTGCGAGCATGGGGGCGTGGCAACTGATCCGCGGGCAGGCCACCAGCTTCCTCACCCCAGAACGGCGCCAGGAATCTGCGACCGACTGGCTTATTCTTGCCGCGCACCTCGCCAAGCGGGATGTGGATGGGTCCGAACGGGCCGCCCGCCGCCTGCTCGAGCATTCGGCCGACAGGGTTCGCCTGCATCTGGATGAGATTGCTTTGGCTGCCCCACGTTCCTGATAGCTCCCGCCGCGCCCTACTGCTGTGCCCGGATCCCCCGCGCCTGCACAAGTTCCCCCAGCCGCGATGTCTCATGCGTGATCATCGCGCCGAACTCCGCCGGGCTCAGCACGAAGGTCTGCATATCCGGCGTCAGCCGGCTGCGGAGTTCCGGGCTCTGCAGCCCCTCACCGATACTGCGATGCAGCCGCGCGACGATGGGCTCGGGCGTGCCCACGGGCATCACGAGGCCATGGAAGTAGCTGTAGTCGAAGTTCGGAAACCCGGCCTCGCGGAAGGTCGGCAGGTCGGGCAACGCCGGCAACCGCTCCGCCAGGGAGATACCTATGATCCTGGCGGTGCCCGCACGATGCTGCTCCAGCACATTCATGCAGGAGATGCAGACGGCCGGGAGGTTCCCCGCCACCATGTCCGTCACCGCCAGGGTCTCGCCGCGATAGCCGACATTCTCGAGTTCGATCCCGGTCTCGCCGCGCAGCATCTCCATGACGATCTGCCCCGTGCTCGCGGGGCCCAGCGTGCCGTAGCTGAGGATGCCCTGCTGCCGCACATAGTCCACGAATTCGCGGACGTTGGTCACCGGAACGTTCCGCCCGACGGCCAGCACCATGGGTGCCTTGAAGGTCGGCGTCAGCGGCAGGAAATCGGCCATCTTGTACGGCAAGTTCGTCAGCAACAGCGGATTCAGCGTCATCGCCGCGTAAAGCATGTAGCCGATGGTGTAGCCGTCCGGTGCCGCGCGGGCGATCGCGTCGCTCGCGAGGATGCCGTTCGCCCCCGGCCGGTTCTCAATGATGACGGGCTGCCCCAGATCCGCTCGCAGCCGCTCCGCCAGGAACCGGCTGATGGTGTCGGAGATGCCGCCCGCCGCGACCGGCACGATGATGCGCAGCGACCGATTGGGAAAAGCTGTTTGCGCGATGGCCGGCGAGGCGAGCGCGAGGGCGCCGACAAGACCCGACCGGCGTGTTATGTTGCACCGCATGGTGATCGTTCCTCCTGACCAGCCGCGCATTGTCCTGCGCGTTGCCGGGATCAGACGATGCGCTTACTTACGCGTCAAGACTTCGCTGCGGATCGGATTGGATGGCTGAATGAGCAAGGTGGCCACGGAAGAACCGTCTCGCGCGCCAATGCGGGACGAGATCAAGAAGGTGGCGGCACGCCTGCTCACCCTGCGCGGTTACCGGGGCGCCAGCTACGGCGACATCGCCACCGAACTAGAGATCACCACCACCAACATCCACTACCATTTCGGCCCCAAGGCCAGGTTGGTCGCGGCCGTCATGCACGACTATGTCGAGCAGGTCGGCGGGCGATTCCGCGACATCTGGACCGCGCCCGGGACGAGCCTGCGGGAGAAGGTCGCGGCGACCATCACCTTCAACCGCGAAGCCTATACCCGCATGAACCCCACGGGTTCCGAGGGAAATCCCTGGAGCCTGATCACCCGCCTCTCCGCCGAAAGCGAGGTCCTGGACGACCTCATGCGGGAACGGATCGTCTCATTCCGGCGGGGCATCCACACCAGCGCGATCATGGGCATCGAGATCGCCGTCGCGCAGGGCGAACTCCGCCAGGATCTGCCGCGCCAGGAGCTGGGCCGGCTCATCGCCAGCTGCTTCCTCTATGCGGTCCATATCACGCGCGACACCGGCGGTTTTCGCGGCCTGTCCCAGCACTACGCCGCCCAGCTCGACCTCATCGAGCGCGCCTGGGGAAAGCGCGCGGCCGAGACGATAGGACAGCCCCGCGAACTTATTGACAAGTAAGTATTTCGCTCCCTAAGCTTCGTACCAAGCCTAGAGCCAGATGCAACTGCCAGGCGGCATGGAGGACGCGAATGGGGCATATCGCCACCACGGGGATCATCGACAGCGACGTCCACCCTGCCGTCCCCGGCATGCGCGCGCTCCTTCCTTATTTCGATCCGCATTGGCGCGAAGTGATCGAGGCCCGCGGGGTGGATGGGCTCGACCTCGCCTACTACCCGCCCAACGCCCCTGTCAGCGCCCGGCCCGACTGGCGCGTTCCCGGCCAGAAGCCCGGCTCCGACCTCGCCGGCCTCCAGACCAACGCGCTCGACGCCTTCGGCCTGAGCCGGGCCATCTGCAACTGCCTCTACGGCGGGCCGGCGATGTACAGCGAGGATCTGGGCGCCGCCATCTGCCGTGCGACCAACGGCTGGATCGCCGAGGAATGGCTGAACCGTGATGACCGGCTGCGCGCCTCCATCGTCATCCCCATCCAGAATGCGGAGTTGGCGGTCGATGAGATCGAGCGTTGGGCGCCGGACAAGCGCTTCGTCCAGATCCTGGTGCTGGCGAGCAACGAGGCCTTGCTCGGGCGCCGGCAGAACTGGCCGATCTTCCGCGCCGCGGAGAAGCACGGCCTGCCGATTGGAATCCACGCCGGCAGCGCCATGCGCCACGCGCCCACCGCCAATGGCTGGCCCTCCACGCTCTACGAGGAGCATGTATCCATGGCGCAGACCTTCCAGAGCCAGCTTCTCAGCCTGATCGCGGAGGGCGCCTTCACCAAGTTCCCCGATCTGCGCGTGGTGCTGCTGGAATCCGGCATCAGCTGGCTGCCGAATCTCTTCTGGCGCAGCATCAAGATGTGGCGGGGCATGCGCAAGGAAATCCCCTGGGTAGACCGCTCGCCGGCCGCAATCGTGCGGGACCGTGTGCGCTTCACGCTGCAGCCGCTGGACTTGCCGCCCGACCAGAACCAGGTCGACCAACTGCTCGAGCAAATCGGCAGCGACGACATCTTCCTCTTCTCCACCGACTATCCGCATTGGCGCTTCGACGGCGGCGATCCCATGCCCTCGGCCCTGCCGAAGGAGCTGCTGCGCAAGGCCATGCGGGAGACGCCCCTCGCCACCTACCCACGCCTCAGGGAGACCGTGTGATGAGCACTTCCACCCTTGTCCGGGCCGCAACGCCCCCGGCCGCCCGCCTTCGTCTGGTGGATTGCGACATCCATCCCACTGTGCGGTCCATGAAGGACCTGCACCCCTTTCTTTCCGCGCAATGGCGCGAGCATCTGGACAGCTTCGGCCAGCGCTTCCGCCAGGCCTTCGGCGGGGCAACCGCCTATCCCAAGGCGACACCCGCCTTGGCCCGGCGTGATTCCTGGCCGGCCGACGGTTCCCCGCCTGGATCCGATCTTGAAATGATGCAGCGCCAGCATCTGGACGCGAACGGCATCGACCGCGGCATGCTCTTCCCGCTGTTTCCGCGTGCGCTGGACGAACGCAACATCGACTGCGCGCATGCCGTCTGCGCCGCGATCAACGACTGGCAGGTGGCGGAGTGGACCTCGAAGGAGCCGCGCCTCAAGGCCACCATCACGGTGATGGCCGAGGATGCCGACGGCGCCGTGGCGGAGATCGAGCGCTGCGCGAAGAACCCCGCCTTCGCCCAGGTTGCGCTGGTGACGCGGCCGATCGAGCCGCTGGGCCGCAAGCGCTACTGGCGTATCTACGAGGCCGCCGCCTATCACGGCCTGCCGCTCGGCCTGCACAACTCCGGCAATAACGGCCATGCGGTGACCGGCGGCGGCGCCCCCTCCTTCTATTTCGAGGAGCACCAGGGCGTTGCACTAAGCATGCAGGCGATGGCTACGAGCTTTGTCCTGGAAGGCGTGCCGCAGCGCATCCCTGATCTCAAGATCGTCATCGTCGAGGGCGGCTTCGGCTGGGCCGCGCCGCTGGGCTGGCGGATGGACTCCTTCTTCGACCGCTTCCGCGGGGAGGTGCCGCATCTGAAGATGAAGCCCTCCGAATACCTGCGCCGCAACTTCTGGTGGACCACGCAGCCCATGGAGGAGCCCGAACAGCCCGAGCACCTGCGCGCGATGATCGACTGGATGGGCTGGGACCGCATCGTCTTCGCCTCCGACTATCCGCACTGGGATTCGGATGACCCGCGCTTCGCCTTCAAAATCCGCCTCAACGACCAGGAACGGCAGAACATCTTCGCGGGCAATGCGGAGGCCATCTACGGCGAGCGGCTGGCATGACGCGACATATCGTCGCCGCCGTCGGCGAGATCCCGGAGAACGGCAGCAAGCTGGTCAAGGTGAAGGGGCGGCCGGTCGCGCTGTTCCATGTCGACGGCTCTTACTTCGCCATCAGCAACGTCTGCCCGCATGAGGGCGGCAGCCTCTGCCACGGCAAGCTCGTCGGCCTCGTGCAGTCCAGCGAGCCCGGCGTCTACGAGCATTCACGGCCCAACGAAATGCTACAATGCCCCTGGCACGGCTGGGAATTCGACATCCGCACCGGTCAGTCCTGGTGCGACCCGGACAGCATCAAGGCGCGCGCCTATGTCGTCTCCGTCGAGGACGGCGCGGAGCTGGCGAAGGGCCCCTTCGTGGCGGAGACCTTCCCGGTTTCCGTGGAGAACCAGTACGTCCTCATCGAGATGAAGTGATGCCGGAATCCTGGCATCCGGTCGCCCCCGCAGACAGCTTCGAGGACGACGCCGCCAAGGTCGTCCAGATCGGTGAGACGCGCATCGCGGTTTTCCGGCTGGAGAACGACTTCTTCGCCGTCAGCGACGTCTGCACCCATGAATACGCGCTGCTCTCCGAAGGCTTCTGCGAGAACGGCAAGATCGAGTGCCCGCTGCACCAGGCCTGCTTCGATATCCGGACCGGCAAAGCATTGGACGAGCCGGCGGAGGTCGACCTCCCGACCTATCCCACGCGCATCGAGAACGGCGTGGTGCAGCTTCAGTTCGACGCCGGCTGATGCGCACCGTCATCGTGGGCGCCGGTCAGGCGGGCCGCAGGACGGCGGAGCTTCTGCGCGGGCTGGATGCCGAGCGCGAAATCCTGCTGATCGGCGAGGAGGCGGAGCCGCCCTACGATCGCCCGCCGCTCTCCAAGGAAATCCTGCTGGGCGAGAAGCAGCCGCCCGGCCTGATGCAGCGCGCCGCCGGCGCCTATGCCGAACAGCGCATCGAACTGCTTCTCGGCTGCCGTGTCACAGGCATTGACCTGGCGGCCCGCCGCCTCGATGCCGATGACGGCGAGCGCGTCCCTTTCGACACGCTGGTGCTGGCCACCGGCGCCCGCGCCCGCCGTCTGCGGATACCCGGCGCCGAGGATCCCCGCGTGCTGACGTTGCGCAGCATGGCCGATGCCCGTGCGCTTGGGGCGCGGCTGCGCCCAGGCCTGCGCCTGGCGGTGGCCGGTGCCGGTCTCATCGGACTGGAAGTCGCGGCATCGGCGACCAAGCTCGGCTGCCTGGTCACCGTGCTTGAGGCGGCGGATCGCGTCATGGCACGCTGCGTACCGGAGGCGACCAGCGCGCTGCTCGATGGATGGCACCGGGAGGCCGGCGTAGCCCTGCACCTCTCCTGCCCGCTGCTGTCCATCACGCCCGGAGAGGCGAGCCTTCGCCTCTCCACTGGCCTCGGTGACATTGAGGCGGACCTGCTACTCGTCGCGATCGGGGCCGTGCCCAATGACGAGTTGGCGCGGCAAGCCGGTCTGCCGGTGGAGGACGGCATCCTGGTGGACGAGAGCGGCCGCACCTCACACGCCCAGGTCTTCGCCGCGGGCGAGGTCGCCCGGATCTGGCGGCCTGCGCTGGGGCAGCATGTCCGCTACGAGACCTGGCAGGTCGCGCAGCACCAACCGGTGGCGGTAGCCCATGCGCTGTGCGGCGCCGAGCGGCCCTACGACGAAATTCCGTGGCACTGGACCAACCAGTACGGGCGGAACATCCAGCTGCTCGGTGCCCATAGGGCCGGGCTGGAATGGATCGCGCGAGCCGAGGGCGACCGGCAGACCGTGATCGGCCTCGACGGGGATGCGCGCGTTCAGGGCGCCGTGCTGATCGACAACGGCCGGGATGCCACGCCGCTGCGCCGCCTCATCGCCTCTGGGAAACAAATGGAGCGCGCCCGGCTTCGCGATGGATCGGTCGCGCTCCGCCAGCTTTGCTGAAACGATCATCTTCGGGAGGACGACAATGAAAACGACAAGGCGCCTTCTGCTGGGCGGCATTACGGCTGCCCCGCTCTCCGTCCGCGCCCAGACGGCGCGCTATCCCGACCGACCGGTGCGGTTCGTCGTCGCTTACACCGCCGGCGGCGCCGCCGACACCGCCGCGCGGCTGATCGGGCAACGGCTGACGGAGAAATGGGGTGTGGCCGTCGTCGTGGAGAACCGGCCGGGCGGCAATACGCTGATCGCCACCCAGTCGGTGCAGCGGGCACCCGCGGATGGCACCAGCTTCCTCGTGGTCTCGCTCTCCTTCGCGCTAAACCCCGCCATGATCGCCAACCTTCCCTATGAACCCTTCCGCGACTTCACGGCCGTCGGTCTGATCGCATCGGTGCCCAATATCCTGGTGGTGCATCCGTCCTTTCCGGCCACGACGGTGTCGGAATTCGTCGAGGTTCTTCGCCAACGGCCTGGCGAGATCGCGGTGGCACATACCGGCATCGGCACCATCACGCATCTCGCGGGCGAACTGCTCTACGAGATGACGAACACCCGTGTGAACTCCGTGGCCTATGGCGGCAGCGCACCGGCGCATAGCGATGTGCTCTCGGGCCGGGTCCCGGCCATGTTCGACAGCAGCATGCTGCCGCATATCCAGGATGGTCGGGTGCGGGCACTCGGTGTCACGGGCGCGCGACGGATTCCGTCGCTCCCAAATGTCCCGACCATCGCGGAGGCAGGGTATCCAGGTTATGAGGCTTCGTCCTGGTACGGCCTCGTCGCCAGGTCCGACACGCCGCCCGCCATGGTGGAGTCGGTTTCGGCGGAGATCCGCACCATCCTGCGCGCCCAGGATATGCAGGAGACGCTCGTCAGCCGGGCATTCGTGCCCGCCGATACCACGCCCGCGCAATTCGATGCCTTCATCCGCGAGGAGGCCCGGCGATGGACCGACCTCGTCAGGAAGCGGAACATCCGGGCCGATGCCTGACCGTCAGAGCGAAGCCCGCGCCTCCGCCAGCCAGGAGCGGTCGATATAGTCCTCGGCGTGGGTACGCGCGCGGGAGGGTAGTTCGCGGATCAAGGCGCTGGTTTCGATCAGCGCCTGCACGCCTGCCGCACTGGCCTCGCCATCGCGGGGGAAGATGGCCTCGCGGGTGTATTCCTCCCAGGCCATGTCGGCGTGCCGGGTCTCGATGCCGGTCTCGGCGACGGCCACGGCATTGGCTTCGTCCCGCTCCGTGTAGAAGCGCTCATGCGCGCGGAGGAAGGCGCGCAGGAAGGGCAGCAGCGTGTCGCGGTTGGCCGCCGCCCAGTCCTGATGCACGTCGAGGCTGGTGAACTGGAAGTGCGGCACCTCGTCGCGCGGTTCGCAGAGGGAGACGAAGCCCTGCTCGATGGCAATGCGGTTCAGCGGCGCGCCTTGCAGGCCGGCGTCGATCTCCCCGCTCCGCAACAGATCCCAGCGCGCGAGGATGGGGCCGCAGGGCACCAGCTCGTAATCGTCTGGCCAATGCAGCCCCCGCGCCGCGAGCAGCTTCATGATGAGAGAGGAACTGCCGGCGCGCAGCGAGGAGACGCCGATCTTCTTCCCGCGCAGCCCCTCCAGCCCCACGATCCCCGCCTTGGCGATCAGCGAGAAGGGCAGCTTGTTGACGTTGCCGCCAATAATTGCGGTGCGGCCGCCGCTTTCAGCATCCAGGATGACATGCTCCGTGACGCCATAGGCGAGCTGCGCCCGCCCGTCGCGCAGACGCGCATTCACCTCCTCGATGCTCTCGATATGGTCGATGGTCACGTCCAGCCCCTCGGCCGTGAACAGGCCGGCCGAGCGCGCGATCCACATGGGCAGGTTGAAGTAGTTGCGCGAGACCACCGCGACGTTCAGCCGTTTCATATCCGCTCCTCGTCGCCGCCGATGCCGAGATAGGCGCGCTGCACCTCTGGGCTACGTACCAGCTCGTCCGCCGACCCTTCGAGTACGGACCGCCCCGTCTGGATCACATAGCCGCGGTCGGCGATTTCCAGCGCCAGTTCTACCGACTGCTCCGCGATCAGCAGGGTCAGTCCTTCATCGCGCAGGATCTGCAGCTTCTCGTACATCATCTCCACGATGGCCGGCGCCAGCCCGAGCGAAGGCTCGTCCAGCAGCAGCAGGCGCGGCGCGCTCATCAGTGCCCGACCCACCGCCAGCATCTGCCGCTCGCCGCCCGAGAGAGTGCCGGCCGCCTGCCGCCGCCGCTCCTTGAGCTTGGGCAGGAAGGCGAAGACCTTCTCCAGCAAATCCGCCTCGCGCTTGCGGTCACGCAGCGGCGTGGCGCCCAGCCGCAGGTTCTGCTCGACCGTCTGGTTGACGAAAAGCCGCCAACCTTCCGGCGCGAGCGCCAGGCCGCGGCCCACGACGGCGTAGGCAGGCTGCCCGCCGATGGGCGCGCCCTCCCAAAGCACCTCACCCGCGCTCGGCTTTACGAGGCCGATGATCGCGTTCAGCACCGTCGTCTTGCCCGCGCCGTTGGAGCCGAGCAGCGCGACCACCTCGCCCTTTCGCACCTCTAGCGACACGTCGGAGACGCCCACGAGATCGCCGTAGCGCACCTCGAGGTTGCGGACGCTCAGCAGCGGTGTGTCGCTCATGCGCGCGCCTTCCGGCTGAGGCTGCGGCCGAGATAGGCCTCGATCACGCCGGGGTCCTGCACAACGTCGCGCGGCGCGCCCTGGGCGATGACCTTGCCCTGGTGGAACACCACGGCGCGATCCGCGAGCGACAGGATCACCTCCATCACATGCTCCACAATCACCAGCGTGATGCCGCGTGCATGGATGCGCCGCACCAGCTCGATCGCCAGGCGCACCTCGGTCGGCGTCAGGCCGGCCAGCGCCTCGTCGAGCAGCAGGATCTCGGGTTCGGTGGCCAATGCGCGGGCGATCTCCAGCCGCTTGCGTGCCGGAGTGCCGAGGCTTCCGGAGCGCGCTTCGGCAATGGGCCGCAAACCCGTGAAATCAATCACCTGCTCCGCTGCAGCCGCTGCATCCGAGGCGCGCTTGTGCCGCAGGAAGGCACCGACCATGACGTTCTCGCGCACGCTGAGGTCGTCGAACACGGCCGGCACCTGCCAGCTTCGCGCCAGCCCCAGCCGCGCATGTTCCTCCGGCGAGGCGCGCGTCACGTCATGCCCGCGCAGGTGGATGCTGCCGGAGGCCGGCTGCCGGTCGCCCGCCAGGCAGTTGAAGAAGGTGCTCTTCCCTGCCCCGTTCGGCCCGATCAGCCCGATGATCTCGCCCTTGCCGATGGTCAGCGAGGCGCCGTCCACGGCGCGGAAACTGCCGAAGGCGACGACGATGTCGCGCGCCTCCAGCAAGGGGGTTTCAGCCTGCACGGCGTGCCCTCCAGGCCTGGAACCGGGACAGAACCTCCGCGAGGCCGCCCGGTGCA
>JAQGHY010000249.1 GCA_028291455.1 Rubritepida sp. | reverse complement strand
CGACGATCGCTCCGACCAGCGCGAAGCTGATGGCGACCTTCATTCCCACGAAGAGTGCCGGCAAGGCGTTAGGCAGCCGGATCTTCATCAGGATGGCCCAGCGGCTAGCGCGGTTGACGCGGGCCAGCGCCAGGGCATCGGGGTCGACGGACCGCAGCCCCAGCGCCACGTCGGCGACGATCGCGAAGATCGCCAGCAGCAGCGTGATCGCGACCTTCGGCTCCGCGCCGATCCCCATCCAGATGACGAAGAGCGGCGCCAGAGCGACCTTGGGCAGGCTGTTCAGGATGACGAGAACGGTGGTGATCACGCGGTCCAGCAGCCGCGAACTCACGATGGCGACGGCCAGCGCTACGCCCAGCACAGTGGCAAGCCCGAAACCTACCAGCGTGACCCACAGCGTCATCGACGCCTGGCGCAGGTAGTAGGACGGCGACCGGAAGAAATCGGCGACGATGCCGCTCGGCGCGGGCAGCAGGATGACCGGTGGCTTGAACCACCAGACCGCGGCCTCCCACAGCAGCAGGAGGACGGCCAAGGTGACCAGCGTGCTGCGCAATCCCGCGGAGCGATCCCATAGATCCCCGCGCATTCAGTGCTGCGCCACGCCGAGGCGCGTGAAGAGGTCGCGGATGGCGGCGACGTAGCGCGTGAATTCAGGTGTTTCCCGCACCTCAAGCGGTCTCGGGCGCGGCAGGTCGATGGTGAAGATCTCCGCCACACGGCCAGGCCCGGCCGACATCACCGCGACGCGGTCGGACAGATAGACCGCCTCGGCGATCGAATGGGTGACGAAGACCACGGTCTTGGCACCAGCCGCGTCCCTCGGTCCCATGATGCGCGACAGTTCCACGTTGAGGTCGTCGCGGGTCATCGCATCCAGTGCCCCGAAAGGCTCGTCCATCAGCAGGATCTCGGGCTCGCAGAGCAGCGCCCGGCAGATCGCCGCGCGCTGGCGCTGGCCGCCCGACAACTCCCATGGGTGGCGGTCGGCGCAGGAGCCGATGCCGAAGCGGTCCAGCAGAGCCGAGGCGCGTTCCATCAGCGCCCGCCCCTTCGCGCCGCGCCGGGATTGCCCCTGGAATTCCGCCGCGAGCAGGACATTGTCGAGGATGGTCCGCCAATCCAGCAGCACATCGCGCTGGAACACCATGCCGATGCCCTGCGGCGGACCGTCCAGGTTCTGCCCGCGCACCCGGATTTCGCCGCTGCTGGGCCGGTCGAGCCCGGCGATGCAACGCAGCAGCGTGCTCTTGCCGCAGCCGGAAGGGCCGAGGAGCGACAGGAATTCGCCATCCCCGATCGACATGGACACATCGGCCAGGGCGGTGACGGGGCCGCGCGGCGAAGCATAGATGCGCCCCGCCGACCGGAGTTCGACGCAGGCCGCCATCAGCTGCCGATCAGGTCGTTGGTGTAGTAGCTCGCGATATTCCAGCCGGGGCGGACTGCATTCGCGGTCTCGAGCGAGCGCAGCGCCGCCGTCCAGTCTGCCTCGGCCTGCCAACCGATCGGCTTGCCCTGCGTCGCCGGGGTGTCGAAGAAGTCCATGGTGAGCTCGATCTGCTCGCGCTGCACGGCGGGGTCGAGGCGGGCGTCCGGCCGCTGGCTCAGCATGGCGGCCACACCTTCCTGCACATTGGTGCGCAGGTGCGCCCAGGCACGCTGCTGCGTCGCCACCAGCCGGCGCAGCGCCTCGCGCTTGCGGCCGAGCGTCGCCTCGGTGGCGACCAGCCCGTAGCTGGGGAAGCTGATCCCGGCATCGCCCGCCAGCACGCCGCGGCTGCGCCGCTGACGCGTAACGGAGGGCAGCGCCGATGGCAGCGTCGACATCAACCCGTCCGCGCGCCCCGTCGCATAGGTGCCCCAGATCGCGGCGGGGTCGAGCATCTGCAGATTGACGCTGGTGCGGTCCAGCCCGCCAGCGCGGAGCCAGGCGTCGATATACGGCGCCCAGGGCGATGCGGCGAAGCAGACCAGCGTCTTGCCGCGGAAATCCGCCGGCGCGCGCAGCGGCCCATCGGCATCGACCATGACCGCCAGATCCGTCTTGCGGCCGAAGCACGCAAAGGCGCGCACCGTGGCGCCGTTGTCGCGCGCCTGGGGCAGCAGGCCCACGGCGATCTGGCCGACATCCACCTGCCCGGCGTTTACGAGCTGCAGCGTGTTGCCGGAGCCGCGGCCGTCCTGCACATCAACAGTCAGGTCCGCCTCGCGGAACCAGCCCTTCACCTGCGCCAGATGCAGCGCCGCCTGGATGCCCCAGGGGGCGAAGTCGCAACGCACCGTCAGCGCGTCGGCAGCACGGGCGATGTGTGGGGCGGCGAGGCCGGCGCCGGCACCCGCGATCAATACGGCGGCACGACGGCTGATGGGTAGGGACATGGTCATGGCTCTTCGGTCCTCTTCGGGGTCATGCGCAGGGTGTCGGTGGCTGCCATATCGAGGCGGCCGGTGAGGGGATCGGCGACGACGCCATAGTGCTCGCGGGCCGCGGCGGCGCTCACCTTTCCGTTCCAGATGTCGTGGGCGACGGCGGCGGGATCGCGTGACCAGGCATCGCCGTGGCCACCGCCGCCGGCCTGATGGTGCAGCAGGATTTCGCCGGCCCGCAGCGTCATCGTCACCTTGCCGGGCAGCGATCGCTGCGCGTCGCCCTCGCCCAGCCAGTTCGCGCTACGGCCGCCGGGCTCACCGCCGTCCAGGCCGTAGGGCGCGAAGATCAGCCGGTCCGAGCGGAGCTGCAGCACCGCCTCGTCGGCCAGCAACCGGTAGGACCGCGCGAGGCCGAGCCCGCCGCGGAAGCGCCCGGCGCCGCCGCTGTCGGGCACCAGCGCATATTGCTCCACTCGCACGGGATGCTGACGCTCCAGCACCTCGACCGGCGTGTTGGACAGGTTCTGCGAGGGGTTGGTGATGGCCTCGATACCGTCCTGGTCGGGGCGGCCGCCCCAGCAGCCGCTAATCATGTCGACCATGATGAAGGGCGAGTTGTCGGGATGCCGCCCGCCCAGCGCAACGACCGTGTTGCCGCCCTCTCCGGCGGCCGGGATCAGGTCGGGCACGATCTGCGCCAGCGCGCCGAACATCGTGTCCATCACGCGGTAGCCGGTCAGCGCGCGAGCCGCGACGGCGGCCGGCGAGCGCGGGTTCAGCACGCTGGCCTCCGGCGCCGTCACCGTGATGGCGCGGAAGATGCCGGCATTGTTCGGAATCTCGCCGCGCAGCGCGCATCGCACCGAGAGAAATGCATTCGATTTGGTGAAAGATAGCGTGCTGTTGATCGCGGCCCGCACCTGCGGCGACGAACCCGACCAGTCCACCGTGAGGTGATCGCCCTCGACCGTGATCGCGACCGAGAGCGGCACCGGTGCGTCCGAGAGACCATCGCTGTCGATATGATCGGTGAAACGGAAGGTGCCCTTCGGCCAGGTCGCGATCTCGGCCCGCGCCATGCGCTCGGCATAGTCGAGCAGCGCGTCGAAGTAGTCGCGCAGGCCGTCGTCGCCGTAGCGCCCGGCCAGGCGATGGATCTCGCGCGCGCCCACTTTGCAGGCCGCGTATTGCGCGCGCAGGTCGCCCAGCACGCGGTCGGGTACGCGGACGTTCAGGCCTATCAGCGCTTCCAGCGCCTCGTCCGCCACGCCGGCGGCGAAGAACTTGAGCGGCGGGATGCGAAGCCCTTCCTGGTAGATCTCGGTGCTGTCGGCGGCGTTGGAGCCGGGCACGCGGCCGCCGACGTCGGTGTGGTGGCAGATCACCACGACCCAGGCGAGAATCTCGTCGCCGGCGAAGACCGGGTAGAACATGAAGATATCCGGCAGGTGCATGCCGCCGAGATAGGGGTCGTTCATGATGACCGCGTCGCCGGGAACGAGCCGCCCCGCCCAGCGCGCCTGCACGGCGGCCATCGCCTCGGGGATCGCGCCGAGGTGCTGGGCGATGGTCTTGGCCTGCGCCACCATTTCGCCGCGCGCGTCGCAAATGGCCGCGGAGTAGTCCATCACGTCCTTGACGATCTCGGAGCGCGCGGTGCGGATGACGGTGTAGGCGACCTCGTCCACGATCGCGTCGAGCGCGTTCTTCACCACGGCGAAGGTTATGGGGTCGGCCTCGGCCGAGGGCTTGCGGTCAAGCATCGCCGTTCTCCGGACCGATGGTTATGGCGATGCAGCCCGCCTGGGCGGCGACGGCCGTGCAGCCGGGCGGCACGACGATGGTGGTGTCGTAGCTCTCGATGATGGCAGGCCCCGCGATCGGTTCGGCTGTCACGGCGTCGCGGGCCATCAGCCGCGTCGGCAGCTTTGGGCCGCCGCGCGCGAAGCTGACCTCGCGCGTGCCCTCGGCGCCGGCCAGGGCACGGGCGTCGAGGCGGAGGGTTTCGAATTGCAGTCGGTCGCCGGTGCCGACGGCGGCCAGGCGCAGGTTGACCAGCTCCATCGCCTCCTCCGGCCGGTAGCCGAAGGTTTCGGCATAGAGCGCGCCGAAGGCCTCGCCGAGCGCCACCGCATCGAAGGGCGGCGCGAAGGGCACGGTGAGCTGCGAGGATTGTCCCATGAAGCGCAGGTCCACGGAAAAGCGCAGGACCGCCTGGCCGTCGCCATACCCTTCCCGCGCCAGGACCTCCCGGCCTTCCGTGGCCAGCGAGGCGAGCGTGGTGGCGACTGCCGCGGGATCGGCTCGCTCCAGCGGCACCATGACCGGCCGCACGAAGTCCTGCACGCAATCCGCCGAAAGCATCCCGGCGGCCGAGAACACGCCGGCGACGGGGCTCACCAGCACCCGGCGAATGCCGAGCAGCCGCGCAACGTCCACCGCATGCAGCGGCCCGCCGCCGCCGAACACCATCAACGTCATGTCGCGCGGATCGAGCCCGCGCTCGACCGTCACCGCGCGAAGCGCGCGGGCCATATTGGCGTTGGCGACCTGGCGGATGCCATGCGCCGCATCTTCGAGAGACAGGCCGAGCGGTGCCGCCACATGCTTCCGCACCGCCTCCAGCGACAGCGCCGCATCGACCTTGAGCGACCCGCCCGCCAGCGCCGTGGGGTTCAGCAGCCCGAGCACCATATTTGCGTCCGTGACCGTGGGCACGGTGTTGCCGCGCGCATAGCAGGCGGGCCCCGGGTCGCCGCCGGCACTCTCCGGCCCGACCACCAGCAGCCCGCCGGCGTCGATGCGTGCGATGGAGCCGCCGCCGGAACCGACTTCGGCGATATCCACGGCCGGCACCTTGAGCATATAGCCGCCGCCCTTGGTGAAGCGGCTCGGCGAGGAAATGCCGTCGCGGAACTCGTATTCGGTGACCAGTGAGGGTTGGCCGTCCTGGATGATGGCCGCCTTGGCGGTGGTGCCGCCCATGTCGAAGACGATCAGGTCGCTATCGCCCGTCACCTGGCCTAGCCGAGCCGAACCGGCGACGCCGCCGGCCGGCCCGGAGCCCACGGCGAAGACCGGCCGCATGCGTGCGGTATCGAGCCCGATCATCCCGCCATTGGAGGCCATCACCTGCACCGGCGCGTGGATGCCGAGCGCCGCCAGCCGGTCCGCCAGCCGCGACAGATAGACGCGCATCTTCGGCAGCAGATAGGCGTTCACCACGGCGGTGCTGGTGCGCTCGTATTCCTTGATCTCGGGCAGCACGTCGCAGGAGGCGGTAAGCAAGATTTGCGGCGCGACCTGCGCGAGGATTTCAGCGGCGCGGCGCTCATGCCCAGCGTTGCAGTAGCTGTTGATGAAGCAGATCGCGACCGCCTCGATCCCTTCGGCGAGAAAGGTCTGCGCGGCGGCGTGAACCGAATCCTCGTCGAGTGCCAGCACGATCGAACCGTCGGCGCCGATGCGCTCGCGCGCCTCAAGCCGCCAGCGGCGCGGCACCAGCGGTTCGGGCTTGCGCCAGGTCATGTCGAACATGCCGGGCGTGCGGATGCGGCCGATCTCCAGCACGTCCCGGAAGCCCTGGGTGGTCAGCAGCCCCGTCCGCGCACCGGCTTTCTGCAGGATGGTGTTGGAGGCGACCGTTGTGCCGTGCACGACCTCGACGATTGCCGAGGCCTCGATCCCGGTCTGCTCCAGAATCGCGGCGATGCCGGCGAGAACGCCTTCGCCCGGATCGGTCGGCGTGGTGGAGGTCTTGTTGACGTAGAGGCGGCCGTCCGGAAGCGCCAGCACCACGTCGGTGAAGGTGCCGCCGACGTCGACGCCGATCCGCGCGCCGCGATCGGGCGTACTCAACATATAAACGCGAACACCATGCCGGACCGCTCTCCCTGATGACAGGCAGTGCCGTGGTACTGGTAAATCTTCCCTGGCCGCCGGTTTCGTTGTTGACCGGCTGGTCAATAGACCGGAACTATCGACCGCATAGTGGCATCGCGTCAACCCTCCGACACCCTTCGCGAAACCGGCGGCATCCGCGATCCGGAGGCGGCACGGGCGCGCATCCTGGCGGCGGCTACCGCCGAATTCGCCGCACATGGCTTTGCCGGCGCGCGCATGGATCGGATCGGCCAATCCGCAACGGTGGCGAAGGGCCTGCTGTTCCACCATTTCGGCAACAAGGAAGGCCTGTACCGCGCGGTGCTGGAGCGCATCTACGGCGCGTTGCGGCGGCGGCAGGACGAATGCCGGTTGACGCGGCTCGGGCCGGTCGAGGGCATGCGCCGGCTCGTCGTGGACACGTTCCGGGGCTTTCGCGAGATGCCCGAGATCACCGCCCTGATGAACGAGGAGAACCTGCATCGCGGGCGCCATCTGCGTGAGGTCGCGGGTGTCCCCATGCTCTACGACACCTTGTTCGAGGCGATGGAGGGGTTGCTCAAGGACGGACGCGATCAAGGTGTGTTCCGCGGCGATGTCGATCCCATCGGGCTCTACGTCGCAATGTCCGGCCTCGGGTATTTCTACTGCGCCAATCGGTGGACGCTATCGGCCGCGTTCGCGGGGGACCTGTTCCAGCCGGAGCGGATCGCCGATTACGAGGTGCTGGTTGGCGATATGATCATCGCCTACCTGCGCGTTAAGGAGTGACGTCCGGCAAGGTCAGCTGCGCAGGCCCGGCGCCTCCTGGCCCGTACGCGCCACCCTCGGGCGTCAGCTCCAGCACACGGTTGGACAGAGCGGCCAGAAAATGCCGGTCGTGCGAGACGAAGAGCATGGTGCCCTCGTACTGCGACAGCGCGGTGATCAGCATCTCCTTCGTCGCCATGTCGAGGTGGTTCGTGGGCTCGTCCAGCACGAGGAAGTTCGGCGGGTCGTAGAGCATCTTCGCCATCACCAGCCGGGCCTTTTCGCCGCCCGACAGCACGCGGCATTTCTTATCCACGTCGTCTCCAAGCCGGTGAGGCCGACCTGGTGGATCAGCGCCTCGGCTAGCCGCCACCAATTCATCACTGGCTTTGCTTCGAGGCTGGGGATTGAAGATTGCCGCATGCTCGCAGCCGAACCCGATGTCATCCAGCCCGATTCCTTCCCGCCCGCGAAGGACGGCCGGAGCCTTGCGTCGCTCAGCGGGATCGGCGGCCGTTTGACTCTGTGGCCCGACCGCATCGAGATCGAGCGGCACGGCGTGTTCTTTTCGCTGCTCAACCTCGGCTTTCACGTGGAGCGCGAGATCGGCAGCACGATCTACCTCCGCGAGTTGGTGGGCGTGCACCTCGTCCGCTCGCTTCTGCTCGTGCAGTTCCTCCGCTTCACCTATGCCGGCTGTCCGACGCCGAGCGGCCGCTATCTGCGCGATGCCTTCGCCGAGAACGCCTATATGCTGAGCCTTCGCGACAATCGCCCGCTGCTCGCCTTCATGCGTCGGATCGACGCAGCCATCGCGGGCCTGCCGCGCCGCTGATGTCACGAGCCCCAACCGGAAAGCGTCCGGCGTTTCGGGGTCATCAAAGTCTCGGAAACGTCATGCAACTTTCGCCGGCCTAAGCGTGCCGAGTTTCTGAGTACCGGCGAAGATCAGAACAAGTCCAGGGAAGCTATATTCCTGGTCATGATTATTTCGCGCCCGTCTGCAGAGGTGATTACTTGCCAATTGGATCGAGATTGTGCCGGCGGGCGAAAGTCTCGCTCGGCTCCGCTGTGCTGCTTGCCCTCTCGCCGGCCATGAGTCTGGCGCAGGATGCAGGCACGCAGGCCGCGAACCGGCGCATCGCGGCGCTGGAGAGCGAGGTGAGCGGGCTTTCCACGCGCCTTGCTTCCTTGCAGGGCGCGCCCTGCACCTCGCCGGTGCTTCCTTATCGCTACATCTTCGCCGCGCTGAACCTGCAATCCGCACTGGCCACGAGCCGTCCGTATGCGCGCGAATGGTCCGCGATGCGCGATGCCGCACCGGCCGGCGCGCTGGCGGGGCCGCTCGCGGATGTACTTGTCAGCCACGCCGGTCGCGGCCTGGCCACAACGACCGAGCTTCGCGAGAGCTTCCTGGCCCTCGGGCCGATGCTGGTCGCGCGCAGCCCAAGCGAGGGCGGTTGGATCGACTGGCTGCTCGACCAGGGCCGCCGGATTCTCGCCTCCGTCGGCTTCGGCGAGGTCCCCACGCCAGGGCCGGTCCATGCCACCCTCGACAACGTCTCACGCCTGCTGGCTCGGGGGCAGCTCGCCCCGGCGCTCGCCGATGTCGAGATGCTCGACGATACCCTCAAGCCGCTGCTCTCCGGCTGGACCGCCCAGGTCCGCGCCCGCGTCGCCGCGGAACAGGCCGTGCAGGAAACCATCCTGCGCGCCCTCGGTCCCGAGGCGAACTGACATGCCCGACAACGCCGCCAGCCGGAACATCCTCATGCGCTCCATCCTGCTCCTCGCGGCATCTCTCCTGCTGCCGGGCATCGCCTCGGCGCAGCAGTCCGCGGTGCTGCGCGACCGCCTCTACATCGTCAGCTCCGGCTCCTCGCATGCGGTGACGGAGGCGCTGGTCGAAGCCTTCACACATCGCTACGCCGAAGTGATGCAGCCCCGCGTCGAAATCGTCGGCTCCGCCGCCGCACTCGACCGCTTCTGCGCCGGGGTCGGTATCAACACGCCGGACATCGCGATCAGCAGCCGCCGCATCCCGCGCTCGGTCGCCGAAGCCTGCAACGCGAACGGCGTCAGCGATGTCGTGGAGGTACAGGTCGGCCTCGGCGCCGTCGTCATCGCCATGCGCCGCGGCGAGGTCATCCCCAACCTCACGACACGGCAGATCTACGCCGCGCTTGCCGCCGAATACGCGGTGGAGGACGAGTTCCGCGCCAACCCGCTGAACACCTGGGCGAACCTGTCGAACGCGCTCCCGGCGATGCAGATTCGCGCCGTCATCCCCGATCGGTCCTCAGGCACGCGCGGGCTGTTCAACGACTTCATCATGGAGGGCGGCTGCCGCGAGGTTAAGGCGGTCCGCCTCATCTTCAGCGCGGCATTTCGCGTGCAGCGCTGCATCACCCTGCGCAGCGACGGGCGCGTGACCGAGGCCGCGAGCGACAGTGTCCCCGCAGCCCTGCTGGAGGGGCCGCCGGGCACGATCGGCGCGATTTCCTACGCGCAGTTGCTGGAGAGCGGCGGCAACCTCGTCGCCGTCGCGCTGAACGGCACGCTGCCGACGGCGGCGACCATTGCCAGTGGCGACTACGACGTGACGCGGACGATCTACCTCTATGCCAAGCGCCAGCATTCGCGGAACCAGCAGGGCGTGGGGGTGGTGCGCGGCATCCGCGAATTCACTGCCGATGCCGTCACCGAGGCCACGGGCGGTCCCGGAGGGCTGCTGGCGCATCACGGCCTCGTGCCGCTCGCCCCGGCCGACCGCGCCCGCCAGCGCGAGATCGCTGTTCGCCAGACCCTCATGTCGCGCTGAAGGAGCACGAGCCATGCGCCTAAACCTGATCCTCGCCGGCACCATGCTGGCCACGACTCTCGCAAGCCCCCTCCAGGCCCAGAACGTCGCCGCTCCGCCGATTTCAGCACCGCCGGTTCAGGTGCCCTTGCAGGACCTGCCGGTCACCGAGAGCACGGGCGAGCGCATGCGCCTCTGGTGGTCCGACATCCGCGACAGCCTGGGTCTGGGCAGCGGCGCCCTGGCCATGGCCCGCCGCCAGACGGACGGCAGCCGGACGGACGACTTCAACTGGCTGATGGGTATCGCCGGATTCAAGCTGAAGTCGATCGAAAGCACGGTCGGCCTGCTGCCCGGCCTCAGCCTGGAATTCGGCCAGGCTCGCGAACTTTCCGAGGCTGACCGCGAATATCTGGAGCGCGCGCTGGAGCGCCATGCACAGCGCAATCCCGGCATGTTCCCCGCGATCCAGCGCGTGATCGTGGCTGGGATCATCGAGGCAAACGAAATCCAGGGCTTCAGCGTCGAGAAGCTGACGGTGACGCTGCTGCCCTTGCCCTACGTGAAGTTCTCGCTGGCTCCGGTCGATGCGCCGGTCGGCCACGAGGCGAGCAGGATCCTCCGCTCCATCGAGCGGCTGAACCAGCGCCTGCAGCAGCTCGATCCGACGGCGCGAGGCATGGACTTCCAGATGCCGCCGCCGTC
The DNA here is from genome assembly GCA_028291455.1 of Rubritepida sp. Classification (GTDB taxonomy): domain Bacteria; phylum Pseudomonadota; class Alphaproteobacteria; order Acetobacterales; family Acetobacteraceae; genus Roseococcus. The sequence goes on along the minus strand of JAQGHY010000249.1, from coordinate 3,505 downwards.
ACCGCTGCGCCCCGCTTCCGCTACCTTCTGACGCTTCATCGGACCTCATAATGCGCGATACCCCGCAGGCGGCTCAATTCGCCGAACTCGTTAAGCTCCATCTCCGGGGCCGGCGCTTCCTCGACCGCGAGAAGGAGATGAAGCTGCTGGAGGAGGGCGTCATGCGCTACAACCTCACGGCGGCCGAGGCCTCCGGCGCGTTGCGGGGCAGCGCCGAGGAGGCGGGCGTCGCGAACCAGGCCGAGCTCGATGGCTCGACGCTGCAGCTGCTCAAGACGCTGGGCGACCGGCGCGGGCGCGTCACGCGGCAGGATTTCGGCAAGGTCGCGGCCTTCTACCGGGGGCGGGCGGGCTCGGCGATGTCGGAGGACACGGCGATGCGCCAGGTGAAGCGCCTGATGCTCGAGAACGACCTGGAGGCGCGGCGTGCTGGCAAGCTCATCCCGACGCGGCGCTGGTATCGGATGATCGAAGCCTAAGGCGGTTCGCGTCCTCCATGAACCCCGACATCGTCCAGTTCCTGACCGCGCTGCCCTTGCCGCTGCTGGTGCTGGCGGCGCTGGGCGTGCCGCTGGTGCTCGCGCTGGTGATGGGCCAGATCATCCAGTCGCTCTTCACGCCACAGGAGCTCGCGGCGAATGCGACCGTGGGCGCGGTGAAGTACAGCTTCATCGTCGAGATTTATGCGGTAGTCGCGGCGCTGACGCTCGTGGGTTCCTGGGACATCTACCAAACCTCGCGCGACAACCTGCAGCGCGAGACGGGCGGGCTCTACCTGTTGGCACTGGCCGTGCCGACCTACAACGAGCCCGCGCAGATCTGGCGGCGCGAGGAGATGTACTCCGCCATTCGCAGCTATGCTTCAGCCGTCGCCGCGCTGGACTGGCCGAACATGCAGGCCGCGACCAACCGTTCAGGCTCGGATGCCGAGTTCCAGCGCCTTGTCCGCGCCTTCCTAGACACTGAGCCGGTGGGCGGGGCGCAACAGGCGCTGGCGCAGAACATCCCCAGCTGGGTGGCGCAGATTTCGGAGGCGAGGATCGCCCGGCTGTCGGTGAATTCGCGCACCTTCGGCGTGCTGATCTGGGCCCTGGTGCTGACGGTCTCGGTGGCGGTGCTCGCCTTCCAATGGTTCATCGGCAGTTCGACGACCGTGGTGCACTACGCGATGGGCGGTGTGATCGCGCTGATCGTGGGAACGGTGCTGGCGGTCTCGGCGAAGCTGGCCTTCCCCTTCACCGGCGACCCGCCCTTCCTGACGCCAAGCCCCTTTCTTCAGCTGATGTGGGTGGGGACATGACGGCTTCAGTGCGCAGCGCGCCGCACCCGGTAGCGAAAGCGCTGCCAAAGAACCAGCAGCAGCGCGAAGAGCCAGAAGTTCAGCTGCGTGGCGCCCCAGGCCATGAGGTGCGCCGCATAGTGCAGGATCAGCGCCGTCCACCCCGCCAGCAGCAGCACGGCGACGGCGGCCCGCACACGCGGCCATCCGCGCCAAAGCATCAGCGCCTGGACGGCACCGGCCAAAGCGAGGACGGCACCCATCTGGCCCAGGATCGCACCGATAGAGGTATTGCCGGGCATCAGCAGGGCTGCGGCGCCGCGCAGAGTTGGGCCGTCGGGCAAGGCGTGGCGCGCGAGGAATTGTCCGGCATCCATCCGCCAAGGACTATCCGAGGCGTAGATGCGAGAGGGGCGGAAATCCTCGGCATGCGGGACGGCGGCGAGCAGCATCGCACCCAGCAGGACGCCGGCCGCCAGCGCCAGCACATGCAGGATGGGCACGGCATCCGCGTCGCTCGGCGCGACCATGCCGTATTGCAGCAGGCCGAGACGGATCAGGCCGTAGGCCACCGCGAAGACGGCCACCGCGGCCAAGGCATCCATCAGCGGTGCGGGGAGCGTCATCCAATCCATCGCCTCGCAGGATGGGGCCTGCGCAGCGCCGCTTCCATGATGATCTTGGTGACGATTATGGGTCAGGCCTTCGCCATCACGCGCGAGGAGCGCCTCCTCGCCCTGGGTGAGCGCATGCTGGAGGACAGCGTGGCGGCGCGCTTCGGTGCGGCGCGCATGCTGGTGCCGGCATTCGGCGACTGGGCCTATGGCTGGGGGCAGAGCTACCTCACCTCCTATCGCATCATCGGCCGGGCCCTTGCGCGGATCGGCGATGCCGCAGCGCAGGAGCGTATTCCCGATCCCGAGGCGCTGGTCCACGACCTGGCCGAACCGGTGCGCGCCGCCTTCCGCGAGCGCGTCACCGTACCGAGCCTCGGCGATGGCGGCTTCCAGCGAGATATGGCGCATATCGCGCGCACCCTGGCCGAGCGGTGGCCAACCTGCCCGGGGCTCGAGGTGCGTCTGGCCGAGGTACTGGGTCTCGATCCTGCCGGGCGGCTTGCCGAGGCCTCGGGGGCCGAGACGATCTTCCTGCGCAGCATGCGCCCCATGGCCGCGCGGCTCGGTGCCGTGACGCTGCGCGTCAGCGAGGCCGGCTCGGTCGTCGCGGCGCTCGGCTATCTGGGCTGGGGCGCAGCTGGCGCGCCCGGTGTGGTCGCGGGCGTGACGGGCGGCATCGGGCTGGCCTGGGGCGTGGACTGGATGATCAACCGCGTCGATGCCGGATTGAACCGCGCGAGCTTCGAGGCGCGGGCGCAGCAGGCCATCGGCATGGCCGAGGCCTCTGTACTGGCCGATGGCATTGCCGCTCTGCGCGGCACCCTGCGCGACGCCGCGGCGCGCTGCCTATGACTGGACAGCGTTTCGACGGGCGCGGGATTGTGGCGCGGCTGCTCTTCGGCCTGTTGCTCGTATTCTCCGTGTACAACCCCAGTGGCTATTCCTTCTGGCACTGGGTAATCTCGGCAGGTGGCAATCCTTGGGCCAAGGCCTTCGTCGGGGTGATGCTGCTCGGGCTGCACGGGCTGATCTGGAAGAGCGTCATCGGTGTGTTGCAGCCTCTGGGAATGTTCTTCCTCGCCGCACTTTCCAGTGCGGGCTTCGTCGCGCTCGCCGAACTCGATCTGCTCGATCCGCGCGACCCGAACGCACAGGCACTGGGAGTGATGTTCACCCTCGTCCTGCTGCTGACCGCCGGGCTCTCGCTCTCGCCGATCATGCACCGGCTGTCCGGCGTTCAGCACGTCGAGGAGATCCCCCATTGAGCGGCGCCGGTCCCATTCCCAGCGAGGCTGAGACCTTCCTGATCTCCTGCATCGATCCGCGCCTGGCCGACGAGACGGCATTCCGCTTCGAGGCGCTGGGCCGCACCAACCGCTATAGCGAGATGCGCATTGCCGGGGCCGCCCTGGCCATCGTCGACGAGCGCTACCCGGCCTGGCAGTCGGCGGTGTGGGACAACCTCGCGGCTACGCGGCAGATGCACGGCATCCGCAACGTCACCTTGCTGAACCATCGCGACTGCGGGGCCATGGACCTGTGGGCCGGCCGCCGCCTCGCCGACGATCCAGCCGACGAGTTGCGCGTCCACACCGAGGTGCTGAACAGG
>JAQGHY010000231.1 GCA_028291455.1 Rubritepida sp. | reverse complement strand
AGGGGGCGCGTCTCGATCTCCTTGAGGAGGCCGCCGACACCCATCGCCATCACGTCCTTCGCGCGGACGGGGATGCCCGCGAAGAGCCGCTGCAGCACCCAGTCGAAGCCGTTGAGCTTGGGGCTGCGCGCGCAGCCCGGCAGCACCAGGGCCGGGATCTCGCCCACGGCGCCGAGGCAGATGAGGTTCCCCGGATCCACCGGCATGCCGAAATGCTCGATCCGCCCGCCGGCTCTCACGATGGCCGAAGGGCCGACATCGCGCCGGTCGATCGTGGCCGAGGCGCCGGCGATCAGCAGCATTTCCGCGCCCTGGCGCAGCAGCCGCTTCAGCGCATCGGCCGTGGCACCGGCCTCGTGGCGCACGCGCTCGGCCGGCAGCATGGTGCCCATCAGCGCCTCGACCCGCGCGCCCGTGACTTCGATGGCGCCCTCCATGGCGCTTTCCTTCGCGCCCGGCAGTTCCGTGAGCACAAGGCCCACCTTCAGCGGCTTGAACGGATGCAGCGAGACCACCCGCTGCTTGCGCAACAGCGCCTCGGCGACGGCCAGCGCCGCGCCCGGTACGGCGAAGGGGATGACCTTGATGGTCGCCAGCATCTCCTTGGGCTGCACCATCGTGTAGTTCGGCAGCGTGGCGATGGTCAGGCTTTCGTCCAGCAGGTTCAGCCGGTCGATCAGCGGGGCGTCGAGCACCAGCAATCCCGCGGATTCCGCCAGCAGGTTTACCCGGCCCGTCGCGGCGCGGCTGCGCGCGACCAATGGCGAGAGCAGCGCATCGGCGACCCGGCCGGCCGCCTCGTCCTCCGGCACGTCGCCCTGGTCGAGCCGCGCGGCGATGACGCTCTGGTGCCCGCCGGCGCGCAAGGCCGCGATGGCGCCGGCATCCAGCACCGTGCCCTTCTTCAGCACCCGCTCCGTCATGCGCACGCTATGCGCGAGGACGGCGCCTTCCGCTTCGTCCAGCGGCGTCGGGCCGAAATTCACTTGCCGCGCCGCCGCGCGACGACCTGCGCGAGGATGGACAGCGCGATCTCCGGCGCCGTGATGGCCCCAATATCCAGGCCCACGGGTGCGGCGATCCGCGCGACCGCGGCCTCGTCATGCCCCAGCTCCTTGAGCCGCTCGGCGCGCTTGGCATGGGTGCGCTTGCTGCCGAGCGCGCCGATGTAGAAGGCCTTGCCGCGGAGTGCGACATCCAGCGCCGGATCGTCCAGCTTGGGATCATGAGTCAGCGTGACGACGGCGGTGCGCGCATCCGGCGCCAGCGCCTCCATGGCCTCGTCGGGCCATTCATGGTTGAGCGTGACGCCCTCGAAGCGCTCCTCGGTCGCGAAGGCGCGGCGCGGATCGACCAGCGTGACCGCGAAGCCGAGCCCCGCCGCCATGGCCACCAACGCCTGCGCTACATGCACGGCGCCGACCACGATCATGCGCAGCGGCGGATTGTGAGGCTGGAGGAACCAGGCCTCGCCATCCAGCGTGACGTTCGCGGCCTTGTCATCCGCCATGGCCTTCTGCGCGGCCTCGGCCAGCGCGCCGGGTAGGGCATCCTCCGGCCAGAGCACCTGAATGCCGTCTGAGAGCCGCGTCGTCATCACCACCGGCCGCAGCGCGGCCCGTGCCTGCTGGAGCCGGGCGAGGTGTTCCGGGGTCAACCCAATTTCTCCACGAAGACCTTCAGCTTGCCGCCGCAGGCCAGCCCTACTTCCCAGGCGCGCTCGTCGCTGATGCCGAAATCCAGCAGCTGCGGCTTGCCGTCGGCCATGGTCTGCTTCGCCACATCCGCCACTGCGCCCTCGATGCAGCCGCCGGATACCGAGCCCGCCATCCGCCCCGAGGCGGTGATGGCCAGCATCGAGCCCGCCGGACGCGGGCTGCTGCCCCAGGTCTCGACCACGGTGGCGATCGCCACCTGCTCGCCTTCGGCCGCCCAGGCGGCGGCGGTGCCCAGAATATCCTCGCTCATCGGCGTGATCCCTTTTCGCCCAGCGTCTCGATCAATTGGCGCAGGCTCGCAAGATTATGGACGGGGCGGAACTCGTGCACATGCGGCAGCATCGCCCGGATGCCCTGTGACTTGGGTTGGAACCCCGCGTATCTCAACAGGGGGTTCAGCCAGATCAACCGCCGGCAGGAACGTTTGAGCCGATCCGTGGCTTCCGCAAGCCCGCGTCCGCCCTCCCGGTCCAGCCCGTCGGTGATGAGCAGGACCACCGCGCCCTGGCCCAACACGCGGCGGGACCAGTCCTGGTTGAAGCGCTCCAGCGCCTCGCCGATACGCGTGCCGCCCGACCAGTCCGGCACCATATGCGCGATCATCTCGAAGGCGAGTTCGGGGTCGCGGTGCTTGAGCTGCCGCGTGATGTTGGACAGCCGCGTGCCGAAGAGAAAACTGTGCACGCGCTCCCGGTCGTTGGTCACGGCATGGAGGAAGTGCAGCAGGATCTGCGCGTAGCGCGCCATGCTGCCGGAGATGTCGCAGATGGCGACCAGCGGCGGCGGCCGCACGATGCGCCGCTTGCGCATGATCTGCGCCAACTCCCCACCGCTTCGTGAGCCGGCGCGCAGCGTCGCGCGCAAATCCACGCGCGGCCCCAGGGGATCGGTGCGGAAGCGGCGCGTCGGCCGCGCATCCAGCGGCAGGACCAGGCGCCGGATCTCCTGCTTGGCGAGGCCGATTTCCGCTGCGCTCATCGCCTCGAAGTCCATCTGCTGGAGGTGCTCGCGCTCCGAGACGGTCATCGCCGCGTCGATCCGCGGCGGGGCCTCTTCCGGCCGCGGCGGCGGGCGGGGGCGGTCGCCGGCCATGGCTTCGGCGAGGCGGCGGCTGCCGGGCTTGGCTTTCTCCTCCGGCTGCTGCGCCTCCATCATCGCGAAGGCGGCGGCCACGTCCGAGCGCTCCGGATCGCGCCAGAACAGGTCGAAGGCGGCGTCGAACAGCTCTTCCTGTTCGTGCCGGCGCAGCAGCGTGGCGGCGAGTGCGGCGCGCACCGTGGTCCGGCTCTCGATCCCCACCAGGCTCAGCGCCTCGGCCGCGGCCAGCGCATCGCCAGGTCCGACGGAGAGTCCCGCGCGCCGCAGCAGCCGCAGGAAGGCGAGCAGATTGGAGGCGAGCGCCTGTTCGGATGGTGGGGACTTGGGGCCGCCGAAGACCTTCGCCGCGTCGCTGACGGCCTCGCGGGGCGGAATCACGCGGCGGAGCGGGCTTCCGCCACGAGGCGGGCCGCCTCCTCGCCCTTCAGCTTGGCGATGTCGTCCTGATACTTCAGCAGCACGCCCAGCGTCGCATCCACCGCGGCGGGTTCGAGTTCCCGCGCATCGAGTGCCGTCAGCGCATTCGCCCAGTCGATGGTCTCGGCCACGCCCGGCAGCTTGAAATAGTCGCCCTGGCGGAGCTTCTGCACGAAGGCCACCACCTGCGCGGACAGCGCGGCGTTCACGCCCGGCGCCCGCAACGCCAGGATGGCCTTCTCGCGCGCCGCATCAGGGTAATCCACCCAATGGTAGAGGCAGCGGCGGCGGATGGCGTCGTGCACTTCGCGCGTGCGGTTGGAGGTGATGATGACCACAGGCGGCGTCACCGCCTTCAGCGTGCCGAGCTCGGGCACCGTGATCTGGAAATCCGCGAGCACTTCGAGCAGGAAGGCCTCGAAGGGCTCGTCCGCGCGGTCCAGCTCGTCGATCAGCAGGACGGCGGGTTCACCCTCCAGCGCCTGGAGCAGCGGGCGCGCTTCGAGGAAGCGCCGGTCGTAGATCGAGCTTTCGATATCGGCCGTGGCGCCGGAAACCTCGGCGAGGCGGATCGCCATCAGCTGGCGCGCATGGTTCCACTCATAGGCCGCGGCCGAGAGGTCCATGCCGTCGTAGCATTGCAGCCGCACCAGATGCCGCGGCAGTTGCGCCGCCAGCACCTTGGCGATCTCCGTCTTACCCGTACCCGGCTCGCCCTCGAGGAAGAGCGGCCGGCCCATGCGCAGCGCCAGATGGACGGTGGTGGCCAGCGCCGTATCGGCGACATAGCCACCCTCGGCCAGCATCGCGGCGGTGGCCGCAACATCGGCGGGCATGGCCTTGCTCACAGGAAGAGGAGAAAGAGGATCACCAGCATGATGGCGCTGCCGAGCCAGAAAACGATAGGCAGGCCGAAGATCTCCGACGGGGCGAGGGAGAAGACCGAGAACGCCATCGGCGCGGGGATCGCCGGCGCACCGGGCGCGCCCGGTTCGACGCCCATCTTCTGGGCCACCAGGCCATGGGCGAAGCGGTCGAAGAACTGGTCCGCCATCTGCTTGGCCGTGCTGTCGATCAGCCGCGCGCCGAGCTGCGCCATCTTGCCGCCGACCTGGGCCTTCACGTTGTAGCGCAACCCCGTTTCGGTCGGGCTCATCTCGGTCAGCACCACGTCGGCGCCGCCCTTGGCGAAGCCCATGGCGCCGCCATTGCCCTCACCGGAGATCGTGTAGCTCTCCGGCGGGTTGAGGTTTTCGAGCTTCACCTTCGCCGTGAACTTCGCCGCCATCGGCCCGATCTTGATCGCGACCCGGGCCGTCAGATCCGTGTCGGAGACCTTTTCCAGGGACTCGCAGCCGGGGATCGCGGCCTTGAGGGCCTCGGGATCGTTCAGCGCTTGCCAGACCAACTCACGCGGGGCCGCAATCAGCCGTTCGCCAGACATTTCCATCGGGGGTACTCCGCCAGTTACAACGTTATTAGGGCCGGGCCCGTGGCGTGCAAACCCCCGTCCGGTTGACGATGGGGGCGAATTCGGGAAAAGCCGTTCAGGCTCACCGGGAAACCTCTCTTGCGCGCCATCATCGCCGCCCTGCTTCTGGCCTGCCTCGCCTTGCCGGCGGAAGCCGCTGGTATCGACGGGCGGGAGCTCGGGCTGGCCTGGGGGCTGCCGCTTCTCGGCATCCTGCTCTCCATCGCGCTGGTGCCGGTCCTGGCGCCCGGCTTCTGGCAGCGGCATGACGGCACCGTCGCGGCGTTCTGGGGCGCGGCCTTTCTAGTACCCTTCGCCTATGCCTTTGGGACCGATGCAGCCCTCGGCGAACTGGGCCATGTCCTTCTTCAGGAATACCTGCCCTTCATCGCGCTCCTGCTGGCCCTCTATACGACCGGAGGCGGCGTGATCCTGCGCGGAACCCTGCACGGCACGCCGCTCACCAACACGGCGCTGCTGGCCGTCGGCACGGTGCTCGCCAGCCTCATGGGCACGACGGGTGCGTCGATGCTGATGATCCGGCCCATGCTGCGCGCCAATGCGCACCGCACCCGCAGGACGCACAGCTTCGTCTTCTTCATCTTTTTGGTGGCCAATATCGGCGGCAGCCTGACGCCGATCGGCGACCCGCCGCTCTATCTCGGCTTCCTGAACGGCATCTCCTTCTTCTGGCCGGCGCAGCATCTCTTCGCGCCGTTCCTCTTCTGCGCCGTGATCCTCCTCGGCCTCTATTATGCGCTCGACAGCTATTTCTATGCCCGCGAGCCTGAGCGTCCTGAGGTTGCGACCCCGCATGCAAAGCTCAACATCAAGGGCTGGCGCAACGTCGTGCTGATCGGCGTGGTGATAGGCGGCGTGCTGCTCCAGGGGGTCTGGCAGCCCGGCAATACGACCATCTTCGGCGAGACGTTGAAGCTGGAGCGCCTCGTGGCCGTGGCGATGTTCCTCCTCGTCACGCTGGTTTCGCTGCGCATCACGCCCCACGCCATGCGCCGGGAGAACGACTTCGCCTGGGGCGCCATGCTGGAGGTCGCGAAGCTCTTCGCCGCCATCTTCCTCTGTATGGGTCCGGTGCTGGCCATCCTGAGATCCGGCCCCGAGGGTGCGGCCGCCGGCCTCGTCGCGCTGACCTCCGACCCCTCCGGTGCGCCCATCACCTGGGTGTATTTCTGGATGTCGGGCCTACTTTCGAGCTTCCTCGACAATGCGCCGACCTACCTGGTCTTCTTCAACCTCGCCGGCGCCGACCCTGCCCATCTGATGACCCAGGGCGCGGCCACGCTGGCGGCGATTTCCGCGGGCGCGGTCTTCATGGGTGCGAACTCCTATATCGGCAATGCACCCAACTTCATGGTGAAGGCCATCGCCGAGGAGGGCGGCGTTCGCATGCCCTCCTTCCTTGGATACTGCGGCTGGGCGATGCTGGTCCTGATCCCGCTCTTCGTGCTCTGCACCTTCCTTTTCTTCCGCTGAACAGGAGTTTTCCATGCCCTACTTGATCGGCGCCGACCTTCCCAAGGAACCCGCCGGGGACCGCTTCCGCGCCCTGCTGGACCGTCCGGAGATCCTTCGGATGCCCGGTGCCCATCTCGGCATCGCCGGGCTGCTCGCGAAGAAGCATGGCTTCGAGGCGCTGTACCTCTCCGGCGCGGCGATGTCCGCGACCATGGGCCTGCCCGATCTCGGCATGATCACCGTCGAGGATGTGTGCTTCTACATCCGCCAAGTGGCGCGGGCGACCGGCCTGCCGCTGCTGGTCGACGGCGACACCGGCTATGGCGAGGCGCTGAACGTCATGCACATGGTCCGCGCCTTCGAGGATGCCGGGGCCGGGGCGGTGCATCTGGAGGACCAGCTTCTTCCCAAGAAGTGCGGCCATCTCAACGACAAGAAGCTCGCTACCGTCGACGAGATGTGCGCGAAGATCGCCGCCGCCCGCAAGGCGCGCCGGCACCTGTACATCATCGCCCGCACCGATGCAGTGGCGAGCGAGGGCATGGAGGCCGGCCTGGCGCGGGCCAGGCGCTACCTGGATGCCGGGGCGGACGCGATCTTCCCCGAGGCGCTGATCACGCCCGACATGTTCCGTGAATTCGCCTCGAAGATGCCCGGCGTGAAGCTGCTGGCGAATATGACCGAGTTCGGCCGCACGCCCTTCCTGACCGCCGAGGAATTCCAGGAGATGGGCTTCTCCATGGTCATTTGGCCGGTGACGCATCTGCGCATCGCCGCCAAGGCCTGGGACCAGCTCTATGCCCAGATCGCCAGGGACGGCGGCGCGCAGAACGCCGTCGACCGGATGCAGACCCGTGCCGAGCTCTACGAGACCATCGGCTACTTCGAGTACGAGGAGCTGGATGCGAGCCTGGTGCGGACCATCATTCCGCAGGGGATACCGCAGCGCTCTTAACGTCTTCGCAGGCGACCGCCAGGTCAGCCCTGACTTCGGCCAGGGTGTCCTCGCTCTGGCTTTCCAGCGAGATGAGGCGATTTTGCGCTCCCTCGGTGGCGCGGATCAACTCGTCGAGCTTGAGCTGGATGGCTCCGGTATCGCGGTTCTGTGCATTTTGGATCAGGAAGACCATCAGGAATGTGATGACGGTCGTCCCGGTATTGATGACCAGCTGCCAGGTGTCGCTGTAGTGGAATAGCGGCCCGCTCACGCTCCAGGCCAGGACAACGGCAATCGCCAGGATGAAGGCCCAGGGCCGTCCCGCCTCGTGAGCGGAACGTTGCGCGATGCTTGCAAAAACAGCGGAAGGTTTCATATCCGGAAGAACGCGCGGCACAGCATTAGTTTGCATTTGATATGTTTCGTAATGGAGACTTCATGCTCGAGCGCCCGGTCCTCATAGGCTCGGAAATCTACCGGGCCTCCACCTATGGCCCGAAGCACCCGCTCGCCATCCCGCGCGTCTCCACCACCATCGACCTGATCCGCGCGCTCGGCTGGCTGGATCCAGCGCAATATCTCGACAGCCCCATGGCAAGCGTGGCCGAGCTCTGCCGCTTCCACGATCCGGACTACATCGCCGCCCTCCAGCGGGCCGAGGAGACGCAATCCGTCACCCCCGAGGACCGCGAGCGCTACCGCATCGGCGCCGACGGGAACCCCGTCTATCGCGAGGTCTTCCGCCGGCCCGCGACCAGCGCCGGCGGCGTGCTGTTGGCTGCGCGGATGACCGCGCGGTCGGGCGGCATCGTCCACGTCCCCGGTGGGGGCACGCATCACGGCCAGCGGGCCAAAGCGAGCGGCTTCTGCTACGTCAACGATGCCGTGCTGGGGTTGACCGCCTGGCTCGATGCCGGCCTGACCCGGATCCTCTACCTCGACATCGACGCGCATCACGGCGACGGCGTGGAAATGGCCTTCGCCGACGACGCGCGCGTCACCACGCTGTCCATCCACGAGGCGGCCCGCTGGCCCTTCACCGGCACGGTGCACGCCCCGCCGCATGTGCTGAACTTCGCCGTTCCGTCCGGCTTCAACGACACCGAGATGCGCGCCCTGCTGCATGGCGCGGTTCTCCCGCTGATCGCCCGTCTGCGCCCCGAAGCGATCATGCTGCAATGCGGCGCCGATGCGCTGGAGGAGGATCCGCTCGCGCGCCTCGCACTCTCCAACAACGCGCATGTCGAATTTGTCACGGCCGTGAAGGATGGGGCGCCCCGGTTCATCATGCTCGGCGGCGGCGGCTACAACCCCTGGACGGTCGCCCGCTGCTGGGCGCGGAACTGGGGCGCGCTGAACGGGTTCACCGCCCCGGATCGGCTGGAACCCGCCGCCGAGGCCGTTTTGCGCGGCCTGACCTTCCACCGCGCCGCCGGCCGCAACCCGCCGGAGCACTGGTTCACCACCCTGGCTGATGCGCCCCGCGAAGGCCCGATCCGTCCGGCTATTTCAACGCTCGCCGCACTCCCCGAAATCCTCGGAGCTGTGGCATGATGCGCGGCATGAAGCGACGCATCCTCTTCCTCTCCGCACTCCTCACGCCCGTGGCCGCGCTTGCACAGCCCGGCGTGAACCAGCCGCAGCCCAAGCTGCGCCAGGAGCCCCTCGTCATCGTCGGCCGCGACGGGACCCGGCATAGCTTCAACACGGAGATGGCGGTCGGGCCGCAGGACCAGACGATCGGCATGATGTTCCGCACGAGCATGGCACCCGACGACGCCATGCTCTTCGACTGGGGCGCGCCGCGCGAGAGCAGCATGTGGATGCGCAACACGCTCATCCCGCTCGACATGATCTTCATCACCGCCGACGGCCATATCCACCGCATCGCCGAACGCGCGGTGCCGCAAAGCCTCGCCACGATCGACAGCCGCGGGCCGGTCCGCGCGACGCTGGAAGTGCAGGGCGGAACGGCGGAGCGGCTCAACCTGCGTGTGGGCGACCGGGTGCTGCACCCGGTATTCGGGACCGCACCCTAAGCCAGGATCAACGCCTGGAGCGATCCCCGGCCTCGCGCGCGAGGCCGTCGCGTTGCGCGGCCAGGACAGCCTGCATGATCCGGCGGTCCTGTGTTCCATCGGTGAGCTCGCCGGAGGGAACCAGCTCCACCACCACCAGCACGGGCGAGCCGCCGTCGCCATGAATGGCGTTCCAGGCTTGGTTGGCGCGGGTGCGGATGCCGTCGCCGACCGCCGCCCCGTCGAGCCATGCGCCCACTCCGACGACGCCCGGCCGCGCTTGGCCCTGGCCCTGCCGGACCTGCCAACGCATTCCCGGACCTGCGACCTCGAAGGTCAGTGCCTCGTCGTCGTTGCCTGCCGCCTGCCGCCGCACCGCCGCCACGGAGGACCAGTTCGCCGCGGCCGGAAAGACGATCAGCGAGGCGGACACGGTCGCGCCGCCGCAGCGTAAGGCCGGACCAACCGCTTCGCAGCCGATAGGGGCCGCGAGCCGCGCGGGCTCGCGCCGTGCGGCTGGGATGGAAGCATCCAGCGCCGCCGCCGTCAGG
>JAQGHY010000229.1 GCA_028291455.1 Rubritepida sp. | reverse complement strand
AGCTTGCCCATGCCCGGCCAGGCGAAGACGCTCTCCGTCACCACCGAGAAGGCGATGGTGGATCCCAGCTCCAGCCCCACCACGGTCACGACCGGGATCAGGATGTTCTTGAACACGTGCACATAGGTGACGCGCCGGGGCGAAAGCCCCTTGGCGCGGGCGAACTTCACATAGTCCATCAGCATCGTCTCCCGCACGCCCGAGCGTGTCAGCCGGACCACGAGACTTATCTTGAACAGCGCCAGGTTCACCGCCGGCATCACCAGATGCGCGAGCCCGTCCCGCGTCAGGAACGACCACCGGATGCCGAACAGATACGCCGTGTCGCCGCGCCCCGTGCTCGGCAGCCAGCCGAGTTGCACGGCGAACACCATGATGAGCATCAGCCCCACCCAGAACGTCGGCAGCGAGAAGCCCAGGATGCTCCCCGCCATGATCACCTTGGAGCCCACGCTATCCGGCTTGAGCCCGGCATAGAGGCCGAGCGGCAGGCCGATCAGGATGGAGATGAACATGGCCCCGAAGGCCAGCTCCAGCGTCGCCGGCATCTTCTGCAGGATGAGCTGCAGCGCCGGCTCGTTGAAGACGAAGCTGCGGCCGAGGTCGCCATGCAGCGCGCGCCACAGGAAGACGGCGTACTGCTGCCACAGCGGCAGGTCGAGCCCGAGGGCGTGGATGGCGCGCTCGCGCTCCATCTGGTCGGCGTCGGGCGAGATCAGGATTTCCACCGGATCGCCCACGGCGAAGACGCCGACGAAGACGATGAGGCTCATGGCGATCATCACCATGAAGGATTGCAGCAGGCGCCGCAGCAGATAGACCGTCACCCGGCTACTCCCAGAGCGTGATCGCCGTAGGCCAATTCAGCCGGAGGCGTGAACCACGCGACAAACAATAAGCTAAAGCTTTTGCCGTGAGCCCTTGCGAAGGGCAAATGCTTTAGCGCGCCGCGGCCGGGCGCACGTCCTGCGCCCGGGTCAGCTCATCGGCGCGCGGCGTCACCACGAAGCCGCGCCGGGCTGCCCAGATATTGGTCTGGATGTGCAGCGGGATCAGCGCCACGTCCTCCAGCGCCGTCCGCTCCAGCGCGATCAGCCGTTCCTGCCGCGCGGCCTCGTCGAGCATCTGCGAGGATTCCGCCAGGCCCCGGTCCAACTCGGGATTGCAGTAGCGGCCACGGTTGGAGGCGCCGAGCCCGGTATCCCGGTTGGGGCAGGCGATCAGGTTGCGCAGCGGGTGACTGCCGTCCGGGTTCATCCCCCAACCCACGAGGAAGGAAGAGAATTCGGCGCGCGCGGCACGGCCGATGAAGGTGGCCCAGGTCTGCGCCTCCACCGTCGTGCGAAGGCCCGCGCGGGTCCACATCTGGCCGACCGCCTGGATGATCCGGCCGTCATTGGGGTAGCGGTCGTTGGGGCCATGCAAGGTGATGCGGAAGCCGTTGGGGAAACCCGCCTCCGCCAGCAGCCGCCGCGCGCCGTCGGTGTCGTAGCGGGGGGTGGGGAAGCCCGGAATATGGCTGGTGACGCCCTCGGCCAGGAACTGGCCGGTGGGCGTGGCGGCGCCCTCCATCACCCGCTCGACGATGGCCGCGCGGTCGATCGCCATGGACAGGGCGCGCCGCACCCGCACGTCGCGCAGCGGGTTGGGCGAGATCGGCTTGCCGTCGTTGTCGGTCACGAAGGGCGTGGCATCGTCGCGCGAATGGTCCAGCGAGAGGAAGATCAGCCGCAGCCCCGTGGTCTCGTAGAGCGAAAGCCGGGTGTCGCGCCTGACGCGTGCGAGGTCGGCAGTCGGCACCTGGTCGATCACGTCGACATCGCCGGCCAGCAGGGCCGCGGTGCGGGCGCCGTCATTGGTGATCATGCGGTAGTTCACGCGGGCAAAGGCCGGGCGCTCGCCGTAGAAGTTGTCGTTGCGTTCGAGCTCGATGCGGTCGCCATTGGCGTGGCGCAGCAGGCGGAAGGGCCCGGTGCCGATGGCCAGCTCGCCGCTGTTGAAGCGCTCGGTCGTGGCGCCCTCATGCGTCTCGCGGTCGAGGATGAAGATATTGGTGAGGTCCATCGGCAGCAGCGGATAGGGCGTGCGGGTGTGCAGCCGTACCGTCAGCGGATCGACGATCTCGACCTGGACGATCGGCCGCACGAAGAGCGTGAAGGAGGCCGGGCTGTTCGGCACGTTCGGCACGCGAGCGAAGGTGAAGGCCACGTCCTCGGCGGTGAATTCGCGCCCGTTGTGGAAGCGCACGCCGGGCCGCAGCTTGAATTCCCACACCGTGGGCTCGACCACGCGCCAGCTCTCCGCCAGCCCCGGAATGTTGCGGGCGTGCTCGTCGGTCTCGACCAGACGGCTGAAGATCATGCTGGCCGCGGCATTGTTGGGCGAAAGCTGGTGGAAATGCGGATCGAGCGAAGTAACCGGGGCGCCGACCGCCATGGTCAGGGTCTGCGCCGAGGCCGGTGCCTGTAAGGCACCCAGGCTCAAGACACTCGCGACAGCCGCAGCGCGGAGTATGGAGCCCATTGTTTAAATCTCCCGGTCGGCCAACGAAGCACGGCTTGTAGCAGCAAGGTTCGATCACAAGCTAGTTTGGGGAACCTCTTCCTTCGGACCTGGGATCGGAGCCGCCCATGCACTTCGCAGCCGCGCCGATTTCTGCCGCAAGTCGCGCCAATTGCCGCGCGTCTCGGCGGAACCAGCCATGCATCCGGGAATCGGCCCGGTTTCGTGCTAGATGCCGCCGATGACATCGCCTGCACCCATCCCAGCCCCGCATATCCCGCCGCGGCCGCCCAAGGCGAGCCAGAAGCCGGCGCACAAGCGCCCGCGCTTCCGGCTGTTCGGCGGCTTCATCCGCACCCTGTTCCTCTTCGTCATCGTGGCGGTGATCGGCGGCGGCGTGGCCGGCTACGGCCTCTACCGGAAGCTGGAGTCCGACCTGCCCGACTACCGCTGGCTCGCCGACTACCAGCCCCAGCAGATGAGCCGCATCTATGCGGGTGACAGCCGCCTGATGGCCGAGCTGGCCGCCGAGCGCCGCGTCTTCGTGCCGATCGAGGCCATTCCGCGCCGCCTCCAGCAGGCCTTCATCTCCGCCGAGGACCAGAATTTCGAGCGCCACCAGGGTGTCGACCCGATCGCGCTGCTACGCGCCGTCGTCACCAATGTGGAGCAGTACGGCTCCGGCCGGCGCATGGTCGGCGCCTCCACCATCACCCAGCAGGTCGCGAAGAACATGCTGGTCGGCAGCGACCGCACCATGCTGCGCAAGGCGCGCGAGGCGTTGCTGGCGATCCGGCTCGAAAGCGCGCTGCCCAAGGCCCGCATCCTCGAAATCTACCTGAACGAGATCTTCCTCGGCGCACAGGCCTATGGCGTGGCCGCCGCCGCGCAGGCCTATTTCAACAAGTCGCTGGACGAGCTTTCCGTCTCCGAGATGGCCTTCCTCGCCGCCCTCCCCAAGGCGCCCAACAACTACAATCCCCTGCGCTACCCCGAGCAGGCCCGCATCCGGCGCGACTGGGTGATCGAGCGCATGCAGGACGATCGCGTGATCACCGCCGCCGAGGCCACCTCCGCCCGGGCCGAGCCGATCACCGCCCGCCTCAACCGCCGGCCGGACACGGTGGCCGTGGGCGGCCATTTCAACGAGGAGGTCCGCCGCGACCTCGTCGCCCGCTTCGGCCAGGAGCAGACCCAGGGCGGCGGCCTCGTCGTCCGAACCAGCCTCGACCCCAACCTCCAGGCCGCCACCGAAGTCGCCCTGCGCACGGGGTTGATGGCCTATGACCGCCGCCGCGGCGGCTGGCGCGGCCCGCTGGGCAAGAGCGCCTTCGCCCCCACCGAATGGCTTCCGGCACTGGACGCCCTGCCCCGCACGCCCGGCATCCTGAACGAATGGCGCCAGGCCGTGGTACTCGAAATCCATGAGCGCGATGCCCGGCTGGGTTGGATCGAGCGCGCCAATCCCCGCGCCGCGCCCGAGCCCCGCACCGGCAACGTCTATCTGGAGGACCTGGCCTGGGCCCGCCCGGCCCTGCCCGCCCAGGCCGGCCAGCCGCCCCGTCTCGGTAACCCTCCCCGCCGCATGACCGACGTGCTGTCGGCCGGCGATGTCGTGATGGTCGAGGTCGAGCCCGCCCGCGCCGCCCAGGGCCGCGCCGGCCCGCGCGCCGAGCGCCTCGGCCTGCGCCAGATCCCCGAAGTCGAAGGCGCGGTCGTCGCGCTCGACCCCAACACGGGGCGCGTGCTCGCCATGTCCGGCGGCTGGAGCTACGAGCGCAGCCAGTTCAACCGTGCCACCCAGGCGATGCGGCAGCCCGGCTCCTCCTTCAAGCCCTATGTCTACATCACCGCGTTGGAGCAGGGCATTCCGCCCAACCAGCGCTTCCTGGACGGCGGCATCGAGGTCGCGACACCGCAGGGCATCTGGCGGCCGGGCAATTACGGCGGCGGCGTCAGCGGCGGCTACGTCACCATGCGCTCGGCGCTGGAGCGCAGCCTCAACCTCGTCACCGTGCGGATCGCCCAGGAGGTCGGCATGGATCGCGTGGCCGAGACGGCGGCCCGCTTCGGCGTGATCGACAACATGCCCCGCTACCTCGCCATGAGCCTCGGCTCCGGCGAAACCACCGTGCTCCGCCAGGCCGCGGGCTATGCCAGCTTCGTCAATGGCGGCCGCCGCGTGGAGCCGACCGTGATCGACAGCGTGCAGGACCAGCGCGGCCGCGTCATCTGGCGCAGCCATGTGCGCGCCTGCGCCGATTGCTCCGGCGGTCCCGAGGGCGGGCCGCCCACCATCGCCGAGGGCCGTCCGCAGATCGCCGACCCCATCGCCGCCTATCAGATGGTCAACCTGCTGCAGGGCGTGGTCCAGCGCGGCACTGGCGCGCGCGCCGCGACCGGGCTGAACCGGCCCGTCGCCGGCAAGACCGGCACGACCGACGACTACAAGGACAACTGGTTCGTCGGCTTCACGCCCGACATCGTGATCGCCGTCTGGGTCGGCTACGACGATCCGCGCAGCCTCGGCCAGGGCGAGACCGGCGGCAGCAATGCCGCGCCGATCTTCCGAGACGTGCTGGCCGCCGCCCTCCAGGGCAGCCCGGCCGTGCCCTTCCGCGCGCCGCCCGGCGTCGCGCTCGTGCGCATCCAGGCCGATAACGGCCAGACGATCCTGGAAGCCTTCCGCCCCGGCACCGAGAACTCCGCCACCACGCCGACCGAAATGGGCGCGGGCGCGGCAGCCCGCGTGGACAGCGGCCTCGGAGGTCTTTACTAAGCCCCGATGCGCGCAGACGCCCTCCAGCTACAAGAGCAGATCACCGCTTCGGTGACCCTGCTAAGGAGGCATCTTTGACTGGGATGCTTCCATCATTCGCCTCGCGGAACTGAACGCGAAGGCCGAAGACCCGAACCTGTGGAATGACGCCACCGAGGCCACGCGCCTGATGCGCGAGCGCGGCCGCCTGGTCGACCAGGTCGAAGGCGTGCAGCGGCTCGAACGATCCGTGCTTGATTCCCTCGAACTCATCGAGATGGCCGAGGCCGAGGGTGATGCCGCCACCGCTAACGCCGCCGTGGCCGACCTGACCGGCTTCGCCGCCGAGGCCAAGCGCCGCGAGATCGAAAGCCTCCTCTCCGGTGAGGCCGATCACAACGACGCCTATATCGAGGTGAATGCCGGCGCCGGCGGCACCGAGGCCCAGGATTGGGCCGAGATGCTGATGCGCATGTACATGCGCTGGGCCGAGCGGCGCGGCTACAAGGTGATCCTCACCGAGCAGTCCGAGGGCGAGGAAGCCGGCATCAAATCCGCCACCCTCCAGGTTACGGGGCCGAGCGCCTTCGGCTGGCTCAAGACCGAGACCGGCGTGCACCGGCTGGTGCGGATCAGCCCCTTCGGCGGCAACGACAAGCGCCAGACCAGCTTCGCCAGCGTCTACGTCTATCCGGTGATCGACGACAAGATCGAGATCGACATCAACCCGGCCGACATCAAGACCGACACCTTCCGCGCCTCCGGCGCCGGCGGCCAGCACGTCAACAAGACCGAATCCGGCGTGCGCTTCACCCACTTGCCCACCGGCACTGTCGCGGCCTCCACCCAGGACCGCAGCCAGCACCGCAACCGCGTCATCGCCATGGATATGCTGAAGGCGCGGCTCTACGAGCTGGAATTGCGCAAGCGCGAGGCCATCAGCGACGGCATCGAGGCCGGCAAGACCGACATCGGCTGGGGCCACCAGATCCGCAACTATGTGCTGCAGCCCTACCAGCTCGTGAAGGACCTCCGCAGCGGGCTGGAGAAGGGCAACCCGACCGCCGTGCTGGATGGCGACATCGACGACTTCATGGCGGCGGCACTGGCCGCGCGAGTGGGGACGACTCGGTCGGATGCGAGTGCTTCGGCGCGATGAAGGCGAGGGGCGCTGCCCCTCGACCCCGGCAGGAAACTTAGTTTCCTGCACCTTCGATCGATGAAGTGGTTGAAGGCGCCGGCGCGGCTTCCGGTTGGTATTCGTGTCTATGCCATTGGGGATATTCATGGTTGCGCGGACAAGCTGCGCGCCCTGCATGAGCTGATCCGGGCCGACCTTACCGAAAACCCGACCTCCGGCGCCTCCCTCGTGCATCTCGGCGACTTCATCGACCGCGGGCCGGACAGCGCGGGCGCCATCGAGGCCGTGATGGCCTTCGACGCCTGCCCCGTCGTGAACCTATGCGGCAATCATGAGGCCACCCTCCTCGCCGCCCTCGACGGCGACGCGCCCAGCGCCACCGACTGGATGTACTACGGCGGCACCCAGGCGCTCGAAAGCTGGGGCATCGATCCCCGCGCCCCGCGCGACAACTGGAGCACGAGCATCCCCGCCGCCCACATAGCCTTCCTGCGCGGGCTTTCGCTGAAGCACCGCGTCGGCCCCTACATCTTCGCCCATGCCGGCATCCGCCCCGGCGTGCCGCTCGACGAGCAGTCGCCCGACGACCTCATGCGCATCCGCGGCGCATTCCTCGACAACGAGGCCGACCACGGCGTCATCGTCGTGCATGGCCACACACCCGTGCGCGAACGCACCGCCGACCTGCGCGAGAACCGCATCAACCTCGACACCGGCGCCGTCTTCGGCGGCCCCCTCACCTGCGGCGTGTTCGAGGAAGCCCGCATCGGACTGCTGACCGTTTAGCCTCGCACGAGGTTCCGCAGCACGTGCTTCTGGATCTTGCCCGTGCTCGTCTTCGGCAATTCCGAGAACATCACGCGCTTGGGCGCCTTGAAGCTCGCCATCAGCGCGCGGCAATGCGCGATCAGCTCGGCCTCGGTGGCGTTCATGCCCGCCTTCAGCTCGACGAAGGCGCAGGGCACCTCGCCCCATTTCTCGTCGGGCTGCGCGACCACGGCGGCCAGCGCCACGGCGGGATGCTTGTACAGCGCGTCCTCGACCTCGATGGACGAGATGTTCTCGCCGCCGGAGATGATGATGTCCTTCGAGCGATCCCGGAGCTGGATGTACCCATCCGGATGCTTCACCGCGAGGTCGCCGGTATGGAACCAGCCGCCGGCGAAGGCCGCATCCGTGGCGGACTTGTCTTTCAGGTAGCCCTTCATCACGACGTTGCCCTGCAGCATCACCTCGCCCATCGTCGTGCCATCGGCGGGTACGGGCATCATCGCCACGGGCTCCATCACGTCGACCGCTTCCAGCGCGACGTAGCGCACGCCCTGCCGCGCCATGAGCCGCGCCTGGTCGGCGGGCGGGACGTGGTTCCAGCCGAGGTTCCACTCGTTGGTGACGGCAGGGCCGTAGCATTCGGTGAGGCCATAGACGTGCAGCACGGCGAAACCCGCCTCGCGCATCGCGGCGAGCACGGCCTCGGGCGGCGGGGCGCCGGCGACGACGAAGGTGACGCTGCCGGGCAGCGGCCGCCGCTCGGCCTGAGGTGTGGCGAGCAGCGTGCCCATCACGATCGGCGCGCCGCACATATGCGTCACGCCATGCTCGGCGATGAGCGACCACATCGCGGGACCACGCACCGCGCGCAGGCAGACATGCGTGCCGGCCATCGCCGTGATCGTCCAGGGGAAGCACCAGCCGTTGCAATGGAACATCGGCAGCGTCCAGAGATAGACCGGATGCCGCCCCATGCTGGAGGAGAGCACATTGCCCAGCGCCAGGAGCTGCGCGCCGCGATGGTGGTACACCACGCCCTTCGGCCTGCCCGTGGTGCCGGAGGTGTAGTTCAGCGCGATGGCATCCCACTCGTCCTCGGGCAGCGGCCAGGCGAAATCCGCGCTGCCTTCGTCGAGCAGCGCTTCGTAGTCCAGGCCGCCCATGGTCTCCGTCGAGGGCGCCTCGCTGTCGTTCACTTCGATGATCTCGGGCCGGTTCGCGCATTGCAGCAGCGCCGCGCGCAGCACCGGGATGAACTCGCGGTCCACGATGACGATCCGCGCTTCGCCATGGTCGAGGATATAGGCGATGGTCGCCGCATCGAGCCGCGTGTTGATGCTGTTGAGCACACAGCCGGCCATCGGCACGCCGTAATGGCATTCCAGCATCGCGGGCGTATTGGGCAGCAGCGCCGCCACCGTATCGCCACGCCGCAAGCCCCGCAGATGCAGCGCATGCGCGAGCTTCACGCTGCGCTCGCGCAGTTCGGCATAGCTGCGCCGCAACCTCCCATGCACCACGGCGACGTTATCGGGAAACACCGCCGCGCTGCGCTCCAGGAAGAGCAGCGGCGTCAGCGGCTGGTGGTTGGCCGGAACCCGCGGAAGGGCGTCGTAGTCGGAAGCGGCCATGTCGTTCAGCGATCCTGCCAATGGGGTGCGCGCGTGCCGAGGAAGGCGCCGATGCCCTCCTCCGCATCGGCGGTCATCATGTTCTCGACCATGACGGCGCTCGCGGATTCGTAGGCCTCGGCGAGCGGCAGTGCGGACTGTGCGAGAAAGCCGCGTTTGCCCATCCGCACCGTCACCGCCGAGCGCGCGGCGATGCCCGACGCCAGCGCCAGCGCCTCGCCCAGCGCATCTTGCGCGACGCGGTTGACGAGGCCGAGGCCGCGCGCTTCCTCCGCGCCGACCATGCGCCCGGTCAGCAGCATCTCCATCGCCGCCTTGCGCGGAATGCTGCGCGCCACCGCCACGGCCGGCGTCGAGCAGAACAGCGCGATGTCGATGCCCGGCGTGCAGAAGCGCGCGGCCGGCGCGGCGATGGCCAGGTCGCAGCTCGCGACGAGCTGGCAGCCCGCGGCGGTGGCGATGTGCTCGACCGCCGCGATCACCGGCACGGGATGGTTCACCACCTGCTGCATCACCTGGCTGCACAGCGCCATGGTGCGCGCGTAGAAGGCGCGTCCGCCGTCGGCGTCGGCCCGCGCGGCCGTCAGCTCGCGCAGATCGTGCCCCGCGCAGAAGGCCGGGCCGTTCGCCGCCAGCACGATGCAGCGCGCATCCTCGGCCTCATGCAGCGCGTCGCGCAGCGCCTCCAGCATGGCGATGCTGAGCGCGTTGCGCGCCGCCGGCCGGTCGAGCGTGATCAGGGCCACGCCGTCGTTGCGCCGTTCGGTGGCGATCATGGCGTTCCCTCGGGCGCGGCGTCGTAAGCCGTCATTGGATCGTGCTTCCTCTTTCGATGGAAAATGACCGCATGGGCGTTGCTTCGCAAGCACGACCTTCCCGTGCAAATCTGCCGGCTCGTGCCGGCAGCGGCGATGCTCTTTCCCGCGCTCAGGCCGATCAGAGGTAAACGATGGCCGACTGGCTTACCGCCGAGCGCAGGCTTCTGCGCGACCAAACCCTGCGCCCGCTGATCAAGCGTGTCGGCCCCTGCACGCTGGAGGCGCTGCAGCGCGAGCCTTATGAGGCGCTGATCCGCGCCATCTCGCACCAGCAGGTGCATGCCCGCGCGGCCGATGCGGTCCTCGGCCGGTTCCTCGCGCTCCATCCCGGCGAGGGCTTTCCGCCGCCGCGCTTCGTGCTCGACCTGCCGCCCGAGGCGCTGCGCGGCTGCGGCTTTTCCGGCTCCAAGGTCCTGGCCATCCGCGACATCGCGGAGAAGACGCAGGGCGGCCTGGTGCCGACGCTGGAGGAGGCCGCCGATATCGACGACAAGACGCTGATCGAGCGCCTCGTCGCCATCCGCGGCGTCGGCCGCTGGACGGTGGAGATGATGCTGATGTTTACCCTCGGCCGCACCGACATCCTGCCCGTGGACGACTTCGGCGTGCGTGACGGATGGCGGCTGATCACCGGTGCCGAAACCCAGATCAAGCCGAAGGAACTCGCCGCGATCGGCGAGCCCTGGTCGCCCTGGCGCAGCATCGCCGCCTGGTACCTCTGGCGAGCTTCGGACGAGGGCAAGAAGATAAAAAGCCCTGCTCAGTCCTTACCCAAATAGGCCGTCGCGTCGATCTCCACGAGGCAGTCCGGCGAGCCCAGGCCGGTGACGATGCAGGAGACGCGATGCGGCGGCTCCTCCGCGAAATTGGCGAAGTAGACCTCGTTCATGCCGGCCCAATTCGCGCGGTCCGTCACATAGACGGTGCACTTCACCACGTCCTTCAGCGTGCCGCCGGCCGCCTCGATGAGGGCGGCGATATTGTCGATCGTCTGCTGCGTCTGCGCGCGCACATCGCCGATGGCGAAATGCCCCTCGAGATCTCGTCCCGTCGAGCAGGCGAAGACGAAGCCGCCCGCCATGCTCGCCTGCGCGAAGGGCAGCGCAGGCTTGAAGACCTTGTCCGAAGCAATGGCGCGCTTGGGCACGCGCCTTACTTGTAGTAGCCCGGCTGTTGCGGCGGGGCATATTGCGGCGGGTAATAGCCCGGCTGCTGCGGTGTCGTGCCGGCGCCCACCACGGCTCCGGTCGCGCCGCCCAGCAATGCGCCGGCCACGGCCCCGCGGCCACCGCCCAATGCACCGCCAAGCGCCGCGCCACCAAGCGCGCCGACACCGGCGCCGCCAAGCGCCCGCTGGCCGGGATCGTAAGGATTGGTGCAGCCGCCCGCGCCGGCCAAGGCAATGCCGGCGAGCAGAATCATCGTTGTCTTGCGCATGTCTACCTTGCTCCTGATTGGGACGGCGATCGGAACCCTATCTGCCTGGATTGAGGCGAACAAATGGTTTCGATTGC
>JAQGHY010000228.1 GCA_028291455.1 Rubritepida sp. | reverse complement strand
CCAATCGAACTGGCATCGGCGTCATTGCTGGAAGCGGTCACCGAACATCGGAATGGGCGAATGGCTCCGACCGAAAACGCTGCGACCCCCGCCGGATCACCGCCCCTGCCGCTTTCGCCACTCGACCCGGCGGAACTCGTCAGCGTCGCGGCCTCTGGATCGAATGTCAGGCTTATTGCAGCCGAGGCGGGGCCCGCTTCCACCGGTCCAGAAAGCGCAATCCCGACCGAAGCTCCGCCATCCGGGTTGAACGTAAGTCTCCTGGTCGAGAGTGCGGCGGATAGGGTGGTGGCCGCCGAGCCTGACCGGCTGGGGATTGTCGTCCACCCTGAGGCTGGCGCGATCGAAGCGGCCGGGACCAACCCTGCAATCCGCTCCGAAGCCGAGCTGGAAGTCCCCGGGGCTCCGGCGCCGCCGGACGGCGATCCGGTTCGGCCATACGTCCAACCGGCCGACGCTCCCACGGCGGAGCGCCCGGTTACAGAGGTGGAACCGGGACGGGCGGCGCCAGAATCGGCGACAGCGATGCCTGGCGCCGCATCCTCGGCTACGACCGGCACACCAGGGCAGGGTGAGCCGCCGCCGGTGGAGCCGCCGGAACCAATTGGCACGGCCCTACCTGCACAGGCGGAAACGCCGCAGCCTGCTCATGCCGATCCGGCCGCTACCGTGGAGCCACGGATGGAATCGCCGCCGCAGCCCGAGGCAACGCGTGCCGATCCGCCCGCCCCAGTCGACACCGGAACCCTCCGGCCGCCGCCGCCCTTGACTGAGGCCGCGCCGCCGCCAGTCCTCGCGCCGGATCGCGGCAATGCCTCGCCCGCACCCAACCCGCCGCGGGCGCCGGAAGCGCGGCCTGCGCCCGATCCCAGGGTCGTGAACATGCTGATGGCGCGCGGCGACCAGATGATGGCGCGCGGCGATATTTCCGGCGCTCGGCTGTTCTACTCCCGTGCCGCCGCGGCTGGCAGCGCTGCGGCGGCCACCGCCATGGGCCGCAGCTTCGACCCCGCCGTTCTCGCCGAACTCGG
This sequence comes from Rubritepida sp., assembly GCA_028291455.1. GTDB lineage: Bacteria > Pseudomonadota > Alphaproteobacteria > Acetobacterales > Acetobacteraceae > Roseococcus. The sequence continues at coordinate 24,146 of JAQGHY010000228.1, read as the reverse complement.
CGTGCGCGGCATCCGGCCCGATCGCGAACAGGCCAGCCAATGGTACCGCCGCGCCGCCGAACTTGGCCAATCGCGTTAACGCAGGGAGCATTTCCGATGCCGCAGGACGATCTGACTGGGATTGGGCGGGCCGTCTCGCCGCCCCGGCGCGCCGTGCTGCTCTCGATGGCGGCCGGGCTGGCGGTACAGGATGCCGCGGCGCAGCCGGCCATGCCCAACCCGATCACCAGGCTCAACGCCATGTCGGCGCGCGCCAATGCGGGCACGGTCGGTCTGATCGCAGGCGGTGTTGACGGCACCTATATCCGGATCGCCGCAGACCTGGCCGCGGTGCTCGACAATGCCGACCAGCTGCGCGTCATCGCCATGATCGGTCGCGGCTCCGTGCAGAACATCGCCGATATCATGACGCTGCGCGGCGTGGACCTCGGCATCGTGCAGTCCGACGTCCTGGCCTATGCGCAGCGAGAGCGGCTTTTCCCCCTGGTGGACCGGCTCGTCCAATATGTGAGCAAGCTCTACGATGAGGAGGTGCACATCCTCGCCGGCCCCGGCATCGCCAGCGTGCAGGACCTCGCCGGGAAAGCTGTGAATGTCGACCTGCGCGGCAGCGGCACGGCGATGACCGCCTCTCTCGTGCTCGGCAGCCTCGGCGTCAGGGTGATCGAGCAGAACGATCCGCAGGACGCCGCGCTGGAGAAGCTGCGGCGCGGCGAGATTTCGGCGCTGGTCTATGTCGCCGGCAAGCCGGCGCGGCTATTCACCGGAATCCGTGCCGATGAGGGGCTGCACCTGCTGGCCGTGCCCGCCGAGCCCGCCCTGCTCGAAACCTACCTGCCGGCCCGCTTCGCGGCATCGGACTACCCGGCCCTGGTTCCGGAGGAGGGTACGGATACAATTGCCGTGGGCGCCGTGCTTGCCGCCTACGGCTGGCCGACGGGCAGCGAGCGCCATGCCAAGGTTTCACGCTTCGTCGATGCCCTCACGGCGAATTTCGACGCCTTCCTCCGCCCCCCGCGTCATCCGAAATGGCGGGAGGTGAACTTGGCGGCGACGGTGCCGGGCTGGATTCGATTTACCCCGGCACCTCCGCGATAGGCCTAGAGAGACGCGAAGAGCCAGCGGGCCATCGCCGTCACGCGGGCATCCTGGTGCACCTGGCCGATCAGCTGCGCGCCGAAAGGCATGCCGTCCACCGCCATCACTGGCAGCGTCACGCAGGGCACGCCGAGTGCCGAGGTCGCCGCATTGCAAGCAACGTCGCCGGTGGGGCGGGGATTGCTCGCCGCATCCGGCGCCTTCGGATCCCAAAGCGGCGCGATGCCCGGCGAGGCCGGCGCGATCAGCGCATCGACGAGCGGCGCCACCCGCGCCATCGCCGCCCGCATCTCCTCGCGCACCGCAAGCGCCGCGCGGTAATCCTCGGCCGTATAGGCCTCGGAGGCGCGCAGCCGCGCCGTCGCGCGGGCGCTTAGCCCGCCCGGATGTGTGGATTCCAGGTTCAGCAGGCCCCACCGATTCTCGAAGCCGACCACGACATTCGTCACGGCGCGGCCCTGCGCCGAAAGCCGCTCCAGCGTCTCGATCCAGGGATGGTCCGCGCGCCGCAGCACCGGCACGCCCAGGGCGCGGATGCGCTCCACCAGCGTCTCGAAGGCCGCGCGCTCGCTGTCGCGCATCACCGTCCAGCCTTCGGTCTCGAGCACGGCCAGCCGCTCCGGCCGCACCGGCTGCGGCGGCATGTCCGGCCCCATCAGCCCCAGCGCGCCGGGATCGCCACCCGCCCGCTTGGCGATCTCGATGCCCACCTGCCACATATCCTCGTAGCTGTTGGCGTGGATGCCCGCCGTGCTCTGGCTCGACCCCTGCCGCTCGCCGCGATGGATGCCGCCCTGGGTCGGCTTCAGCGCGAAGTTTCCGCAGAAGGCGGCTGGGCGGATGATGGAGCCGCCGACCTGTGTGCCGATCGCCGCCGGCACCATCCCCGCCGCCACCGCCGCCGCCGAGCCGGAGGAAGAGCCGCCGGGCGTGCGCGTCGTGTCCCAGGGGTTCGTCGTGGGGCCCGGCTCGCTGCCGCCCAGCTCCGTCGTCACGGTCTTGCCGAGGATGATGGCGCCGGCCTGCTTCAGCGCCTGGATCATCGCGGAATCGCGGCGCGGGAAGTTTCCGGCATAGGCGGCGCAGCCCATCTGCGTCGGGAAGTCCTTGGTCTCGATGAGGTCCTTGATGCCGATGGGCATGCCGTCGATGGGCGAGAGCGGCTTGCCCGCCTTCCAGCGCAACGTGCTCGCATCCGCCGCCTCACGCGCCAATCCCGCGTCGAAAACGACGAAGGCGCGGACCGTCTCCTCCTTCTCGGCGATGGTGGCTAGGCAGCGGTCCAGATAGGCACGCGGCGTGTCGCTGCCGTCGGCGAACCGGGGAACGGCATCGTGCCAGGTCAGGCCGCGGACGGTCCTGGGATCGTAGCTCGGCATCAGTGAATCTCCGGTTCGGGCGAGGGCGCCCCACGTTCGAGAAAGTCCATGTCGCAGCCGGTATCGGCCTGGCCCACGGTGCGCTGGTAGAGCGAGGTCCAGCCACGCTCCTGCAGCGCCTTGCGCGGCGTCCAGGCGGCGCGGCGGGTGGCAAGCTCGGCCTCGTCCACAAGCAGGTCGATGCGCCGGCCGGGCACGTCGAGCGCGATCAGGTCGCCGTCGCGTACCAGAGCGAGCGGCCCGCCGAGCGCGGATTCCGGCGCCACATGCAGCACGCAGGTGCCGTAGCTCGTGCCGCTCATGCGCGCATCGGAGACGCGCACCATGTCGCGCACGCCCTCTTTCAGCAGCTTCTTGGGGATGGGCATCATGCCCCATTCGGGGAAGCCGGGCGCGCCCTGCGGGCCGCCGCTGCGCAGCACCAGCACGCTGTCCTTCGTCACGTCCAGGTCGGGATCGTCGATGCGGGCATCGAGGTCGTCGTAATCCTCGAAGACGACGGCGGGGCCGGTATGGACCAGCTTCTCCGGGCTCGCCGCGCTGTGCTTGATGACGGCACCGTCGGGCGCTAGGGAGCCGCGCAGGACGGCGACGCCGCCCTCCGGGTAAAGCGGATTGTCCAACGCGCGGATGATGTCGCGGTCGTAGACCTCCGCGCCCTCAAGCTGCGCGCCAAGCGTGCCGTTCACCGTCACGGCATCGAGCGCCAGGTGCGGCGCCAGCGTGGCGAGGAAGCCGCGGCTGCCGCCGGCATAATAGAAGTCCTCCATCAGATGCGTGTCGCCGTTCGGACGCAGGTTGGCGATGAGCGGCACGCTGGCGCTGATCCGGTCGAAGCGTTCCAGGTCCATCTCGATCCCGGCCCGCCGCGCGATGGCGATGAGGTGTGGGATGGCATTGGTCGAACCGCCGAAGGCCATGGTTGCGGCCACAGCATTGTCCATGCTGCGCTGGTCCAGCAGCTTGGCGATGGTCAAATCTTCCCAGACCATGCCGACGATGCGCGAACCCGCACCGGAAGCCATGCGCGGATGCGCGCTGTCCACTGCCGGAATGCTCGCCGCACCGGGCATGGTGAGGCCCATCGCCTCGGCGGCCAGCGCCATGGTGCTGGCCGTGCCGGCCGTCATGCAGGTGCCGGCGGAGCGGGAGAGCCCCGCCTCCATGTCGTTCCAATCCTGCTGCGTGATCGTGCCGGCGCGCAGCTCCGCATAGTACTTCCAGACATCGCTGCCCGAGCCGAGCTTCTTGCCCCGCCAGTTGCCGCGCAGCATCGGCCCGGCGGGAATGTAGATGGCGGGAATGCCGATGCTGATCGCGCCCATGATCAGGCCGGGGCCGGTCTTGTCGCAGCCGCCCATCAGCACCAGGCCGTCGATTGGCAGCGAGCGCGCGATCTCCTCCGTCTCCATCGAGAGGAAGTTGCGGTAGAGCATCGTGGAGGGCTTTTGGAACACCTCCGGCAGCGCCATAGCGGGGATCTCGATCGGCACGCCGCCTGCTTGCCAGACGCCGCGCTTCACATCCTGCGCGCGCTCGCGGAAATGGCCGTGGCAATGCATCAGGTCCGACCAGGTGTTGATGATGCCGATCACGGGCTTGCCGCGGAATTCCGGGTAGTCGAAGCCGAGCTGCAGCAAGCGCGAGCGGTGGTTGGCGGAACGCATGGTCTCGTTGCCGAACCAGCGATGGCTCCGCAGCTCTTCGGGCTTTTTCATATCGGACGATCTCTGTGTGCGGGGTGGTTGGCGCTCAGCGCGGCGCCATGCGCAGCGCGCCGTCGAGGCGGATGGTCTCGCCGTTCAGGTAGGCGTTCTCGACGATGGACATGGCGAGCTTGCCGTACTCGTCCGGGTCACCCAGGCGGTGCGGATTGGGTACGCCCTGCGCGAGCGATGCCTTCACCGCATCGGGTAGGCGTTGAAGCATGGGCGTGTCGAAAATCCCGGGCGCGATGGTGCAGACGCGGATGCCCTTGCTCGCGAGGTCGCGCGCGGCAACCACCGTCATGCCGATGACGCCGGCCTTGGAGGAGGCGTAGGGAATCTGCCCGATCTGCCCCTCGATCCCCGCGATGGAGGCGGTCAGGATGCAGACGCCGCGCTCACCCTCCACGGGATCGTTCTTCGCCATGGCGGCTGCTGCGAGCCGAAGCGCGTTGAAGCTGCCGATGAGGTTCACGCGAATGATCTCGGCATAATGCGCGAGGCTGCCGGGAGTGCCGTCTTTCTCCAGGATGCGCAGCGCGCCGCCACGGCCGGCGCAATGTACCAGCACGCGCACCGGACCCAGCGCCTCGGCCTGCGCGACGGCGTCCTGCATCGTCGCCTCGTCGGCCACATCCGCGACGGCAAAGTCGCCACCCAATTCGGTGGCAACCGATGCTCCGGCGGAACTCGCGAGATCGATGATCAGAACCTTCGCGCCGGCCGCTGCCAGCCGCCTGGCGCTTGCCAGCCCGAGGCCGGAAGCCCCACCCGTCACGATCGCGACAGCGCCCTTCACGTTCAATGCTTTTGCCCCCTTGGATCAGCGGGCAGCGCACCACGGGGACGGCATCGGCGCAAGCGGGCGACGGCGTTACATCGGGAAGGCGACGGCCTCGACGCCGGCGAAGCTGATCCGGATCGGTGCGCCTGTCGGCCAACGCGTCAAAGCCTCGACGCCGGGTACTCGCAACAGGATGCGCCCCGCCTCGGGAGAATCGACCACCAACTCCGCGCGGTCGCCGAGATAGGCGCGGCTGGTCACCGTACCGGCCAAGCCCTCTTCGCCCGCGACTAGATGCTCCGGCCGTAGATAAACGGAGACTGCAGCGCCTTCCGCGAGACCGTCGAGCGGCGCGGCCGGCACCGTAAAGGTGAGTCCCGCCGCCTCCACCGCCGCCATCGCGCCATCCCGCGCCCGGAACCGTCCGGACAGCACCGTCGCATCGCCCACGAAGCTCGCCACGAAGGGATGCGCCGGGCGCCGGTAGATGCCCTCGGGCGTATCGACCTGCAGGATGCGCCCCTCCGACATCACGGCCACGCGATCCGACATGGACATGGCCTCACCCTGGTCGTGCGTCACGAAGATGGTGGTGACGCCGAGCCGGCGCTGGATGTCCTTCAACTCGATCTGCATCTCCGCGCGCAGGTTGCGGTCGAGCGCGGAGAACGGCTCGTCCAGCAGCAGCAGCAGCAGGCGCGGGCGGATCACCAGCGCGCGGGCCAGGGCCACGCGCTGCTGCTGGCCGCCGGAGAGCTCCTTCGGGCGGCGGCCGGCCAGCGGCGAGAGGCGTACCAGCGCCAGCGCATCGGCGACGCGCGTAGCCTCCTCGGACTTGCTCACGCCACGCGCGCGCAACCCGTAGCCGACGTTGCGTGCGACATCCATATGCGGGAACAGCGCATAGGACTGGAACACCATGCCGAGGTCGCGCTCCCAGACCGGCAGCTGCGTGACGAGCTTGCCGCCAATGAAGATCTCGCCCGCATCGGCCTCCAGGAAGCCGGCGATGAGGTTCAGCAGCGTCGTCTTGCCGCAGCCGGAAGGGCCGAGCAGCGTGACGAACTCGCCGTCGGCCACGCGCAGCCAGGCCTCATGCAGGGCGGTGATGGCGCCGAAGCTCTTGCCGACGCCATCCAGCCGCAGGGCCTCGGCGTTCACGCCTTCAGTGCCTGGCATCTTCGGTTCCCAAAATGCGGCCGAGGCCGAGGAAGCGGTTGGCGATGACCAGCACCAGCGTCGTCAGCAGGATATAGAGGGCGGAGATCGCCGCCATCGAGGGGTCGGCGTATTCGCGGACATAGTTGTACATCGCGACCGGCAGCGTCTGCGTGCGCTGCGCGGTGACGAAGAGCGACGCCGTGAACTCGTTGAAGGAGAGGATGGCCGCGAACAGCCACCCGCCCGCCAGGCCCGGGGCGAGGGCAGGGAGCGTCACCGTCAGGATGACCCGCCCTGGCCTTGCACCCAGCGACAGGGCCGCGAGTTCCAGCCGCGGATCGATGTTCCTCAGCGAGACGTAGAGGCTCCGCAACACGAAGGGCAGCACCAGTACGACATGCGTCAGCACCACCACCGGCCAACCGCGCGACTGGCCGATCTGCGCGGCCACGATCAGCGCGCCAAGGCCGATGGTGAAATGCGGAATGGCCAGCGGCGCCAGCAGCAACGATTCCAGCAGCACCTTGCCGCGGAAGCTGTAGCGGTCGATTGCATAGGCCACCCCGCTGCCGATCACGACCGACAGCGTGGAGGCTATGACCGCGACGAAGAGGCTGTTGGCGAATCCGATCCGGAAGTCCTCGTAGTTCAGCGCGCGTACGAACCACCGCAGGGAGAAAGCTTCCGGCGGGAAGGCGATGATGGCGCGGCTGTCGAAGGCGGCGGTGCAGGCGACCACGGCCGGCAGCAGTACGAAACCCAGCAGTGCCGCCACCAGCATGCGGAAGGCGATGGCTGTCATCGCAGGCCCACGCGATTCAGCGGCCGCAGCAGCAGCCGGAAGCCGGCGAGCGAGACCCCCGTCAGCACCAGCCCCGCAACGGAAAGTGCTGCCGCGAAAGGGAAATTGAACGAGGCGAAGCCCAGCGAATAGACGAGGTTGGAGAGCATGTTCACCCGCCCACCGCCGATCAGCTGCGGCGTGGCGAAGGCCGAGAAGGTCCAGGCAAAGCCCGTCGTCAGCCCCGCGACGATACCCGGCATGGACAGCGGTAGCGTGACCGTCAGGAACGCCCTCAGCGGCTTGGCACCCAGGGCCGCCGCCGCGCGTTCGAGGTCGCGGTCGATGTGGCTGATTGCCGCGGCCAGCATGATGACCACGACCGGCAGCGTCACATGCACCAGCGCGATGACCACGCCCGTCCGGGTGAACATCAACTCCATGGGCCGGTCGATCACACCGAGCGCCATCAGCGACGCGTTCACGAAGCCGCGGTTCCCCAGCACGATGATCCAGGCATAGGTGCGGATCACCTCGCCAAGGAAGAGCGGCGTCACCGAGATGATGAGGATCGCCGATTTCAGATAGGCGTTGCGCACCCGCACCAGCGCGAGGGCCAGCGGATAGGCAGCCAGCAGCGCCAACACCGAAACCGTGAGGCACATCCGCACGGTGTCGAAAAACACGCCCGCATAGAGCGGCTTCAGCATGTCCCGGAAGTGCATGAGGCTGAAGCCGCCCGGCTCCAGCTCACCCGGGATATGCGCGAGGACGGCGTATTGCAGCACCGCGCCCACCGCGAGCACGAACCCCGCCGCGATCAGTACGGCGGGCGTGACGAAGAGGCCGAGAAAGGGTCGCTTCACGCTCAACGCGCGATGATGTTTTCCTGGAACCACCTGCGCCACTCGTTGGTCTTCTCCGCCCGCAGCCGGTGATCGATGATCATCGCCTGCGTGCGCCATTGCTCGGGCGTGGTGAAGACGCCCGGCAGCGCCGCCACGGCGGGATCGAGCACCGCGTTGGAGACGGTCGGGCTACCCTTCTTATCGGCGGCGATGGCGGCTTGGACCTCGGGGTTGAGGCAGGTGTTGATGAAGCGATAGGCCAGCTCCTGCCGGCGGCTGCCCTTCATGATGGCGACCGTGTCGACGCCCAGAACCGCGCCCTCCTTGGGGATGGCGAGGCGGACGTTCACGCCCTCGTTCACCATGTGGTGCGCGTTCATCGAGAGCAGCACCTGCACCGGCGTCTCGCCGCTGCCGATGAGCTGCTGGCTGTTCGCGTCGTTGGTGTAGAAGGCCTTGAAGTTGGGCTTCAGCGCGCGGAGCCGGGCCTGGCCACGCTCCCAGGTGCTGGCGTCGCCGCCTTCCAGCACTGCGGCGGCGACGATGATGTGGCTCGGGTCGAAATCGGGCGCGGAGAGCTTGTTGACCAGCGCCGGCGACCAGAGATCGCCCCAGGAGTCGAAGGTCACGCCGGGCAGCAGATCGGGCCGGTAGCCGATGGTATAGACGTAAGCCCAGGTGCCGAGATGCATCGGGCTGATCTTCGCCTGCTCGACGAGGTTGGCGGCGTTGGGGATCTTGGACAGGTCCAGCGTTTCGAACAGCCCGCCATTGGCGTAGAGCCAGCCGAAATGCGAGGTCGTGAAGGTGAGGTCCGCCTCGGGTGCGGCGCGGGAGAGGCGGGCGCGGTTCAGGCGATCCACGGTGCCGCCGGTCTGGAATTCGACGGTGGCGCCGGTCTCGGCGGTGAAGCGCTCCGCCACGATCTTCTGGACCATGTCCCGCCACGAGCCGCCCCAAATGGAGATCGAGATCCGCCCCGCCTGGGCGCTGGCGATGTGCGGAGCGGCCAAAAGCCCCGCGCCAAGAAGTGCCGTCTGACGCCTGGTGATCTGAACCATGGGATTCGCCCTCCTCTTATGCCGTTGCGGGTGAAGCAAGTGTCATGCCGCCGCCAGGATCAGGCGCGGTCGGCCGGAATTTCGGCGATGATGTCGATCTCCATCATGTATTCGGTCTTCGCCAGCCCGTTGACGATGATCCCGGTGCTGACCGGAAACACGCCCTTCAGCCACTTGCCGACGACACGATAGACGGGCTCGCGATAGGCCCGATCGGTGATGTAGATCACGATCTTGCAGACATCCGCGAGCTCGGCGCCGGCCTCCTTCAGCAGGATCTCGGCGCAGCGCATGGCGTTCTCCGTCTGCGCGGCGGGGTCGCCAACGCCGACGAGCTTGCCGTCGAGGTCCATCGCGGTCTGGCCGCGGAGATAGACGGTGTTGCCGGCGCGGACCGCCATGCAGACGTCGTTGTCGAGGCTCTGCTCGGGATAAGCCTGCTTCGTGTTGAAGGGGCGGATGCGGGTGTGGGTCGGCATCAGTGCTTGGGTCCCGTGGTTTTGGCGGCGTCGGCGCCGAGGATCTTGTCGGAAAGCCGCGCGCTGTTGCGCACGAAATCGAGCGGTCCCGAGAAGTCGAAGGATTTGTAGACGGCGGCCAGGTGATTGAAGTGCGGCGCCTGGGCGAATTGCACGAATGCGAGGCGGTGGCCTGCGTAATCACTGTTCAGCAGGTCGCGCGCGAAGGCCAGCAGCTTGCGCCGGTCCTCCGAGTTCCATTCGTTGTTCAGCGTGTAGAACTTCTCCAGCCAGTTTCCGGCGCCGCCCGCGAACTGCGCCATATCCGGCGTCACGCAGATCTGGCCGCCGATCAGCTCCCGTGCCGTGTGCATCATGGCCGGCAGCTGGCTGCAGGCCAGGACGCGGCCAGCATAGAGCAGGGACTGGTTGGGCATCAGCAACCCCGCCGGCGAACGTTCCGCCAGCGCGATCGAGGCGACGAGGTGCGCGCGGATTCCCTCCCGGTAGCAGACGAGGTCCGCCAGCTTCTCCTGCACGGCCTGGAGCTTTTCGAGGCCGGTCTGCTTGGCGTTCCACATGGCCGCGCCGATCATCATGTCGGCGGTGTAGAGAACGCGCAGGACGTAGGGGAAGGCGCTGTAGCGGTGCAGCGTGGCGCGCACCTGCTGGGCGGCGGCGGTGTGGCGGTAGAAGAACACGTCCTCCCAGGGGATCATCACGTCGTCGAATACGACCAGCGCCTCCACCTCGTCGAAGCGCGAGGCGAGGGGAATGTCGGCCGGGTCGCTCTTAGTGGCGAAGGGCGCGCGGCAGATGTGCTTCACGCCAGCCGCGCCCATCTTCACGATGCAGCCAACGGCGTGGATGCTCTCCTTCTCGTTCGTCCAGGCGCCGACGGTGGGCTTGAGATAGGCCTGGTCGGCATAGGCCGACGCCGTCTCGAACTTGGCGCCGCGAATGACGATGCCCGCATCCGTCTCCTTCACGACGCGGATCATCATATCCGGGTCGCGCTCCTCCACCGGGCGCGAGCGGTCGCCCTTGGGGTCGGTATTGGCGGAGACGTGGAAGATGTCCTGCTCCACCACGCGGCGAATGTGGCGGTCGATATTGTCGGCAAAGCGCGGGTCGATCTCGGACAGCATGTCGCGGCCATCCTGGAGGGACCACATCTCACCGACCGTCTCGTCGCCGAGGCGGGTGGCGACGCCGCCGATATCGTTCATCAGCAGGTCCAGGCCCGCCCACTTGCGGTGCCAATGCTCCTGCGTCGTCGGCGGCTGCTGGAAGATGCTGTGCCGCTCGTTGTTCTCGACGTAGGTGAGGCTTTCCTGATGCGCCGGCTCATGCGCCAGGTCGTGCATGCGGGCCTTCACGTCGACGATGGGCTTGAGCGCGGGATGGGTGGTCACGTCCTTGACGCGCTCGCCGTCGATCCAGACCTCACGGCCGTCGCGCAGCCCTTCGCGATACTGGTTGCCCGTGCGGATCATTGGTCGGCTCCTGTGTGGTCCGGCGATGTTGCGTAAAACCGAGGCATCGGGGAAATATGCGTTTCCGGGCTTTGGCATAGGAAAATCCGATTCAACTGGCGAACCTCTCCTTGCGATCCCTCCGCTACCTCGTCGCGGTGGCGGATGCGTCCTCCGTCACGGGGGCGGCGCGGCGGATGCATGTGTCGCAGCCCTCCATCTCCGAGGCGGTGGCGGCGTTGGAGGCGGAGCTCGGCGTGGCGTTGCTGCTTCGCCATCACGCGCGTGGCGTGACCCTGACGCCCGCCGGTGCGCGCGTCGTCGCGGAGGCGCGGCTGCTGCTGCGCCATGCGGAGGATTTCGTGCATGCCGCGGCCTCGCTCGGGCAGGAGGCCGTGGGCGAGGTGGCGATGGGCTGCTTTCTCACGCTCGCGCCGCGCTACCTCCCGGCGCTGCTAGCCGGCTTGAGGCGCGATGCGCCGCGCCTCTCCGTCCGCGTGGAGGAGGGCGACCACGACGAGATGCTCGCCGGCCTCATGGCGGGGCGGACCGAGATCGCGCTCACCTACGACTTCGACATGTTCGGCCAGCTGGAGGTAACGCGCGTCGCGCAACTCGCACCTGTGGCGGTGCTTCCGGCCCGGCACCGGCTGGCCCGCGCGCCGCGGGTGACGATCGCGGAGCTGGTGGAGGAGCCTTTCCTGCTCCTCGACCTCCCGCACTCGCGCGACTACTTCATGGGCATGTTCCGCAGCCTGGGGCTGGCGCCCCGCATTGGCTTCCGCTCGCGCAGCCAGGAGTTGCTGCGCGGGCTCGTGGGGAACGGGCTGGGGTGGACCATCCAGAACGTGCAGGCGGAAAGCCCGCATGCCATCGATGGCAGCCGGATCACCTCACTCCCGCTCGACCCTGGCCTGCCGCCGGTCCGGTTGGTGTTGGCGGCACTGCCGGGCCCCGCGAGCCGGCCGGCGGTGCGGGCGCTGGCGAACTACATTCAGGCGGCGTTCCAGCGCGGCGGGATGTTCGATACGGGTCAGTATCCCCGCGCCGGGTCCACCTGATGCAGCGGCGGCTCGCCTCGCAGCACGCGCCGGATGCTCTCGGCCACATCCGCGGCCGCGGCTTCGGGGATGGTGATGCTGGCGAGGTGCGGCGTGATGCGCACGTTCTCCATCGCCCAGTACGGATGCCCGCCGGCCAGGGGTGAGGTCTCGAAGACGTCTAGCGTCGCTTCCGCGATCTGCCCCGAGCGCAGGGCCGCGATCAGCGCGGCCTCATCGACCAGGGGTCCACGCGCGACGTTGATGAGGTTGGCGCCCGGCTTCATCAGCGCGAGTTCGACTGCGCCGATCAACCCGCGCGTCTGCGGCGTCAGCGGCAGCAGCAGGACTAGCGTGTCGGCCTCGCGCAGCGCAGTCTCGAAGCCCTCCCGGCCGGAGAGGCAGCGCACGCCAGGCACGGATTTCGCGCTCCGCGCCCAGCCGGTCACGCTATAGCCCATGCGCGCCAGCGCCTCCGCCGCAGCGGCACCCAGCTCGCCCAGGCCGAGGACCGAAACCCGATACGCGGAGAGCGGGCGCGGATGAATGTAGCGCCATTCGCCCAGCCGCTGCGCCCGCTGGAACTGGTGAAAGTCCCGCGCGTAATGCGTCACCGCATGCGTCACGTAGGAGCACATGAGCTGCACCATGCCGGGATCGTTCAGCCGGCTGATCGGCAGGGGCGGCAGGTCGTCGCGGCCGAGCAGGCTGTCCACGCCGGCGCCGAGGTTCACCACCAGCTTCAGTTCGCGGAACGGCGCGAAGAAGCCGTGCGGCGGGTTCCATGCCAGCGCCGCCACGACGCCGTCGGGGTCCGCGTTGCCAAGCCGGAACTCCAGCTCCGGCAGGTGGGTCCGCAGCGCAGCCTCCCAGGCGTTGGGATCATCGTGCTCGCTGTGGAAGGCGACGGGGATTACGTCCGGCATAGCGGCACGATCGCCTGGATCGCGATCTCGTAGCCGATCGGCCCCAGCCCGCAGATGCTGCCGACCGCCGCCCTCGACGTATAGGTGCGGTTCCGGAACGGCTCGCGCCGGTGGATATTGGACATATGCACCTCGATGACGGGACCATCGAAAGTCAGCAGCGCATCCATCACCGCGATCGATGTGTAGGACAGCCCCGCCGCGTTGATGATCAGCCCGTTGACGTCACCGCGCGCCCGGTGGATCCAGCCGATGATCTCGCCCTCATCCTGGCTTTGCCGGAAATCCAGCTCCGCCCCGAGTGCAGAGGCCTTGGCATGGCAGCGTCTTTCGATATCGCCGAACCCTTCGTGGCCATAGGTGCCGGAGGCGTCCAGGCCGTAGAGGTTGGCATTCGGGCCATTGATGAACAGCAGCTTCATGGCCGCATGAAGGGCCAGCGCCGCCGTGCCGGTCAAGCCGTCAGGCAGCCTGGCGGGTGAAGAGCTCGACCATATGGGCGGCTGGGTAGGCGCCGCTGAACAGGACGCGGCCGTCCAGGGCGAAGCTAGGCACGCCGGAGATGCCCATGCGGCGGAAGGTCGCATCCTCGGCACGAACCTCGTCGGCGAATTCATTCGAGGCGAGGAAGGCGGTGGCGTCCAGGCCCAGTGTGGCGGCGATCCCCGCCAGCACCGCCTGGTCGCCGATGTCCTGGCCTTCCTGGAAATAGGCACGGAACAGCAGCTCCACGAGCTCGTTCTGGCGCGGTCCGGCCCAGCGGATGAGGCGGTGGGCGCTGATGGTATTGGGCGTGCGCAGCATGAGGTCGTGGCGGAACTCCAGGCCGACGCCGCTGCCGGACGCCGCGACATTGGCGTCGAGCTCGGCGCCGCGCGTGACGCTGCCGAACTTGGCGGCGCGGTAGGCGGCGCGCTCGACGCCCTCGGCGGGCATGTCGGGGTTGAGCTGGAAGGGGCGCCAATGGATGGAAAAGGTCCGGCCTTGCTCGGCGAGCTGGGCGAGGGCGATCTCGAGCTGGCGCTTGCCGATCCAGCACCAGGGGCAGATCGCGTCGGAGATCACGTCGATGCGGTGTGTCGGTTCCATGGCCATTCCCCGTTGTCGCGTGCGGCATTCTGCGCCATTCGGGAAGGCAGGGGTAGCGGAGATCGGATGATGCGCACGCAGGTCGGGATCATCGGGGCGGGGCCCGCGGGGCTGCTGCTCGCCCACCTGCTGCATCTCGCCGGCGTGGACAGCGTGGTCATCGAGGCGCGGTCGCGGGGCTATATCGAAGGCCGCGTGCGGGCGGGCCTGCTGGAGCAGGGCAGCGTTGACACCCTCGCCGAGGCCGGGCTGGCCGCGCGGCTGCGGCGCGAGGGGCTGTCGCATGACGGGCTGGAGCTGCGCTTCGACGGGATGTCCCACCGCATCGACCTGCATGGGCTGACCGGCCGGCGCGTGACGATCTACGGCCAGCAGGAGGTGGTGAAGGACATGGTCGCCGCCCGGCTGGAGACCGGCCGCCCGTTGTACTTCGAGGTGGAGGATACGGCGGTCCACGACGTTGCGACCGCCCACCCGCGCATCACCTGGACGCAGGAGGGCACACGGCAGGAACTGCACTGCGACGTCGTCGCCGGCTGCGACGGCTTCCACGGCGTCTCGCGCGGCGCCATTCCGGCGGAGGTGCTGCGCGTCTACGAGCGTATCTATCCCTTCGCTTGGCTCGGCATCCTCGCGCAGGCGCGCCCCATCAGCCACGAGCTGATCTATGCCCGCCACAGCGACGGCTTCGCCTTAGCCACCATGCGGAGCCAGACCATCTCGCGCCTCTACCTGCAATGTGCGCCGGAGGAGGATCTGTCCGCGTGGTCCGACACACGCATCTGGGACGCCTTGCAGACCCGCCTCGGCGCCGTGAACGAGGGGCAGATCCTGCAGAAGGGCGTCACCGGCATGCGCAGCTTCGTCGCCGAGCCGATGCGCCATGGCCGCCTGTTCCTGGCCGGCGACGCCGCGCATATCGTGCCGCCGACGGGCGCCAAGGGCATGAACCTGGCCATCGCCGATGTGCGCGTGCTGGCCCGAGCGCTGACCGCCTTCTTCCGCGGCGAGGGTGAGGCGCTGATGGACCGCTACAGCGAGACTTGCCTGAGCCGCATCTGGAAGGTCCAGCGCTTTTCCTCGTGGATGACCGCCATGCTGCACCGCTTCGACGACAACGATCCCTTCGAGCATCGTGTGCAATTGGCCGAGCTGGATTACGTCGTGCATTCGCAGGCCGCGCGCACCGCGCTGGCCGAACAATATGTGGGGCTGCCCTATGAATCATGACCGCCTGAAGCTCGGCATCATCGGCCTCGGCATCATGGGCGAGCGGCTGATGCGCGCGGCCCTCGCCCATCCCGGTACGCAGATCGTGGCCGTGTGGGATCCGGCGCCGGAGGCCGCACAGCGCCTCGCCGACATTACGCCGGATATCGGGCTCAACGCTTCGGCGGCGGATGTGATCGCGGCGTCCGAGGCGGTCTACATCGCCTCGCCGCCCGCCTCGCATATCGCGCTGGGGCAAGCGGTGCTGAGGGCCGGGCGTGCGCTGTTCCTGGAGAAGCCGCTGGCCTCCGACCTCGTGGCCGCGCGCGCCTTCGTGGCCGAGGCCGCCGGCCAGCGCGCGGCGGTGAACTTCCCGATGGCCTCCTCGCCCTCCATCAAGCAGCTCCGCGCCTGGCTGCCGGAGATCGGCGGGATCGAGCGCATCGAGATCACCGCGGATTTCGGCGGCTGGCCGCGCGGCTGGCAGAGGGGCGCGGCGACCTGGCTCTCTCGCCGCGCTGAGGGCGGCTTCACCCGCGAGGTCGTGTCGCATTTCCTCTTCCTGGCGCAACGGCTGGGCGGCCCGTTGCGCCTGGCGGAGGCGACCGTGACCTATCCGCCGGGCGATGGTTCCGAGACGGCTATCACCGCGCGACTCTGGGCGGGCGACGTGCCGGTCGGGATCACCGGCGGTGTCGGCACCACGGCGGATGACGAGCACAACATGACCACCATCATTGGCGCCAAGGGCAGCATCCGGCTGCGCGACTGGTCCTTCCCCGAGCAACTCGGTGCGGATGGCGGATGGCGCGCTGCCCCCGATGCGCGTCCCAACGCGGAGATGCGCCCGCTCACCCTGGCGGGTCAGCTCGACAAGGTGGTGGCGATGACGCGCGGCGAGGAGGTGAACCTCGCGACCCTGCAGGAGGCGCTTTCCATCCAGGAGATCGTCGAGGGGATTCTAGCGTCGAAGCAGTAGCAGCAGCGCACCGCCGGCGATTAGGCCCCAGAAGGCCGCACCGACCCCGCCGACGCTGAGGCCGGAGGCAGAGACGACGAAGGTCACGACCGCCGGCAACCGCGTCTCCTCCGCGCCCAATGCGATGGAAAGCGCGCCGGCCAGCGAGGCCATCAGCGCCAGCCCCGCGACGGCCTGGATCAGCAGCGGCGGCGCGGCGGCGACCACGCTCGCCGCCACGCCCGCGATGACAGCGAAACAGAGATAGCCGAGGCTCGCCACCAGCCCCGCTATCCAACGCTTCCCGGGGTCGGGGTGAGCTTCCGGCCCGGCGCAAAGGGCCGCCGTGATGGCCGCGAGATTGACCAGTTGCCCGCCGAAGAATGCGCCGAGAAAGCTGCCGGCCCCCGTCGCGAGGAACACCGGCCGCATCGCGATGTGATAGCCGTTGGCCTGCAACACCGCGAAGCCCGGCAGGTTCTGCGAAGCCATGGTGACGAGGAAGAGCGGCAGCGCAATCCCCACCATCGCGCCCCATTCGAAGCCCGGCGTCACCCAGACCAGATGCGGCGCCTGCCATGCCGCTCCGCCCGGCAGCCCCGGCCCCAGCAGCAGGGCGCCGGCCGCGACCAGCACCGCCACCGGCACGGCCCAGAGCCGGTTGATCCGCAGCATCGCCGCCCACGCCAGCACCACGGGTAAAGCCAGCCAGGGCAGCGCGCCCACCGCCCGCACCGGCGCGAGGCAGAGGTCGAGCAGCACGCCCGCCAGCATGGCCGCCGCGATCGGCGGCGGGATGCGTTCCACCGCGCGAGCGAAGGGCCGCCAGAGTCCGGCCGCCACCAGCAGCAGCGAGGCCGCGAGAAAGGCGCCCACCGCCGCGGAGAAGCCGCCCGCCGGGGCCGTGGTCGTCGCCAACAGCGCCGCGCCCGGCGTGGACCATGCTATGGAAATCGGCTTGCGCCAGATGAAGGAGAACGCGGCGCCGAGGACGCCCATCAACAGGCAGAGCATGACCAGGCCCGATGCGGCCTCGGCCGGCGAGGCGCCCATCGCGGTGAAGCCCGCGAGCACCACCGCGAAGGAGGAGGCGAAGCCGACGAAGGCAGCCAATAGGCCCAGGAGGACGGGCTGCAGCATTAACCGTGTCTCAAGGCGCGAGGCGGATGCGGGCGGAGACCTCGGCAGGTTCGCGGGTGAGCCGGCGGACCACGCCGCCGCGCCAGCTCTCCAGCAGATCGCCCCAGTGGCTGGACGCCGGATTGCCGGACTGCCCGGTCGCGATGATCGCGAAGATTCCGTCCGGCTCGGAGAGGTCCGCCACCATGCGCAGCCCCGCCCCATGAAGCGCGTCGAAGGGCGCAGTGCTGTCGCCACGCGAGCCCTGCCGCTGCACCGTCTCGCCGTCTCCGCCGACCGGAACCGCGAGGCCGGTCATCCGGTTTAGTCCGGGGATGAAGCGCAGCATGGGATGCTCGAAGAGAGCTTGATGCGCGGTGCCCCAGCGCCAGGCGGCCGGGTCGGCGCCATGGGTCTGTGCCAGATCGGCGACGGCCTCGGAGAGCGCCAGGGCGGCCATGGCGCGGCAATCGCCGCCGCACCACCAGGAGGCTTCGGGTTCCAGCAACAGGAAGCGCAGGAATTCGGCATTGCCGCGGAAATCCGCCACGCCCGCCTGCCGCAGCGCGAGCATCGGCATGCGGCGGGCGAAGGCGTTCCAGATCAGCGGCTGCGGCAGGTCCGCGCCGATATTGCCGTCCCAATCCGCCAGCAGCGCCTGCGCCGCGCCCATCGTGCCCGTCCCGCGCGGCAGTGCCTTCAGCACCGGCAACGCCTCCCGCGCCAGCAGGGACAGCGTATCCATCTGGATCGAGGCGAATTGCGCAACGTCGTGCGGTCCCGGGCCGGCAAGGCGTTCGTGAATGCGGCGGAACCGCCAGTCGCCGAACCATTCACGCGCGAGGAAGACCGGGTGCTCGGGCGGGCTCACGCGGTTATTTGAGTTCACCAGTACACCGCTTTCCGGGTTCTCCACATGGGGCATTTCGTCGAAGGGGACGAAGCCGGTCCAGGGGCGGTTGCCGGGCGTTGGCAGGCTACCGTCGCCCTCGGCGCGGATCGGCGTGCGTCCGACCAGGTACATGGCGATGCCCCCGCTGCGGTCGGCAACCATCAGGTTCTGCGGCGGGGAGGAGATCTGTGCCGCCGCCGCCCGTGCCCCGGCGATGTCGTGCGCGCGGTTCAGCGCGAGGAAGCCGGCGGCCGCCGTGTCGTTCGGCTCCAGGTTCGCCATGCGGACGGCGAGGACCCTGCCGTCTGTCCGCGGCGTCTCGTCCAGGTCGGAGACGACGGGGCCGTTGGAGGTCTCGCGCACCTCCATCGTCACCGGCTCCTCGCCGCGCACGCGTATCGTCTCGGTGCGGACCACGCGCGCGGCCGAGGCCGGCTCGACGAAGACGTCCTGCGTGTCGGACTGTGTCGTCGTAAAGCCCCAGGCGAGGTCGTTGTTGCGGCCGATGATGAGCAGCGGCACGCCCGGCACCGTCGCGCCCGCGAGCATGCGCCCATCGGCCAGCTGGATCCGCGCCAAGTACCAGAGGATCGGCGCGCCGTAGCCGAGATGCGGATCGGAGGCGAGCACCGGGGCGCCGCCGGCCCCGCGCGCCACGGTGAAGGCGTTGGAGGCCGAGGAGGGCAGGGGCGCATCCTCGCCGAAGACGGGGATGGCGGCGAGCATGCGGTCCACATCCGCAAGCGCGGCCACGTCCGGCCGGCCGGCGCTGCGATCCGCTGGCCATAGGTCCCAGAGGTGCTCCGGCGGCAGGACGGCGGCAAGCCGCGCGCGCTCGATCTCGGTGCGCCAGTTGCTGGAGAGCCAAAGCCCCATGATCTTGGCCCAGAGCAGGGAATGCGAGGGCTGCCAGAATTCGGGCGCGCCGAGAGCGAGGAACTCCGGCGCGGCGAGACGTCCACGATCGGCGATCCATTGATTGACGCCGATCGAGTAGGCCTCCAGTAGGCCGCGCGTATCGGCATCGAGCGCGGCGAAATCCGCTTCCGCACGCTGGCGCAGGCCTAGAAGGCGGCTGAAGCGGTCCAGCCGCAGCGCCGCAACGCCGGCGATCTCGGAAACGCGTCCCTCGGCGCCGCGCCGCATCATGTCCATTTGGAACATGCGGTCGCGGGCGTGCATCCAGCCCAGCGCCGTCGCCGCATCGCGCTCGTTCGCCGCCTGGATGTGCGGGATGCCGGCCTCGTCGACCTGGATCGACGCGGGGGCGGAGAGGCCGGTGATATGGACCTCGGCGTTGTCAGCCGGCACCGTTCGCCAGACCAGCACCGCCACGATGACGGGGATCGCCAGGACCACCAGCCAAAAGGCCAGCACCGTGCGGCGCCACCACGTCGTTCTGCGGCGGCGGCGTACCATCATTCGGGTTCGATGCCGGCGCCGCGGATCATCTCGCCCCAGGCGGAAATCTGCTGCACGACGAAGTCGCCGAGTTCGGCGGGCGTGGAGGTCATGCCGTCGAAACCCATCTCGGCCATGCGCGTGCGATATTCCGGCCGTGCACCGATGCGCTGCATGGCACTGCCGATCGTGGCCGTGACATGGGGTGGCAGCCCGGCGGGTCCGAAGAGTGCGGCGAAGCTCAGCAGGTCGAAGCCCGTCAGGCCCTGCTCGGCCAGCGTGGGCACGTCCGGCACCAGGGCGGAGCGCTGGCCGCTGGTGATGCCGAGTGCGCGCAGCCGTCCCTCACGGACATGGCCGAGCGAGGGGGTGAGGTCGATCACGATGCTGGAAACGCGCCCGGCGATCACATCCGTCAGCGCGGGCGGGGTGGAGCGGTAGGGCACGTGCAGCATCTCGAGGCCGGCCATCCGCGCGATGGTCGCGCCGGCGACGATGCCCGTGCCGTTGCCGCTGGCATAGCTGATCCGGCCGGGGTCCGCCCGGGCCAGCGCGAGGAACTCCTGCAGATTTCGCGCGGACACCTCGGCCCCGACGGTCAGCCAGAAGACGTAATTGCCGAGCCGGCTGAGCGGCGTGAAGTCGCGGACCGGATCGTAGTCCATGCGCTTCAGCAGCCAGGGATTGGCGGCATGCGTCGTGTTGGTGGTGACGAACAGCGTGTGACCGTCGGGCGCGCTGCGCGTCACCGCCAGGGCGGCGATGGTGCCGTTGGCGCCGGCGCGGTTGTCCACGGTGATGGTGGTGCCGAGCTCCGCGCCCAACATCTGCGCGACCACGCGCGCCACCGCATCCGTGCCCGAACCGGCGGCAAAGGGGACGACGACGTTGATCGGCCGCTGCGGCCGCCACTCGCCTTGGGCGAAGGCTCCCGAAGCGATAACACCGGAGGCGAGGGCGGGGCTCGCGGCCAGGAGGGTTCGGCGTTTCATGTCAATTGGTTCCTCCCAGCGATCTCGGCCATCTATCACCTAAAGCCGGATCGCCGTCAGGCGGTTTCCATCTCGGCGACGGCGAGAATGGTGGCGAGGCTCGCGCGCATTCCGCGCAAGGAGCTCTCGATCTCCACGTCGATCCATTCCTCTAGGGAATGCGCCCGCCCTCCGGTGCCGCCGGAGCCGATGCGCACCGCGGGAATGCCGAGGCTCATGGGGATGTTGGCGTCGGTCGAGGACCATTCGAAGGAGGGCGCATAGCCCTCCGCTGCCACCGCCGCCGAGGCCAGCCGCGCGATGGGTGCGCCATTGGGAGTGTGCCCCGCCGGCCGGTCGCCAACGGCGGTCAGCTCCACGGTGATGGTGCCGTCGCGCGCCGCATTCTCGGCGGCGACAGCCGCGTGGACGCCGTCGAGGAAGCGCTTCTCCAGCCTGGCCAACTCCTCCGCGCTCGCGGATCGGAGGTCGACTTCCATCGTCACCGTCTCGGGAATGGCATTGATCGAGGTGCCGCCGCCGACGACGCTGACGCAATGCGTGGTGATCGGTTCGCGCGGGACCTCAATGGCGGCCAGCGTCCGTGCGGCTTCGGCCATCGCATACATCGGGTTCACCATGCCGAAGGCCGCGAAGCTGTGCCCGCCCGGGCCACGGAACGCCACGCGATACCGGCGCGAACCGATGCCGCCGGTGACGATGCGGTCCACATCGGGGCTGTCCACGGTGAAGAAGGCGCGGAAGCGCTCGCGCCTGGGATGCTTGGCGAAGAGGTTGCGGATGCCACGCAGATCGCCGAGGCCTTCCTCACCCACGTCGCCGACGAAGAGGATGTCGTGCCGCGTGCGGATGCCGGCCGCATCCATGGCTCGCAGGAAGCCGAGATTCACAGCCAGGCTGCGCGTGTCGTCGCCGACGCCGGGCGCGAAGAGCTTCGTGCCCTCGCGCCGCACGCGCACATCCGTGCCGGCCGGGAATACCGTGTCGAGATGCGCGGCCACAACGAGGATATCGCCGTTGCCGAAGCCCCGGCGCAGCCCCATCACATTGCCGACCTCGTCCTGCGCGACCTCTTCGAGCCCGTGGCCGCTGAGCATGTCGAGGTAGGCGGCGGCGCGCTTCTCCTCGGCAAACGGCGGCGCCGGGATTTCGGTCAGCTTGACGATATCCGCCACTGTGCGGTCGTGCTCGGCCCGCATCACGTCGCAGGCCTTGATGTAGCCGGCGTCGGCGCGGATGGAGGCGATGGTCTGGTCGGTCGTCATGCGGGGCACCTGGCAACGAAGCGTTGAACGGAACTCATGCGAAGGCGCGCTGCGAGGCCAGCGACGCGGGAATGGCGCCTTGCCGTGCCGCCTCCGCCCAGGCCTGCTCGATGGCGGCACGGCCGCGCCGCGTGACGGCGGCGGCATCGCCGCGTACGAGCTTGCGGTCGCGGACGCGGACTTCTCCGGCGGTGATGACCGTGTGGGCATCGCTGCCCTGGCCGTTGGTGATCAGCGCGCGCAGGGGATTCCAGACCGGCTGGTAGCGCGGCCCCGAGAGGTCGAAGAGCACGAGGTCGGCCCGGCTGCCGGGCGTCAGGCGGCCGAGGTCGGGGCGCTGCAGCGCATCGGCGGAATCGCGCGTCGCCGCCGTCAGCAGCCGTTCGGCGCTGCCGGCGCTGGGCTTGCCCGACTGGGTCTTGGCCAGGATCGCGGCGCCGCGCAGCTCGTCCACCATATCCAGCGTGACGCCATCTGTGCCGATACCGAGCCGCACGCCGGAATCCAGCAGCCGCGCCATCGGCACGCCCCGTCCGGAGCGTGCGAAGCCGAGCGGGCAGGAGGCGATGGTGGCGCCGGCATCGCGCACCATGCCGATCTCCTCGTCGGTGGCGAACATGGCATGGGCGAGGATCACGCCCGGCCGCAGCAGGCCGCAGTCGGCGAGATGCTCCACGCTGCCCTTGCCGTGCGCGGCCTTTACCGCGGCGATCTCCATCGGGTTCTGCGCGCAATGGATGGACACGATGGCACCCAGCTCGCGGGAGGCGCGGTCGATCCGCCGCAGCAGTTCGGGAGAGTTGCTGTCCGGCCCATGCGGCCCGAAGCCGATGGAGGCGAGCCCATCGGGGCCTTGATGCCGCTCGGCGTGCAGCCGCATCACGAAGTCAAAGCTGCGGTCGCTCGCATCCTCGCCGCTCCAGACCGGCTTGCCCGCCGCGTCCATGGAAAGGTTGGGGACGGTGTACATATAGGGGCAGGACCAAGTCCGCAGTCCCAGGCCCGTCGCCCGCGTCACGAATGCGTGTTGCTGGTGCCGCCAGACGTCGAGCATTCCCGTTGTGCCCGTCATTAGGCATTCCAGCAGCGCCATTTCCGTCGCGTCGCCCATCGCTTCGGGCGTCAGGATGTCGGCCACGGAATTGCCCAGCGGCATCAGCAGCGAGAACAGGATATGGCCGGGCAGATCGTCCGGCCGGA
This sequence comes from Rubritepida sp., assembly GCA_028291455.1. Classification (GTDB taxonomy): domain Bacteria; phylum Pseudomonadota; class Alphaproteobacteria; order Acetobacterales; family Acetobacteraceae; genus Roseococcus. The sequence goes on along the minus strand of JAQGHY010000228.1, from coordinate 1,304 downwards.
TATCGTCGGCCAGCCCGCGGAACAGCGGTGCGGACATGGCGTGGTTGTGCAGGTTGATGAGGCCGGGCGTCAGCAACCCGTCCTCGAGCTCGATCCGTTCGGCATCGAGCGTCGGGCGTTCGGCGACCACATCAACGATGCGGTCGCCCTTTACGATCAGGTGCGCCCCCTCCCGCAGGCCGGTTTCGGCGCACCAGAGCCAGCGGGGGGAGACGACCAGCATGTGCTCAGACGATCTTGTTGATCAGATCCGTGCGGCCGGCCTTCAGGCGCTCGATATTCTCCATCATGATGTCGAGCACGTTGTCCTCGAAGGCGCAGGTCTCGCCGCCGGTATGCGGGGCGAGGAAGGCGTTCGGCAGCTCCCAGAGCGGCGAATCCTGCGGCAGCGGCTCGGTCGCCATCACGTCGAGGCCAGCACCCCTGATGCGGTTGGCCTTGAGTGCGGCGATCATCGCCTCCTCGTCCACGACCTTGCCGCGCGCGCAATTCACCAGATAGGCGGTGGGCTTCATGGCGGCGAAGGCCTCGGCGCCGATCAGGCCCTCGGTCTCGGCCGTCAGCGGGCATACAAGCACCACGAAGTCGGCGCGCGGCAGCAGCTTGGGCAGTTCCGCCGTGCCATGCACCTCGTCCGCCCCGGCAGCACCGGAGGCTGGATTGGCGCGCACGCCGATCACGGTCATCTCAAAGGCCTTGAGCAGCTTGATCAGCCGCACGCCGATGTTGCCCATGCCGACGACAATGGCCGTCTTCCCCGCCAGCTCGTCCTCGCGGATGGCGAAGTCGCCCTTCATGCCGGACCAGTGCTTCCGGTGCTGGTCATCGCGCGCCACGAACAGCCGCCGGACCATGCCCAGCATGAGCCCGACCGCATGCTCGCTCACCGCCGCCGCATTGGCGCCCGCGCCGTTGCAAAGGGTGACGCCATGCTCCTTCAGCACCGCGCGGTCGAAGGCATCGGTGCCCGAGGACAGCGCCTGGATATATTTCAGCTTCGGCGACAGCGGCAGCAAGCTGTTGCGCCACATCCCGCTGACGACCAGCACGTCCGCCTCGGCGATCTTGGCCTGCAGATCCTCAAGGCTACGGACCTCGAAGTTCGGATAGGGCGAGCCGCGCTCGGCGAAGCGGTCGCCGTTGCGGTAGGCGACATGGGCGAAGGCTATGGTCGGATTGGCAGGAAAAGAACTCACGCAGCAGCCTCCTCAAGGAATACCTGGACGGCCTGGAAGAGCGCGCCGCGATTGCGCTCCATCCACATGCCGTGTGTGCCCTCGCCGAGCAGCACGAGGCGCTTGCCG